>CAYVQB010000041.1:0-7137 GCA_964453985.1 uncultured Pseudomonadota bacterium
AAAATACCACAGCTGGTGGAAACACAATGGAAATTAAACGTGGAATTGCAGAAGCTGTAACAGTGGTTGTTGCAGAGATTGCAAAGCTTGCAAAGCCGGTTAAAGGTAAATCTGAGATCGCACAAGTTGCAACAATATCTGCAAACTCTGATAAATACATTGGCAACCTTATTGCTGACGCCATGGAAAAAGTTGGCAGACATGGTGTTATCACCGTTGAAGAAGCAAAAGGCATGGAAAGTGAATTAGAAGTAGTTGAAGGTATGCAATTTGATAGAGGTTACCTATCTCCATACTTTATAACTAACACCGAGAAGATGGAAGTTCTTCTTGAGAATCCTGCTATATTAATTTGTGATAAAAAAATTAATAGCATGAAAGACCTTCTTCCAATATTAGAGCAAGTTGCAAAACAAGGTCAGCCTTTGTTGATTATTGCTGAAGATATTGAAGGTGAAGCGTTGGCAACATTAGTTGTTAACAAGATGCGCGGAACATTAAATGTTGCAGCTGTAAAAGCTCCTGGTTTTGGTGATAGACGTAAAGCAATGTTAGAAGATATTGCTATATTAACAAACGGCAAATTAGTTTCTGGTGATCTTGGCGTAAAACTAGAAAACATTACTTTTGCTGATTTGGGTTCTGCAAAAATTATCAAAATTACAAAAGATAATACAACTGTTGTTGATGGCAAAGGTGCTGCAAAAAATATCAAGGCAAGAGTTGATCAGATTAAAGCAGAAATAGAAGCCTCAAGTTCTGAATATGATACAGAAAAACTCCAAGAACGTTTGGCTAAGCTTTCTGATGGTGTTGCCATAATTAAAATTGGTGCAGCAACTGAAACTGAACTTAAAGAGAAAAAAGATAGAGTTGAAGATGCATTGCATGCAACAAGAGCTGCAGTAGAAGAAGGTATTGTTGTTGGTGGTGGTGTTGCACTACTAAGAACTCAAGATGCACTTGATAAAATTAAATTAGATGGCGACCAAAATATTGGTGTGCAAATTATCAAGAGAGCGCTTGAAGAACCTGCAAGAATTATTTCTTTTAATGCTGGTCATGAGCCTTCTGTTGTTGTAGACAAAATTAAAAATTCTAAAGATAAGAATTTTGGTTTTGATGCTAAGACTGAAAAATATGTAGACTTAATAAAAGCTGGTGTTGTTGATCCTGCAAAAGTTACACGTTCTGCATTACAAAATGCAGCGTCTATTGCTGGTTTATTATTGACAACAGAGGCTATGGTTGCAGAACTTCCTGAAGAAAAATCTGCTTCACCAATGCCTGCTGGTGGCATGGGTGGAATGGGTGGCATGGGCGGAATGCCAGGAATGTATTAATATATAAATTAATTAAAAAAAGGCCTGCTAAATTAGCAGGCCTTTTTTTATGTCCTAATTTTTTTTAAAATTACTATGCGTCAGCTGAGGGACTTATGAATTTGTTTAATATCTTTATTTATATTTTCATCAAAGTTATTTAAAATATCATGAATTTTATCTTTATTGCCTTCAAGAATAATACCTTGGTCAGGCTTGAAAAATATCTTTACATTGTCAGTTAAGGTAAGAACTTTTTTGCCTTCATCTAATTGAACTATGGAATTAACTTTTTCTGTTTTTTCTAAAATAGAAACCATAGCATTAAATATAAGTCTTACTGGTAAATATTTAAATGGACCAATTTTTATAGAGTAGATTTCTTTTTTTGGCATATGCTTTTCTTTTCTTTCTTTTTCCATCTGACTAAAGCCTAAGGCAAGCATAATAGGAGAAGCAATGGTTGTTAGAACTATAACTGCAACACAGATTACGTATTGTTGTGGAGTTATAAGGTTTGTGCCATTCAATATTGTTGCAATAACAAGACCAACTTCGCCACGTGCAACCATTGATGATCCAAAGATATAGGTTTCAAGTAATGACCACTTTTTAGACCTGCCTATCATATTGGAAGTCATGCTTGTTAGCTGGCAGCCTAAGAGCTTTGATATTATAGCAACAAATAATAAGATAAGAACAATAACAAAATCTTTTGGATCTAGAACAGTAATATCAACTTGCATGCCAACAGAGCCCAAAAAAAGTGGTAATAAGAAAGTATTAACATACGGAGAGATCGCTCTTTCTGCACTATGGTTATGATCACCCATTCTATGGAAAAGTCCTGCAAAGTATGCGCCTGTAATTCCCGCAAGCCCACCAACCAATTCTGCTATGCAGAAATATCCCAACATCATTAGTGCTGCAAAAGATGGAAGCAAGTGTGTGAGTTTTGCTTTTTTTAGCCAAATATTGATAGGTTTTATTAAAAAGTATCCAGTAACAAACATTATGATAAACGATAGAAGCATACGGCCTAAAGAGCCTTGAATAGTTGAGCAGTGTCCAAAACTTTGTGTACAGTGCACATTACCAAACAGTCCTGATTGTAGTAGCACTACAAATAAAGAAAATAAAATAACAGCTAAGATATCATCTACTATGGCGGCACCCATTGTTGCCTTAGAAGATCTTAGGTGCATCTTTTTTTGTGATATAAGCATTGTGATAGGTATAGAAACACTTGTTGCTGCAAAGACCACGCCCAGACCAATTGCTGATGCAAGAGAGTAGCTTTTACCAAATAGGTAATATATGGTTGCGGTTGTCATCCCAATAGGTACAATAGCTCCTAAAAATCCTGCTAATACAGATACCATTCCTACTTTTGCCATATCTTGAACATCTGTTTCATGTCCTGCAAGCCATAGGAGATATGCAACTGTAAGGCCTGATGATATTAATAAGATAAAAAAGAAAAAAATATCTGCGCTGGCTATGGTATAAATATGTTGTGCGGATTTATTTATAAATTCTAATGGGGATGTGAAGTAAGAAAGTTTTGTGATATTCAGTAGCGAAGGTCCTAAGAAGATACCCCCGATTATTTGTCCTGCTACAGCAGGCAGCCTGAATAGTGATTTTAAAATTTTGCCTGTAGCAATTGTTCCAAATAACATGATTGCTATAAACAAAGCAAATTTAGCTACAAATGTTGCATTGATACCGCCATCAGCCAAAATATTTATTGGTATTGTTTGATATGCCACGTTTACTCCAACTTATTTTTTAATTCTTAAGTGCGAACTGTCCGCATGCACCTTCTGTTTCTTTTCCCAAACTTCTTCTAACCGTCACCATAACAGATTTTGATCTTAGGTATTTTGCAAAAATATCTATTTGTTCTTCTGTAGAACTTTGTGCCACAAAACTTGTTGTAGGGTTATAGGGTATCAGATTTATTTTAATTTTTAACCCATTTAATAATTTTATTAATCGTCTGGCGTCATCAAGGCTATCGTTTACATCTTTTATCATTATGTATTCAATAGTTATATAATCGCGCTTTGCTAGCTCTATTTTTTTTAACTCTGTTATAAGTTCATTTATAGAATATTTTTTGTTTATTGGCATAAATTCACTGCGTTGTTCATCGGTTGTGAAATGCAAAGATATTGCCAAATTAATTCTATATTTGTTTATAAAGTTTGATAAATTCTCTGTCACGCCTGCTGTTGAAAGTGTGACTTTAGATCGTGATATTCCAAAGCTATCTTTATTTAATAAAATTTGTATAGCTTGGTCGACATTTTTAAGATTTAGTAGGGGTTCGCCCATGCCCATAAAGACTATATTTGTGATACGCTCTTTACGGCTTGCCTGTATAACCTGCCCCAGTATTTCAGACTGATCCAGTTTTCTTACAAAGCCTATTTGGCTTCCTGTTGCACAGAATTTACATTTTAATGGGCAACCTATCATGCATGAAACGCATAAAGTTGTCCTTTTTTCTGTGGGCATCAAAATAGCTTCAATGAGCTTGTCGTCATGGGTTTTTAATAAAAACTTCTGGGAGCCATCGCTTTGAGACTCTGCCACCTTAAAGACTTCAGGTAATTGTATCTCAAAATTTTGCGAGATCTTATCTCTTAGCTTTTGAGAGAAATTAGACATCTGATCCAGGTCGGTAACATATTTTTGGTAGAACCAAGAGTATGCTTGTTCGGCCCTGTATGCAGGCTCGTTAATGCTTTTGAATGCTTCTTTTAGCTCGTTTAGAGACATGTTTAATAGATTTTTTTTCATAATATGGTCAAATTCATAGTTTTGCTAGGGTTTATATAACTACTTTATCCCTTATTTAACCATAAAATTTGGATTATTGCATATGGGGTGCGTATGTAATTTTGATGTGCAGAGCCTCGCCTCAGAATTTGGTCATTTAAGTTTTAAGAGTTAGGTTTTAATTCTTTTTGTGATGTGCCCAAGGCGGCTGCCCCATGTGCGTATTGCTTATATTATATTTTCTACTGTGTCCAGGTTATCTAATCCACGCATGTACCAAGGGCAATATAGCTAAATTCCATTTGATTGGCAGCTTTTCGCATATTTCTTGTGACGGGGCAAGATACAGGAGCTCTTAACTGTTTTACATAAATTTGTAACTTGTCATCAAATTTAAATGGATTAATGCCCCAACCACCTTTATTTGCAGGAGAAGTAATAAAATATAATTCGTTAAAGGAGATCAAAAGAGTTTTGTTTTGTTGAAGCTCAAAGTCATTTTGTTCTGTAAATCTACGTTCAATTGTGAATGTGCCTAATGGTTTTTGATTTATTATTTTACCTTCTTTGTCAGCCTGGTAAAAGTTCCAGGTTGTTATGCTTTTTGGGATGGTTATTGTCTGGCCTGTTGCAAGTTGGGCTTGAAAGTTTTGGGTAGTTTCGTCAAAGCTTACACGTTTCATGATTATCTTTTTATCAAGATCAAAGAAGATCTCGTCACAAATGCCACAGTTTTCAGATTCTATATCTTTTCTTGGATCTGCATTACGCTCGCCGCCAACAACAAGCCAATCCCAATCTTGTGAATAATATTTTGGTTGTGATGGCAAAATTGGATCTATCAATCTAATGTTATATATTCCTGCTTTTATCAATTGATAAATATCAGATCCACCTGCAATATAAATAATTTCATTTCCAGAATCTGATTTCTGTTTCAAGTTGTTTATGCAATCTTTATGCCAGTGCTTCCACCCGCTTCCTGCAAGGTTCCACCATATTACAGAATACAAAAATTTAACGATAGGGTGGTCGCTCTCATTTTTGAGCATAGTTTCAAATTCTTTGAATGTTTCTTTATCAAAGCAATATTCATAAAACCTGTTGGCAATCCCAAATAAAAACTCTTCAGTTTTAAAATAATCTTGATTATAAAACAAGATGTTGATCATTTCTTTTGCTTCTTCTATGAGCGTGCTATCAGATATCTTGATGTTTGTGTAATCTTTTAGCTCTCCTGCAAAGTTATGAAATTTTAGATATTGAATAAATTCAGGGATATTGTTTTCTAATATGCTATATAAATATTCAAACTTTGTTTTTATTTCTTCTTCTTGTGGCGCTTGCAGTTCAAAGAATCCATTTTTAAGATATTGGCTTTGTATTAGATCGCACAAGCATGCAAAAGTCTCTAAATAATTTAATACGCAGGAATATCGAGATTTTAAGGCGATAATATTTAGTTCTCCAAAGTTATTCTTCATGCCTTCTTGTGTTATGTCATTCATGCAGCGTTGAATTTCTGTCCATCTTTTAAAGACGCTGTCTGCTTGTTTTAGTTCTGATTTTATGTTTGTTATATTACAAAGTAACGTGATTATAAATAATTTTTTAATGATATTCATAAAATTTCCTTTTTTTTACGTTGGATCCAAGTCTAATTGTATAAATCCTAAATCAGGAACATGCTGTCCCGACCATCTTAAATTTTTTAAAATTTGTTTGTTTATAGGTTTGCTTAATTGCTTGATATAGACTTGTAAATTGTTGCCAAACTTACTAGGATCAATTCCCCATCCAACTTCTACCATGCCAAATGGAGACATTTTTGGAGCCTTTATAGCAGTAATCTGTTCTGTGAGTGACATCACAACTGCTTTATTTTTCTCGGCTGTAAAATCTTCTTGTTTCACCATTTTGCGTTCATAAATAACTTTGCCCAGTTCAACTATTTTATTACTGGAACCTTTTTTGAGATATTCTGGTCCTGTAACTTTCCATGTGGTAACAGATTGTGGAATCTGTGTTTTTTTGCCATCCCAGGATTTATAATTGAAGTTGCCAGTAACTTTGTGTGCAATTCTTTTAAGATTTACTTTTGCTTCATCTAATACAAATTCAATATTGTCACCAATGCCATCGCCTGTCTCTGGTTCAACCAGCCATTGCCAGTCTTGTGAATAATACCTATCCTGCGTTGGCAGCATTGGGTCAATAACCTTTATATTATAAATACCGTGTTTTATAGGCGTGTATATATCGCTGCCTCCTGCTATATATACCATCTGTCCATTATTATCTGTTGTTTTTTTAACGGCATCCAAAACATCTTGGTGCCACCATTTCCAACCTAAATTTACAAGTGTTTTCCAAAGAAAAAAGACAACTAATCGTGCTATGCCGTGATAATTTTTATTTGATATAAGTTCTTTGAAGTCATCGAATGTTTTTGGATAAAAGCAGTATTCAAATGTTTTGTCGCCTAACGCAAAGAATATTTTTTCTGATTTAAATTGGTCTTGATGAATAAATAGCATGCTTAATATTGCCCAATATTTTGATGCTAGAATATCCATATTGATACGTTCTTCTTCTGAATGAACCCCAGCTTTACCAATACCTTTTTCTTTTAAACTTTCTACAAAACCCTGAAAATCGTTTTGTATTAATTCATAAATATTATTAACTGTGTCTTTTAATTTGTAATCATTTGGTAATTGGTTTTGTGCTAAAATACCCTCAAAATTTTTACTTGATTTTAAATCAAAGAATCTTATTAGTGTTTTAAGAAAGTGTAGATTAACGTTGTAACGACTTTTTAAGTCTTGCAGTTGATTGAACGTTAAACCATTTTTCATTTCACACAAGTCGATCTTGTTTAGCACATGTTGTATTTGTGCCCACCTCTTAAAATATTCATCGGCGTCTACGGTTTTGCTTGATACTGTTTTGGAATTAAGGATTAGTAGGCACAATAGTGCCATTTGTTTGATCTTCATTATATTCTCCTTTTTGAATTGATCTTAAA
>CAYVQB010000041.1:7237-8457 GCA_964453985.1 uncultured Pseudomonadota bacterium
TGACTATGCCTGTTGCATGGATTTCTTTTTCTCTTGGAATATCTTTACCAGCAAAGGTGTATGCGCCACCAATACATAGGTCAAGATACTTGCTTGTTTTCCAGCTAGCTTCATAACGAACTTTGTGTCCGATTGATTCTGTGTTTTTTTCCATTAAGCTGTTGGAAAGATCAGCTGCGTTACTTGTTCCATCAATCTTGTTGCCATACCATGGGGTAGCTTGTGATTGTTTGAATTTGATATTATCTTCTGTTTTGTAGAAGAATTCATATCCAATATCACAACAGAGATTGTGATCTTTTGGATGGAATAATGTAAAGTCTAAGCAACCAACAAAGTATTGCCAGTCAACATCAGCATCTGCACGAGGACCCATGTTTTTGATTGCTGCGCCTTTAAATGCAGCCATTCTGTGTTCTGTTGCTTCTAATGCAAAGCCACCTTTGAGGTCAAGCTTAATATTCATCCAGCCAAGTGGTTTCCATGCAATGTAGCCACCGATTTTTAGAACAAAGTGCTCGCCGTTACCAAGTTGTGCTCTGTAAGGATTGTCATAGTAGTTGTCGCCACTGCCTGATGGGAAGTTTACGCCAAAGAAAGCTTCGCCGATCCATTTGTCACTGAAATGGTGGTTGTAGAATAAGTCTAGCTCTATGTCGCCTAAACCTGTTCTTTGATGTGTTTCCATTTCATAGCCGCCTTTTTCCCATAGCCATTCGTATAGATTTTCTGTGTAAGCATTCATTGCTTCGTCTATAGCTGTTGAAATAGTAACTGCATTAGCTGCAAGTTCGCCATTAGTATATCCAGGAGTTAACCACATTGTATTCATTTGATCTTGTGTCCCATCATAGTCTATTGCAACAGCAGCAGTATCCGCTGTTGAAAAGAATCCGATACCTTTTAAGAATGCAGGATCGTTAGTTAATACTCCTCGAGTCGTACCATCTTCTATGATTGTGTGATCAGTCCTGTTTGCTTTAGCTAGATCTGCATTGTTGCCTGCATTGAAGGCCCAAAGTTGATCGGTGCTTGCTTTTGCAGGTATTTCTTTGTTTGTTTCGTTATAAATAATACCAACTTGTGCTTGAATATTAGTTGCTAGTTTTTTTGCATCAGCGCTATCTAAATCCCAAGGTTTAGCAATATCTGTTCCAAATATTTTAACAAAACCAAGATCTTTATCGATACCTGTTGCGACGGTTGATGCTCCTGCTGGG
>CAYVQB010000042.1:0-8297 GCA_964453985.1 uncultured Pseudomonadota bacterium
GTAATAATTCTGCCATCAGGTTTTATAAGTTTGCAGATAGCTGGCATAACTTTTAAAATTGAAATAAAAGAGAGATCAAGGGTCACAAGGTCAATTTTTTTTGGCAAATGTTCAAGCTTTCTAAGATTAGTACGCTCAAGCAAAACCAGTCTCTTATCGTATAAAATCTTTTCATGAACCTGACCATGCCCAACATCAACACCATATACAAGCTTTGCACCATTTTGCAAAAGACAGTCGGTAAAACCACCGGTAGAAATTCCAGCATCTAAAGCAACTAAATCTTTTACATCAACATTAAAATGCTCTATTGCTTTTTCTAGCTTAAAGCCGGCCCTGCCAACATATTTAGGGTCCTTTGCATTCAATTTTATCAAAGAATCAGTGTCAACCAATGTACCAGGTTTATCAAAAACTCTTTCATTAATTAAAATTTTACCCTGCATAATCCAACTTTGAACTTGGTTACGACTATATTGCGGGTATTGTTCTAAAACAACTAAGTCTAAACGTTTTTTGTTTTTCATAAAAATTATGCCAATTCATCAAGTAAGTTCGATTTATTATAAAAATATCTTCTACTCAACCTATCTTCATCTTCTAAAATCTTATCAACAGGTAAAGCCGCAAACATCTTATCATTTGTTTTAACAGTTAAATAACCAATCTCTTTGCTCTTTTTAACAGCCTCTCTAAAATCGGCCATGGTCTTAATCTCTTTACCATTAACTTGGTCGATAACAGCCCCTTTAGTTAAAACTCTAGCTTTTTGCGCCTGAGAATCTGGTAACACATTAGTAATCAAAACAGCAGACTCATGTTGAGTTTCAGGTCTTATATATCTGGATAACTCTGTAACTCTTTCAATTAAAGTTGCAACATGATTTAAAGATAGCGGCATAACAACCATACCACCAATAACTTCATAATCTGTAAAGTCGGGCTCGAACTCAGGATGAACTTTTCTGATGGGCGGCATGTACTTGTTACTTAATTTAAAGTTAAAATCTTTTCTTACACCACTTCTATAAACAACAAAACTTATATCATCATCTACAGTAAATCGATTCAAAAAATCCAATAATGATATCTTGTCCTCACTCCATGGCACAGAAAGCTCGCCATAATAATCAATATCATAACCATTAATCTTGTATAGCATATCGTTTTCTTGAATGCCTATTTCATCCAAAATTGTATCTGGAAATACTCGGGCAATATACCAACCACCACCAACAGGGTTACCTAAATATTTAACAAAGTCTGGAGTAGTAACAGTAAAAATACATCCTAAAACTGGTTTTCTTAAAAGCTTTACACTATAAAGATCTTTAATTGCAGTCTTAACTTCATTAATAGGAATAATATATCCAACATTTTGTGCATCAGGAACAATTGCAAAATTTATACCAATAATTTCACCTGAACTATTCAAACAGGGCCCCCCGGAATTACCCGGATTTATAGGCGCTGTAATTTGAATAAAGCCAGCACGCTCTCTACCACTAACTATCCCTAACGTACTTTTAAGTCTTTCTTGCCCTAAAGGATATCCTAAGGCCAAAACTTCCTGTGTTCGAACTATTGAATCAGAATCCCCAAAACAATCTAGATAATTTATTTTTCCCAATTTTAATCTTATCTCTTGAGCCGCATCATCTTTTAGTTTTAATAGTGCTATATCCCTGTCAGGACAAGCACCAATAATATCTACATCAAAACGCTGTCTTCCAAATGCAGGAATCTGAATTTGAACGCTACTAGCCTGATTTATAACATGATAATTTGTAATAAAGTAACCTTGATCATTAATAAAAAAACCACTACCACATCCTTCAAGCTGATCTGGAGTTTTGTAAGGTTCTTCCCAATTAAACCTAGCAACATGCGCAAAAACCTGAATGACGGTGTCTTTAACTTTATTTTGCACATCCAACCAAGCCGTTGATTTGAGCTCACTAGGCAAAGCCTTTGGATCTTGAATTCTTTTTGTAGCAACAGCAATATCTCTGTCTCTTTGTTTCATTGCTATATCAAAGTAATTAACCAGATTATTTTGATTTTTATAAAGCCTATAAAAGCCAAAACTCAATGGTATACCTACAAATAAAAGCGTAAATAAGAAATATTTAAAGTTAGCCGAGCGATTGTTATACATGCTTTCCCTTTTATCTAAACTTTTTTTTACAAAAGAATGTAAAAATAGAACTAGAAAAATACAATAATAATAATAATAATAAAACTTTGTGCAGTTGCAAAACAGCGAGTACTGCAAAAAACAAAACTCCCGCTGCCACATACCAATTTTTGTGTAATTTAAAAAGTTGCTGTTTAAACGTTGGAAATTTTATTGAGCTTACCATCAATGCAGCTAGCAACAAGACTAAACAAAACATAAAGATAAGAAACCAAATATTTTGATCAACTTCTTTTGTATTTAATAATACTGTAGCCAAAAAACAACCAGCTATAGTAGTTGGAACTCCAGAAAAAAAGGCTGCCTGTTCTTCATGCATTATATTGAATTTAGCTAAACGCCATAACCCAGAAAGTAAAAAAATGGCACTTGCAAACAAGCCAATAAAGCCCATTTTTTTTAGTTGCCAAAAATAAACCAAAGAAGCCGGAGCTAAACAAAATGAAATAGCATCACTCAAAGAATCAAGCTGAACACCTATTGGGCTATCAGCCCCAACAAGTCTAGCAATTCTTCCATCAAGCGCATCCATTAAAGCACCTAAAAGAATAAAATAAGAAGCTGCAAGAAGATCTCCCTTTGCAGCTAAAATTACGGAACAAAAGCCAAAAAAAGCATTCGCCAGTGTAAAAAGATTTGGTATAAGTGAAATACCTTTTTTTATAATTATTTTTTTCTTTTGGTCAAAACGAGCTCTACGCTCATTGAATTTATCTGAAAAAACCATTAAATCTCTTATATTTACTTGGCAACACTCACTTTTGCATGCTTCAATACTTTATCTTTAAACATATACCCTTTATTAAAAACCTCAACTACTTGCCCACTTTCATGATCCTTTGAATCAATCTGAACTAGAGCTTCATGAAATTCTGGATCAAATTGCCCTAAGCAATCTATCTCCGTTACTCCAACGTCTGTAAAAGTCTTTTCCAAATTTTTCTGTATAATCTCAAAACCTTCTACCCAAGGCAAAAGTTTACCATCTTCATCTTCTCTTTTACAAGCATCCATTGCTCGTGAAAGATCATTACTAAAAGGTAAAAATCTTTCTAATAGATCAGCTTGTGCCATATTAAGCCAATCTCTTTTTTCTCTATCTATTCGTCTCTTATAGTTCTCAAAATCAGCAGAAACACGTAATAATTGTGCTTTTAGTTTATCAGTATCAGCACAACAATTATTTTGTTCTACATTCTCGTTGACAACTTCTTCTATTTTTTTATCTTTGGCCATAATCTCTTATACCTTTATTAACATTTTTTTATTATAAGAATTCAAAAATCTCCCCAATAATATATTATTTTAACACAAATTTCTTGCTCTAAGAAGAGGTGAAGCATAAACTATAAAGATAAAATATTACTAATTTTTATAAAAAAAAGGGGAATCTTCAATGAAGATGTCATATTGTATTACAATGTCCGTAATATTATTAACTGCAACAAATATACAGGCAAACAAAAAAGTGATAACTGTAGGGGGCGCTCAGCTTGACACTTTTATCCAATGCAGATCAGAACAGCCATCTTACATATTAAGTGGCAAAAAATTAGAAATCTTTAATCCCAGTGATTACACATCTTGTGGTGGCGGGGCAATAAATAGCGCTATAGCATTCAGTCGATTAGGCTTTAAATCCAGTCCCTTTTTAAAATTAGGATATGACGAAAGAAGCAAACAGTTCATTAAAAAATTAGAATCTGAAAAAGTCTCAATCAACAATATTGTTTTTAGTAACGATAACGGAACGGGTGTTTCATATATTATACCATCCCCTGATCATGACAACTGTGTATTAATCTATAGAGGGGCTAATAAATATATAAACAAAAAAGAAATCCCCTCAAATGATCTTAAAACAAGTCAAATTTTATACATAACCTCTTTAAATGGCGAATCTGCAGATATTTTATTACCTGTCGTTCAAACCACAAAAGAAAATATCAAAACAAATATAGCTGTTAACGCAGGAAGCACACAACTCAGAGATGATTACAATACGATAAAACAAGCAATGCCATTTATAGATATACTACTTTTAAATGAAACCGAAGCAAAAGTCCTAATGTATTCAATACTAAAAGACAACAAACAATTAGAAGAATTTATAACAAAGAACAACCCTTTACCAAAAGATCTAAACGGACCAATTCTATTAAGAAACCAACTTAAACACAAAGAATTAACATTTACATTAAAACAATTTTTTAATACAACTCTAGAACTTGGGCCCAAAATTGTAGCTGTAACAAATGGGGCCGACGGTGTTTACCTTGCAACCAAAGAACAAATTTATTACTACCCAAGTATCCCAACACAAGTAGTAAGCACAACAGGTGCTGGCGATGCATTTGGTGCAGGTTTTGTTGCAACACTATTAAAAGAAAACAACACGGTCACAGAAGCTATCAACAACAAAACAATAGAAAAAGCAATTTGCTATGGAGTACTTAACGGTACATCTGTAATAAGCTATATGGACACCAATAAAGGTTTACTAAATCTAGAAGAATTACATATCAAATCAAAAGATAAAATCAATCTTTTACAAAAATTTGATATTAAAGACTAGAACTAAAAAAGCCCCGCTCTAGTAGAGCGGGGCTTTTTTAGTTCACAAATAATTAGCAAGTACAAGAACCCGCAAAAAGAGCTATCAAAGTATAAAGTCCAGCTAATGCAACAATGGCATAAAGAACTAAGTTCAAGCCAGGGACATTAATTAAGTTACATATAAATTCAACTAAATTAAACTTAAAGAAAGCAACTAGCCCCCAATTAATTGCACCAACTGCTGATAAAAGACCAGAGAGCCAATTAAGAACCTTCAACATAACAATCTCCTTTTTAAAAAAACAAACATAAAACAGTACACTTTTTTAGTGTATTGTGATAAAAGAAAAAAAGTAAAGAATGCTTTACTTACGTTAGTAAAAATATTTTTTTTAATGTTCTGTTTAAAAATAGAAATGAAATATGCAAAATAAAATTGTATTAGATGTAAAAAATTTAAGTGTTAGCATCGATGATCAAATAATATTAAAAAACCTCAGTTTCGAAATAAAGGAACATGAAGTCTTAATTATCTTAGGGCCTAATGGAGCCGGAAAAACAACGTTGTTTAGAACCCTTCTTGGCTTTATTCCACACACTGGTCAAATAAAATGGAATGCAAAAAAAATAAGCTATCTACCTCCCCAAGAATTTTTAAACAGAAAAGGCTTGCCCTCATTAAGCATACAAGACTTCTTTCACTTTAAAACTAAAAACCAAAAAGATATAACCTCAATGTTAGATAAGGTAGGACTAAGCAAAAACATCCTTTATAAGCAATTCGGAGCTCTTTCAACAGGCCAATTTCAAAGAATGGCCATAGCCTGGGCTCTTATATCCAATCCAGATGTTTTATTATTTGATGAAGCAACATCAGGAATAGATATCGGAGGCAACCAAACAATATATTCTTTATTACATAAATTTTGGCAAGAAACAAATCTCACAATACTATTGGTAACTCATGATCTTAACATTGTTTGGGAACATGCAAACCAGGTACTTTGTTTAAACAAAGAATGCATTTGCAAAGGAAATCCCCACAAAATATTAACAACGGAAAACTTACAAAAACTATACGAAACTGATATAAAATTTTATAAACATAGTCACAATTAGTTAGGTTAAAAAATGCAATTTTTATTAGCACTGATAATGTCAATATCCATAGGAGCAACAACAGGTTATCTAGGATCTTTAATGGTCTCTAAACGAATGGCTCTAATGGGAGGAGCTCTGGGACATTTAACCTTACCTGGTATAGCACTTGGTTTAATTTATAATTTTGACGTCTCTCTAGGTGCTCTAGCTTTTTTATTTATAGGAATCACTCTCATTTGGGCCCTTGAACAAAAAACCAAACTCCCTATTGAAGCACTCACCGCAATAGTCTTTTCATCATCAGTATCAATCGCCTTTTTATTTTTACCACAAGACCAAACATTTAAGGCATTACTTGGCGACATATCTGATCTAACGATCTTAGCAGCAACTATCACAACGATAACCTCAGGAATTATCTTTTTTATAACTAGAAAAATTTACGCCCAACTAATCCTCATGAGCATATCTCAAGACTTAGCACAAGTAGAAAAAATCAATATAAAACTATATAAATTAATATATCTTATGTGCATAGCAATAATGGTTGCCCTTGGCGTAAGAATGGTCGGAGGGCTACTAACTGCGGCGCTAGTATCCATCCCTGCTTGTACCAGCAAAAACATAAGTCATAATCTATTTCAATATTCGTACGGAGCTCTATTAACAGGAGCTTTAGCATGTCTTTCAGGCCTACTTCTTTTTAAAATTACAAGCATACCCGCCGGTCCATTAATAATAATATCTAGTACTACACTGTTTTTGATTTCTTTGTTTTTCACAAAAAAAAGCTATCAACCATGAATAAAAAAACAAACACAAAAAAATATATTTTAGTTACTTTAGGAGTTCTAGTTGGAATACTACTTATAAGTGGAACATCAAAAATACTTAATAACCCCAATATTCTCAAATTATCAAAGCCAATAATTAAAAGTAACACGTCCATAGAAGCAGCAATAAAAAACCGTCGCTCAATAAGAAACTACAAAAAAGACTCTTTAGATCTAAAAGAAATATCTCAAATCCTATGGGCAGCGCAAGGCATTACAGATAATAATGGACAAAGGTCTGTACCTTCGGCAAAAGCTACATACCCAATAGAGATTTATGTAGCAAGTAGTAACGTAAAAGATCTTGACCCTGGAATATATAAATATAACACTGAAAAAAACAGTTTAATTAAAATTATAGAAGGCAATAAAACAGAAGGCATTTACAACGCCGGGCTAAAACAAGATTGTATAAAAAATGGATCGGCTATTATAATAATTTGTGGCGTTTACGAAAAAACAAATCAAAAGCATGGACAAATGGCAAAACAATATGTAGACATAGAAGCCGGTGCTGTTGCACAAAACATCTATCTACAAACTGTAAGCTTAAAAATAGGCACCGTTTTTGTTGGCGCATTTGATGTAAATAAAATTAAAGATATTATTAATGCAGAGTCAAACGAACAACCTATAGGAATAATGCCTATAGGCAAAATTTAGGAGTTTTTCATGGGAACAATGGGTAAAAAAATTATAGAAGTAGATTCTATAAAGTTAGTACAAAGCTTAAATAGTTTATTTGCTGATGAATGGTTGGCATATTATCAGTATTGGATTGGCGCAAAAGTTGTTAAAGGTCCAATGAGAACAGCTGTTGTTGCAGAACTTGATGAACACGCAACTGATGAGCTTAGACACGCTCAAATGCTTTCAACAAGAATTCTTCAGCTTGGTGGCAAACTAATAATAAATCCAAATGATTTATCAAAACTTGCAGGTTGCAAATACCTTGAACCTTCAGATCCTCATGTAAAAGAAATTTTGAAACAAAATATCAAGGGCGAGCAATGTGCCATTGAGGGTTATAATAAACTTATCAAAGAAGTGGCCGGCAAAGATTTTGCTACATATGATATGTTATTACAAATTCTTGAAGATGAAATTGAACACGAAGATGATCTTGAAGCAATCTTAGAAGACATAGATTTAATCAAGTAAACGTTCTGCCCAAGACTTATATTTTTCTTTATAAAAAAAGTCTTGGGCTTTCTTATTTCTTTATAAAAATATCTTTACAAATTCCCTAGAAAACATAGACTATTCTTCTCTTAGGTTAACATGAGTTCTATTTACTTTTTAAGGTTTATCATGACAAAAAACAGACATAAAATTGCATCTTATTCTTTGCTTCTTATTCTTTCTATATTAAACTTGAGCACAAGTAAGGCAACTATTACTAGAGATAGTCATGGCACTGTTTTAATAGAACACAATTCTGGCAGAAAAGTAACAACCATAAGAACTCTTTATGGTAATTTTCCAATAAAACATAATTCTAAAGACGCTGTAATTTTAGATATAATAAATCATCCAATGTTCCAGAGATTAAAAACCGTTCACCAATACGGAGTCACCCATTTTGTAAGAACTAAAGCAATATATATTCG
>CAYVQB010000043.1:0-8039 GCA_964453985.1 uncultured Pseudomonadota bacterium
AGCTTGGCGAGGTTATGCAAGAATCTGCTCAAGCGGCTATGAGTTATATTCGTTCTAGGGCTAAGGATTTAGGCTTAAAAGAGGATTTTTACTCAGAGCTTGATATTCATATTCATGTGCCAGAAGGTGCTATTCCAAAGGATGGACCATCTGCAGGTATAACTATTGTAACAGCTCTTGCTTCAGCATTGACAAGCACTCCTGTGGCAAAAAATGTTGCCATGACTGGAGAAGTTACTTTGCAAGGTAGGGTTTTACCGGTTGGTGGACTTAGAGAAAAGCTTCTTGCAGCAGTTCGTTTTGGAATTAAAAAGGTTTTTGTGCCAAAAGAAAACTTTGATGATATAAAAGAGTTTTCTAAGGAATTAGATAAATCTTTAGAGATTGTTTATGTAGATAGCATGGACTTAGTTTTAAGGGAGGCTTTTATAGAGTCACCGTTTGATAAAGCTAAAAAGCGTGTTGTTAAAAAGAAAGCTGTGGCTAAGAAGAAAGCTATGACAAAGAAAACAGCTACAAAAAAGAAAAAATAAACTTAATTTAGTTCATTAATTAAAGATTCAATATTTTGTTGTACAAGGCTGGCCTCTTTTGAGAGCCAGCTTTGTGCATTTTGGCTCATAGTCTCTAAGAGTTTTGGATCAGCTAATAATTTTTGAGTTCTTACCAAGAGTTCTTCGGGGTCTTTTACTTTAATTAAAGCGTTACAAGCTTCCAATTTATCAGCATTATCTTTACAGTTTTGGAAGTATGGCCCAATAATTGACAGCTTGCCCCATGCGGCAGGTTCAAGAGGGTTGTGGCCGCCGATTGGCACAAAGGTGCCTCCAAGGAAGAATATGTTTGCGATAGGGTATAATTTAAATAGCTCTCCAAGCTTGCAAACAAGCAAAATATCATTTTGCTGTAAAATCGTTTCGATATCTCGGTAATAATCTTCAGGGCCTATTTTAGAGTTATTGTCCCATAAATAAAAGCTAAATTTACTATCTTTAACTTTTTGTATGAGTTCTTTTTGCCAATTAAAATGTCTGGGCGCAAGTATTAGCTTTAAATCTTTATATTTTTGTTTTAGTTCTTTATATAAGTTTAAATAGATATCTAGTTCGCCTGGATGTATTGATCCTGCTAGTAGGGTGGGGCCCTGTAAGACGCTCGTTCGTACTCGTATTTGGGTTCTCTTTTTTAGAACATTAACAGCCTTTACGTTTCCCAAGACTTTTAGCTTTTTCTTTTCTATCCCAAGATCTTGAAAATTTATTTTGTCGTCCAGGCTTTGTGTAAAAATTGTTTTAAAGATATTAAAAAAGGGCGTGAATATAAAACTTAGTTTTTGATATCTAGGTTTTGAGCGTTGACTAATTCTTGCATTTAAAAGATAGGCAGGGATTTTAAACAGTTTTGATAAGATAATTAGATTTGGCCAAATTTCAGCTTCAATAATTATTAATGCTTTTGGCTTTATTCTCTTATAAGCAAGAAAGACAGGTAATAAAAAATCGAACGGTATAAAGCTGATATAATCAGCATGAAGGTTTTTTTGTGCCATTTTTTTGCCAGAAGGAGTTCCTGTTGTGACATAGCAACAAGCATTAGGTATTTCTTTTTTTATTTGTTCTATTAGGCTTTGTATAGATAAAATCTCACCTACAGAAACTGCATGTATCCAAAACGCTTTATTATTTTTAGCTTTAGGTATATTTGGAACAATTCCTAGGCGTTCTTTAAAATTGCCAAACGCTGGCTTTTTATTTAGCCAGCGTTTGATAAGATAAATTGCGATTAATGGTAAACAAATAATTTGTATTATCTGATAGATTAAAAAGATTGTTACTAGTTTTATTTTATCCAAAAAAAGCATCATAAGTTAGCGCTAAGACTAGAAATAGTATTGTGCCATATACCAACAAGTAGTTCATTCCTTCAAGAAAGATCATTGTACTATTTTTTTCTTTGTCTGTGTATGTATTTATTTTTTTCATTACAAATGCTAGATAGGCCTGGAAGCAGAGTATGATTAAAGAACAAAATACTAACAAGAAATATATATAGTCAGCTTTTGTGAAGTCTCCCATGGGAGGAGTAATACTTAATATTACGGTTCTGAATAATACTAAAATTGGTACAGTTGATGCGATAAGAGACAATCTTGTTAGGTACTCTTTTATTGATATTAATAAAGAGAATAAACTTATAAAAAAGATAACGAACATAGGGAAGTATAACGTTATGACATCTCTTATACTTGTATGTTCTAGGTCTATTGTAAAAACTACGCAAGGATAATCAATTTGAGTAGAATGTTGGTCTATTTTTAGAGTTGGTTTTAAGTATCCAGAAGTGATAGAGGTTTTGATAGATCGCCACTTAGCAAGCATTGTGTCGTCAGAAAGTTCAAAATTATTTTCATCTGTAGAAAAATATATGTCCATATCAGTAATTGCTTTGTTATCCAGTATTATATTAAGTCTGTGATCTCCGATTGGGAAGCCTTTATGGTTTAGGTGAGGGAATCGTAATATTGCTTTTACCTGGAAAATTGCTAGTGTTTCTTTTTCGTTGAATTGTTTAATTAGAGGGGGCGACTTGTAGTTTATATCACCATATTCAAAATCGAATTCTTTTAACTCTGATAGTATATCTTTTTTGTTTGAATCGTATTTGAACCAGACGTAAGCGTGCATAGAAAACTTGTTTTTATTAAATGAAAAGGTTGGGAAATTGTTTATAAAGAGGCCAACAGAGACTTTAGTTGCTTTGTTTTCTATTGTTTCTGGTACTTGTAGGATCTCAAATGGCTTTTCAGGAAAATTTGCGCTCTTGTGTTCCCAGTAGAAGAGTAAGCCTACGTATATTATGGCAATGAAGAGAACAATAAATTGTGTCCTTGCTTTTTTCATTGAGCCAAACGTTTTTTTTAGCATGTAAAACTCCTATAATTTATTAAAGATGTGACGGGTTTTAATATAATTGTTTTGTTAAATAAAAAACAAGAGTTAATAGTAGAATCTTCTTATTGAAAGATTATTAAGCCAGCCTAGGCTTGCAAGCGTTATCCATAGGTGGGTTATCCCGTAGCTGAATAGGGGGAGAGGTATTCCAACTATTGGTAAGATTCCTATGACCATACCTATGTTTATGCAAAAAGATAACATTAGATGGGACAATAATCCTATTGCTAATATTTGTTCAAAGAAGGTTGATAATCGTGTAATTACAAAAATTATTCTAATAAATAAAAGACCAAAAAGTATTATTATAAATAGACCACCAAGAAAGCCAGATTCTTCACAAATTACAGAAAATATAAAATCAGTATGGTCTTCAGGTAAAAAAGCGAGTTTGTTTTGAGTTCCTTTTAAGAAGCCTTTGCCTATAAGGCCTCCTGATCCTATGGCGATTTTAGATTGTTCAAGTTGATAGCGTTCCTTTCTCGTGTCTCCTTCGCCAAGTAATACTAGAATTCTTTGTTTTTGGTATAACTTTAGGTGTTGCCATAGAAAGGGTGCGCCTATGAAGATTATTAATCCAAATGTAAAAAAGAACCTTTTATCAAGTCCTGCAACCCATAGCATTATCAGTCCAGAAAATAATATTATTAGTGCTGTGCCTAGGTCGGGTTGTTTTAGTATTAAGAAAAAGCTTATTAATAATATGATTAATGGGAAAACAAATTCTCGTTTGTATTTTAATCTTTTTTGTTCGCTAAAATAGTAGGCAAAAAATATAGGCAAAAAGAGTTTTGTAAGCTCTGAGGGCTGAAAGCGAAAGAAATATAGAGATATCCATCTTTTTGCTCCCATCCCAATAAAGCCGTTTAGGAATGTATACGTTAATAAGATCAATATTAAAAAGTAAAATAAATAGCCTAAGCGATCAATTTTTTTTAAATCAGTGAGGCAAAAAATAAAATATATTAAAATTCCGGTAATTGCCCCAAAAAGTTGTTTTTTGAAGAATATGGAAAATAAGTTTTGTGTAGAGTAAGTTGAGCTGAAAACAAATAGGAGACCTATTGCTAAAAGCAGCAATGTGAGACTAAAACTTATCCAGTCAAAATATCTAAAGTATCTTCTATCAATCATTGTTTTTTTTTAGTATTTTTATATTTTAATAAGTTTATTTAATTTTAAAATATAATTTTAACATGATTCCATTAAAACTAGAGTTAAAAAATTTTTTAAGTTATGGGGACACTGCTCATACGGTTGATTTCAGAGGTTATTCATTGATCTGCCTTTCTGGTAAAAATGGTAATGGCAAGTCTGCATTGCTTGATGCTATGACTTGGGCTGTTTGGGGTCAGGCCCGTAAAGTTTCTGGGACAGTAAAGCCTGATTTGGGTCTTTTGCGGCTAGGACAGACCCGTATGATGGTTAGTTTTGAGTTTGAGTTCAATAAATTAACTTATAGAGTACGCAGAGAGTTTGCTAAGACTTATGGTAAGCCCTATGCGGCCTTAGATTTAGATCTTTTTGATATTGCTCAGGATAAATTTGTTTCCTTATCTGAAAAAACAATTAGGTTGACTCAGGCTAAAATAGAGAATTTGCTTGGGCTTGATTTTGCAACATTTGTGAATTCAGCTTTTTTACGTCAAGGTCTTGCCAATGAGTTTTCTCAGAAAACACCCAAGGAACGTAAGCAGATTTTGGCTAATATATTAGGCCTTTCTCTTTATGATCAATTACAACAGGCTGCATCGGATAATGTTAAGAAGTTTTCAGATGACAAGAAGCTATTAATCAAATTGCAAGAACAAGTGACATTAGAATTGCAAAAAGAAGAGCAATTAATTAAAGACAAACAAGAGCAAGAGAAAATCTTAAAAGATGTTCAAGCAGAACAAAGTTCTTTCCAGGAAGTATTAGAAAATATAGAACATAAAAAAAACTTTTTCTTAAAACAAAAGCAAGAATATAATTTTTTACAGGAGCAAAATGAAGCTAAACAAAAGCAATATAGCTTAAAGTTGAATGTTTTACACGATTTGACTAGTTCCTGGAAGAATGTGCATTATAAAGCTTTGGGTATGCCTGATATAAAAGAGCTGGAAAATAAGAAGAGCTGTTTATTTGTTCAGCAGAAAGAGTTTTTAGTCTTGCAGCAAAGTAGTTTGACTTTGCAGGAAAAAAGCTTGCATCAAAAAGATTTGTATCAAAAAAAGGTTAATAAGTTAAAAACTAAATTAGAAAAAGATTTATATGACTTTAGCTTAAGGTTAGAAAAAAAAGAACTGGAACGTAGGCAATTATTAAGCACTCTTGCTGATAGACAAAAATTAAAGCAAGAAGTAGAAAGAAAATTAAATAATAAAGGAAAAGAGCTTTTAGAGATAGAAAAAGAAGGGCAAAATCAAAAGAACTTTGCATCTAGGTTTATTACTATCCAGAACCAGTTTGAAAAACGGCGTTCATATTATTCAGTTTTAGTTCAAAAAGGTAATTGGTTAAAGACTCAATTAACGGATTTACAACAAAGGCAATGTTTTGTACAAAATGAAAAAAGTCCCTCTTGCCCTTTGTGTGAGCAACTTTTAACAGCTAAGAGAAAACAATTTTTAGGGGTTAAGCTTAATCAAGATCTAAAATTTTTAAATTATAGGTTAGATCGTATAAAAAAATTAATAGTAAAATTAAAAGAGCTTTTATTAGTACAGCATAAAGAGTATCAAGAGTTACTTGAAAAAAACGATTATTATAAAGAATTATTATTAAAAAAAGATAATTTACATAAAGATCTAAAGCAACTTAATCTGGATTTGAAAGTTATAGATAAAAGCTTTTTAGAGTTAAAAATAAAAGAGAAAACCTTAAGCAAGACTTTAGTTTCTGATGGGCAAGTTCTTGCGGATCAACGAAAACGATTGAATATTTCATTGCAAAATGATGAAAATATAAAAGATTTTCTTATCTCTATAAAAGAGCTAGAGCAAGAGCTGAAAAATTTAAAGTATGATAAAAAATTACATTTAATATTACAACAAGAGCTGGCTAGTCTAGAAAAGAGCCTGACAGAGCTTGAATCTTTAAAACAAGAACTCTCTTCTCAAAAAGATAAAAGAGATAAAATAAAAGAATTAATTCTTGAACTAAGAGAAACAGAAAAACTAAAAAAAGATTTTTGTGAAAAAATTAAAGGTTTAAAGTTTGATCCAGCTCAGGAGGGTTTATTAGAGCTGGAAATTAAAAGTACTAAGAATAGTATAAATATTAAAATAAAAGAAAAAGATTTATTACTACAAAAAATGGGTAGCTTAGACAATGAGCTTGGTCGTATACAAAAATTAAAAAAAGATAATTTAGAACATGATCAAAAATTAAAAATCTTAGAAGAAGAAATAGAAGAGTATCAGGTTTTGGTTCAGAGTTTTGGCAAGAATGGGATACAGGCTTTGTTAATCGAAGAGTCTATACCGCAAATAGAAGAAGAAGCTAATAATATTTTGTCGCGCTTAACGGATAATCAAGCTCAGGTTTTTATAGAATCTTTGAGGGATTTAAAAAGTGGAGGCGTAAAAGAGACCCTTGATATTCAGATTTCAGATTCTGCTGGTATTAGGCCTTATGAGATGTTTTCAGGCGGGGAGGCTTTTCGTGTTGATTTTGCACTAAGAATAGCTATTTCAAAACTTTTAGCCTGTCGTGCAGGAACTGCATTGCAAACATTAATTATAGATGAGGGGTTTGGTTCTCAGGATGAAGAGGGCCTTGGGCGTTTGATGGATGCAATCCATGCTATTTCGAAAGATTTTTGCAAAATAATAATCGTTTCACACTTGACCGATTTTAAAGATAATTTTCCTAGCCATTTTATTGTTGAAAAACATCCTTCAGGTTCTATCGTTCGTGTTGAACAACGAGGATAAAGACTTTTTATTTTAGGTGATTTTTTGCGAAACCTTTTACAGAATCAAAACAATCAGCTGCAAGTATTTCATCTTTTATTAACCATTCAACCCTAGACACTTCTTCAATTTGTATCTTGAGCTCTGATTCTTCTGCTTCCATTGCATAAACAAAATCAACATGTATGTGTTCAACATCTTTACTGGTCTGTGGAATTATTTGATATAGTACGCTGTATGGTCGAGGGATTTGACAATCAAATTCTCCAGATAGACCCATATCAGGATCATCGCTAATGATAGAGGCTTTTACTCCTGTTTCTTCAAACACCTCTCTTAGTGCTGCGTGGTGAGGGAGTTCGTTTGGTTGCAGATGTCCGCCTGCAGGAAGCCATTTTTGAAGCTTGTTATGGAAAATAACTAAGATTTTAGTTTTTTCTGGGTTTATTACATAACCAGTTGCTGTAAAATCCTTTTTAAGGTTTTTAGTTTTTTCTATTAACATTTTCACCTTTCTTAATAAAGGATTATATCTATAATCCTTTATTAAATAATTTTGCTAAACAGATGGTAAAAGAGCCGTATATAAAAGCTAAGACTCTTAATAATCTTTCTATAAACTTTGTACTTCAGGAGTTAACTTATTAAAAACTGTTTTAATTTCTTCAACACTGTTTTCGTTTTCAAGCGTAGATATATCGCCAACATGTTTATTTTCGGCAATAGATTTTAAGATTCTGCGCATGATTTTGCCAGATCTGGTCTTTGGCAGGCTTTCAACAATAAAAACTTCTTTAGGTTTAGCTAAAGAGCCTATATAGGATTTAATACCTTTAATAATTTCTTCTTTTAAGAGCTCTGTTGCTGGAACAGCTTTTTTTAGTACCACGAAAGCAATAATTGCTTGTCCCTTGATTTCATCATGGACGCCAACTACAGCTGATTCTGCAACGTTCTTGTTTTGAATTATAGCGTTTTCTACTTCGGCTGTGCCAATCCTGTGTCCTGCTATATTTATTACTTCATCAGCTCTGCCGAGTATCCAAAAATATCCGTCAACATCTTTTATTGCATAATCGCCTGCGTAATATTGGTCCTTAAATTTTGACCAGTAAACTTGTTTAAATCTATCTTGATCATTGTATAGGCCTAATGTTAACCCTGGCCATGGTTGTTTTATTACAAGGTAACC
>CAYVQB010000044.1:0-5896 GCA_964453985.1 uncultured Pseudomonadota bacterium
ATCTTATATGTTTAAAATAATTTTAAAATGGGAAAAGCTAAGGCCTCTTATTTACGTCGGAATTTCTTTTCGAGTTCCAACTTATCTATGTTCCAAGTTGTAGGTCTGCCATGAGCACAAATAAATCTATTATTAGTTTGTTGCAGATCTTTTATAACCTGGTTCATTTGTTCAAGAGTTAATGTATCACCAGCCTTGATTGCAGCTTTACATGCCATATGTGTATGCATATGAGCATTAAGCTTTTTGCGAAATAGATCTTCTTCAAGATGCTCATTTTCTTGTACAAACTCTATAGTTTCAAAGACAAGTTCTTTTAAAGATTGATTTTGAATCTTTGGAGGAGAAGTTTTGATCGCAATTTGATTCTGTCCAAATTGCTCAAGCTCTATGCCTTGATTAGCAAAGAACTCTTTTTCTTTTAATATAATTTGTAACTCTTGATCAGAGAGATTTAGAATTTCAGGAAATAATAATCGTGTTCCTGCTTTTTTTTCAAAATTTTTGGAAAACTTTTCATACAAAATTCTTTCGTGTGCTGCGTGTTGATCAATTATAACAAGCTTATCTTCACGCTCTATAAGAATATATGTATTTAAATATTGCCCTATGATTTTAAAATGTTCTTGAGTATTTATATTTGTGTTTTCTTGCAAGTGGGAAGGTGTTTGGAAATTGTTTTTATTATAGGGTAAATTTTGAAAACTACTTGTAACTTGTGTTATTGGGACTTCTTGTTTTTCAGCGTATTCCAAAGGCTCTAGAGGTGTGAACGTTTGTTTAATTGGTTCTGGAATTTCTTGTAAGCTTTTATCAGGGAAATTGGGCTGTGATGGTTCAGGTGTGAACGTTTGTTTAGTTTCCAGTTGCCTGCTCAAGTGATCCCCAAGACTTTGTGTCACAAGTTTTTGTAACATAAGTTCAATAGTTGCAGGTTTTGCAAACTTCACTTCTTCTTTTCTAGGGTGCACATTGATATCAACAAGACTATTTTTTAAATCTAAAAATAAAAATGCTGCAGGAAATCTGGCCGGAGGCAGAACATTCTGATAGCCCTTTAACAAGGCTTTGCTAAGTTCTTTGTTTTTAATTGCCCGGTTGTTTGCAAAAAAGAAAATCTGTTGGCGACCATAACGCCAGAAGTTATGATTAGAAATAAAACCAGTAACTTTTACTTTCTCTTTATCCTGCTCAACCTGATCTCTTAACACTATTAAATTTTGTGCAAAATTATGTCCCCAGATTTGGCTAGCTCTATCTTTTATGCTAACTACTGCTGGAGCATTCAAAATCAACCTGTCATCGCGATAAAGTTTAAAATGTATGTCTAGGTTGCTTAAGCAAAAGGCATGGAAAATATTTGAAATTTGGTTCCATTCCGTTTCATCTTGTTTTAAAAACTTTTTACGTACAGGAGTATTATAAAAAAGATCTTTAATTATAAGATCTGTGCCCACAGAACAAGCGACTTCTTCTTCTGTTGTAAACTTGCCATTGCTATATTCAAGCTTTGTACCCAGATTGCTAGTCTCTTCTTTTGTTACAAGTGTGACTTTGCTCACGGCGCTTATGGTAGCAAGAGCTTCCCCTCTAAACCCAAAAGAATTGATATTTTCAAGATCATCCAAGCTTTTGATTTTGCTTGTAGCATGAACAGCAAAGCATATCTTTGCGTCATCCTTTGACATGCCATGGCCATTATCTTGTATACGGATTAAATCTTGGCCGGCTTTATTTATATAGAGTGTAATTTGTGTGGCTTTTGCATCAATAGAATTTTCTATCGTTTCTTTGACGATACTTGCCGGTCGTTCAACAACTTCACCGGCTGCTATTTTGAGCGCCTCTTGAGGTGGTAAAATCTTTATTTTATTCATGTTCATTCTTATTGTTTAATCTTTTTTGTTTACTAAGAAAAAGCCTATCAGCTCTTTTTTCTTCTTTAGTCTTAACTTTTTTAAGTAGCCCTTGCTTACCTGCAAGTTCTATCACTGTGCTCACAGGCGCTTGAGCGCTGCCTTGTAATGTAATTTCTTCAGTTTCCATATTCAAGATTGCTTGTTGGCATTTTGTTTGAATAGGCAAGTCTTTAGGTGTTACTTTCTTTTGTTCTATTGTAACATTACCTTCAAGTTTACAAAGTTTTTGTTCGGGATAAAGTTCGGCGAAATCTGCATTAACAATTTTATTTTGATTTACAAGATTGACCCGGTTTTTGAAGGTGATTTTTTTTATGACAGATGTCTTGTCGTTAACGTTAGAATTAGTATCTGTTTTAGTTGTATCAATTTCTACTTCTAATTCTTGTGATTTGATTGTACTTTCATCAGCGAAAGTAACGTTAACGTTATCAATATACTTAAAGGTAAAATTGTTTTTACTATCTTTATCTTTTCGACAAACAGCCTTATCACTTGTTATCTCTATTTTAGACAATGGATCAGGTGCTAAGTTTATTTTGTTAAAGAATAATAAAGATAATAAAAGTAATTTTTTTTTCATGAATTTAGTCTATAGATACATCCAGTTAACGGCAGCTTCTATTCCAGGCTTATCAAAGTCTTTTATTACATTACCATCTGGATCAATTATTTTTTTACAACCATTGGCTACATAATTATACAGACCATGAGGATAGCCTTCTTGTTTATCTTGAGCATAGTCTTCTTGTAAATCGTGGTAGCCTTCTTTTATAGCCTCTGCTGTGATGGTTGCTCCGTTTGCCATAGTTTGAAGTGCCTGCTTTGTTATACACCATAAAGCTCTGCATATCCATCTGGCTGCAATTCCGGTAATTTGTTTTAGAATATTTAGAGGGTTAATTAATCCTGTTACTGTGCCAAGAGTTATTATTAAGATAGCTGCTTTACCTATACCGACACTTTTAACTTTGGTGAAAAAGTTTTTCCAATTAAATTTGGACATGCCTTCGTTATTAGATATTTTTTTGTTTAAATCTAGAACTAACTCTTGCTCTTCTGTTTTTTCTTCTAGGACTTCAAGCTTTGCTGTTAATTCTTTTATTCGTTTATGCAGTGCTTTTATATTTTTTGTATGAGTAAATCTTTGTTGCTGTCCCGAATTATTAGAGGGAAGCATTATTTTTGTTGATGTTAAAGTTAATAGTAATACTAAAAGCATGTAAGAAATTCTCATGAAGACCTTCTAATGTTTATATAATTGGGCGTTCGTTAAAACCCTTCGAGACGCTTACGCTCCTCAGGGCGAACGGCAAATAATAATGTATTTAAAACCTGGATTAAATAAGAATCCTAAAGCATTTAAGAAAAAAATCAAGGTAATAAAAATATAACTTTTACCAGGCGTAGTTCATGCTCAAGTGGAACTCAGAAGGAGACTCGCCAGCCGCCTTGTTTCTGTCTAATTTATAACCCCAATCGATCTTAGCAGGCATAGGTTTTGTGAGGTTTAAACCAAATCCAACTGAGTGTCTTAAATTAAACTTATCACGC
Source organism: uncultured Pseudomonadota bacterium (assembly GCA_964453985.1). Lineage (GTDB taxonomy): Bacteria > Babelota > Babeliae > Babelales > UASB340 > CAYVQB01. Next base: position 3,474 of record CAYVQB010000044.1, read on the forward strand.
TTAAGGTATCGTTCTTCTCCTGGTTCATATTTAGGTGTATCCCAACCAGCACCAGCATCGTAAAAGACGTGACCTTTCATGGAGTAGTCAGGTATAAGAGGGAATACAAGTTCAGCATTAAATTGTAATGCATACTTTGCGCCAAGAGGATCATTAGTAACCCAGGCTGGCCCAATGCTACCCCAAACAAAACCCCTAACAGTGCTTTGTCCACCCATATGGAAAAGTTCTTTGTATGGAATGATTTTTTTCTTTTTTGTTTTTTTAATTGTACCACCAAGAGAAGTTACTGCTCCCAGCTTGCCATGTAATACAAGAACCAGATCGTCTTCACCAATTAATGCATTGTACCAACTAGTATCAAGTTCAGCTTTGAAGAAACTATATTCTTGGTTGATAAATGGAGGAGCTGTTTTTGTGTTGATCATGATTTTGTAACCCTTGTTAGGATATACCTGATGATTTCTTGTATCTTTAATCAGGTCAAGGCCGAGCCAATTCATGGTACCTTCTTGGAATGTGCGATCCACGATTGGTTGGAAAATTAAAGGGTTAGTTGTTGCATATAGCTTTTGATGGAATCTAATATCTTCAACGCCCAGCTCTAATAATAATTGTAATCGTTTATCTATTGATGGGAGTTGGAAGCCAAATGTAATATTACCACCAGTAGTGGTTTCTTTTGGCATTGTATTAACGTTTTTCCATTGCTCATATTCAGCCCACCTTCTGTAAATGTTAATGCCACCAGAGACATCTGTATCAAAAACACTAGGATCAAAAAAGTGTGCTTGAAGTTTTTGTACGCCGTGTCTATTTGCTTGCGCCATAAACCCTGTGTCCCAACCAAAGCCCATAAGGTTTTTCTTTTCTAACGTTACAGAACCTTTTAGAGATGGTCTTGGGTTTTGCTGGTCACTACCATAGTTTACGCCTACTTGAAGACTGCCTGTTTTGGCTTCTTTAACGCTCATTTCAATATTTGCGGAATCGTTAGAAAGTCTGTGGATCTTCCAGTTTACTCCGCCTCGTTCAAAAAAACTTAAGTATTCAACGTTAGATTTGGATTCGTTAAGTTTCTTTGTTGTGATTAAATCGCCTTCGCTAATATCTATTTGACGACGTATAACATTATCTCTTGTTACATTGTTACCAGTAATATTAACTCTGTTGACGTACATTTTATTACCTTTTTCCGAGTGGAATTCTACGTCAACTTCATTTGTTGTTTCATCAGGTTTTATTTGTGGATATACATCAGCGTAAATATAACCTTTTTGTCCCCATAAGCCTTTTAATCTATTAATAGATTCAACCAGTTTCGATTGTGAGTATGGTTGGTTTTCTTCTATTTCTATATGCTTTAGTAATTCTTTTTCGGTAAAGATATCATCGCTCATGGCTTGAACTTTACGAACAACAAAACAATCACCTTCCTTAATATGAAAAGTAATGGAAATTTCTTTTTCGTTAGGAGAGAATTCTACATCCACATCAGCAACGGTTGCCATCATGTAACCATGATCTTTATAGAAATATTCTATTCTGTGTTTATCCATTTCTAAGGCATCTGGTTCATATTGGCCTGCACTATCTAGGAAGTCTAAAAGCCAGTCTTCCCGTGTTGATATAATGTCTGCAAGTTTTCTTGCTGGCATGTGTTCGTTACCTTTAAAAAATACTCTTTTAATTTTAGATTTTGGTCCTTCTTGGATGTCAAAAAGACCTTTTGCTTTATCTGGAGATTCTTTATTTGGAATTATTTCTGTTGTGATTTTTGTATTGTGATAATTTTCTTGAGCGTACATTTTTTTAATGTTATCGCTTATTCTTTGTAATGCTTCTTCGTCGATAGTTGTAACTTTTTCTAAATTTAAGTCTTCTTTAATTTTTTTTGTATTAATTACTTTATTGCCTTTGAATTCAAGACTTTCAAGAAGTTTTTTGCCCTCAACAGTTACAAACAAATTTACTTTATTGTCTGAATCTACTTCTTTCTCTAAAACTACTTGCCTGAAATATCCAAGAGCATAGACATTATGAATAGCCGCAGCACTCTTTGACTCATCATAAGGTTCACCTACCTTATATGGTAGTCTGTTTAAAATTACTTGGCTTCTTATGTGTTTGTTACCTTCAACTGAGATTTCGTTAACGATAGGGAGTTGTTTTAGTTCAGTTTTCGTTTCATTACTAGGATAAGAAAAACCAAAAACTAAGAAAGAAAAAACAGATAATAATACTATACTTTTATATCGCACGCACTTGTTCATTTGGTTCTCTCCGATAGGATCAATTTTAAATTTAATTAATCGTTTCTTTCTCTGTCTATATGCCTTTACAAAAGATGCGGCATTAAGACTTTCACCGAACGATTCTCTTTTTTTACTTTAACAAGACTATACAGGTTTTTAGGATACAAG
>CAYVQB010000044.1:5996-7677 GCA_964453985.1 uncultured Pseudomonadota bacterium
CTTATAATTGTATAGGTTTTTGTTTGGTCTAAATTTTTGTTTTCTTTTTGAACGTTCCTACCAATCATTATTTTTGCTTGAACAAAATTTGAGTTATCTCTTGTTGTTTCTAGCCTTTGTTTACTGTAAAGTTTTTTTGTAGATACCCAGTCTGAAGCTTGGACATAATCTTCATCGGAATAAAAATTATAAACTTTTTTGAATAGGTCATTGTAGACAAAAGTTTCTGTTTCTGGTTGTATTGGATTGCCAAACATTATTAGTTCATCTATTACAAGGTCTTTATCTGTGGGAATATAGTCATATTTTTTTAGACCGTTTTTGTTGGACGCTTCTTGTTGGGTCGGGAGTTTTTTGATTATTTCTAATGTTTTATATAAGGACTCTCTCTCATCATCTGTTTCAGATATTTCATCCAAGTCTTTGTCATTAAGATTTAAGATAGTTTTTATAGCTCCAAAGTTCAAAATAAGATTTCCGCCGTGACTATGGCACAGAATACGTATTTTGGGTTTTATGCCTAATTTGTGAAATCTTTCTACTTCTTGGCTGACAATATTATAAAAGCGTACAGATTCAAATCTTCTTCTTTGTTGGCTGATATAGCCGCTCCAACCTAAGGTATAAAAGTAATTTTTTTCTTTATCTGGACTTATTAGCTCTTGTATAGTGTTATAGGCTTTTATTATTGGATAAGCAGCATGTTTTTTACTATTTGTTACAGCCAGGTCAAATGATGGTTCTAATTTGATTAGTCCTTTTTGAAGTATTGGTTGGCTGTGATAAAAGTATGGGTCTTTTCTTGTTTGGCTTACGATTTTTTTATAATCTGTTCCGGGGAGTTCATCCTTTATCACTTTGTAAGTGTCAAAAAAACCTAATAAAGAGTTAAATGTTCCATGAACAAAAATTGTAATATATGGTTGGGGTTTTTCTTTGCGTATTATTTTATGCCAAAGATTTGTGAATGGACTATAGAATATGGTTATTACTGGGATTGAAAAGAGAGCAGATAGTAAAAGCGCAAGAAGAATAATTTTCTTGCGACTTATTTTTCTAGACATGTTTTTCTCCATATTTTTTAATAATATTTAATAATAAAATTATATCAGAGCCTAGGTTCTTCGACAACCTTGTTCTACCTGCCGGCAAAAAGCTTGTAATTTTCTAAATTATTTTTCTAAAATGAAAAAAATGTGAGAAATTTTATATAAAAGTTTTATAACGGAGAAAAATGATGAAATTATGTAGTTTTTTATTTTTAATTCTTTTATTTGTTATTCCAACTAATTCTTGGTGCAAAATATACCAAGAAGATATCGATGAAAATCAGCAAGCTTTAAATATGGTTAAAAAAGCTGAAGTTGAAACTAAAAAGATCCGAAGAGATGCTGCTACAAAAATTGCCCTGCTAAAAGAGCAAACAAAAGATGATTATTTTAAGCTGAAAGAGAATATTGATCTTAAGCGATTGGAATTAGAAAACAAGGCAGACCTTGAGGCTTTAAAAATAAAGGCTGAAGCTGAGCGAAAAGCTTTAGAGCTTAAAAATAAGGCAGAAATGGAGGCATTAAGGATTAGACAAGGGTTGCAGGGAGAAAAACGAGATCAGGACGTGCAAGAAGAAGAGGAAGATGACAATATTCTTAAAAGAGTCTCTGATGATTGGAGAGTTTCTGTT
>CAYVQB010000045.1:0-7530 GCA_964453985.1 uncultured Pseudomonadota bacterium
TCGAACTCGCGACCTTCCGCGTGACAGGCGGACGCTCTAACCAAACTGAGCTATAGCCCCTTATAAGAACTGTTAATATAGTGCCATAAAACAGTAGCCTTGGCAAGGCCAAAGCTTTAGTTTTTTATAAATTTATGTTTTTTTCGTAATAATGTGTCAATACCTTAATTAGTCCCTTTTGAAAAGGGTGAGCCGATGTTAAGGGTATATCTATGTTATTTGATAAATAAGGTATCATTGTTCGTACTTTAGGCGAAATTATTGTTTGGGCTGAGTTAATATCTGTTTCATTATGATTTTTAAGATTAATCCCTAAATATCTAAAACCAGCTTGCTTGCCGTTTTGACTATTTTCAGTGACATCAGTTATATATGATAAAGGTGGTTTATAAACAAAAATCTCTTTAATATTTTCCCATTTAATGATTTTTGAGTTTAGATTTATAAGATTTTTTTTGTCTAAAATAGGACGGATACCTTCTTTGTTTATAGCTAATAGAGGTATTGTTTCAGAGTATTTATAGACAGGGATAAGGATTAAAAAGATTAATACTGAGCTAAGAACAAAAATCGTTGATTGAGTTTCAAAAGATAGGCCTGGTATGAAAAGTGTTGCTGTTGGAACCATAAAAAGAGATAAGACAAATAGTATTGCTCTTATTTTGTCAGAGTATATAGTTACTTCGCTTTTGTTTTTTGTGTATTTGTAGCAAGAGCCAAACATAATATTGCCCCAATTGTTGATGATTAAAGATTTAAATTATAAAATTCCCTAAAAGAACAGTTCTTTTATAATTTAACGACTTGTTATCTATTGTGCAAATGGGTTTGGATGGAAAACTAGGGCTTTGTGGGCTTATCTTCTTCTTAATTTTAATCTATTGGTTTATCAAAAATGATTGCAGCCAAGTTTTTGTTGATTTTTTCTATACAAGAAACATCTAAGTTACTCAATGTAATAACACAAGCGTTATCATCAATGTATCGTGAAATTAGAGCAATAAAGCCTCTAAGGACGCCTCCGTGGTATATGCACGTTTTTTCGAAGTTTTCTTTTATAAACCAGCCATAGCTTATATGTCTGTCATCAGCACAATAGTGTTTACCAAAAATTTGATTTAATGACTTTTTAGATACTAATTTTTCTGTATATAGGGCTTGATCCCAAATAAACAGGTCTTGGGCAGTTGAATAAAGGGCTCCGGCTCCAGCCGATTGAGACATATGCCAGTTTTCTGTTTTGATTATTTTTCCTGTCTTATCAAGCGTATGACCAGAACTATCGTTTGTTGGTGGATTTTCATTACGATAATAGCCTGTGTTGCTCATTCCAAGTGGTTCAAAAATGTTTTGTTTTAAAAACGCTTCATATGAAAGACCTGAAACTCTTTCAATAATAAATGTTAGTAATACGTAGCCCGAATTGCAGTAACTAAATTTTGTACCAATTTCAAACTCAAGGGGTTTATCTTTAAAAAGTTTTATGAGGTCATCGAGTGCAATGAATTCTGTTACAGTATCGGTGAAGCCTTCTAATGATGTATAGTTGTAAATGCCTGAAGAATGGGTGAGCAAATGATGAATAGTGATTTTATCACCATGGGGGTAGTCAGGAATATATTTTGAAATTGGATCGTGAACGTTTAACAACTTTTTTTCTTGTAACATCATGATTGCCATTGAGGTGAATTGTTTTGTGATAGATCCAATTCTGAATTTTGTTTCAAGCTTATTTTCAATTTTTTGTTCATTATCGGCCATGCCATATACATTTTTAAAAATAAATTTTCCATCTTTTGCAACTAAGATTGTTCCACTAAACTGATTTTGTTGCATGTAGGTATTTATGTGTTTTGATTTAGATAAAAAGCTTTTCATTCTCATCCCTTTTATTACTTTATTAACATATTAAAAGATTTTTTATAGCACAAAAAACAATAAAAGAGAAAAATTGATTTTACTCTTGGTCTTTCATTAAATTGATAAAAAGTTGTTTTTTTATCAAAGAAAGGTTTTTCATGCAGATTTTAAAGAAAAGTATTCTTTTAATAATGTTCTTTTCGTTTTCTTGGCAACATCTTATTGGTAATATAGGTTTGCAGAGGGCTATTGATAGCTCTGATATTTCCGCTATTCAAAAACTTCTTTCAAGAGGCGCAGATATTGATGCTAAAGATAAAAATGAAAGCACAATCTTTCATGGTTTGAGTTCTCCTGTGGTTGGCAAAGTTCTTGTTGATTGGATAAAAAAGGAGGGAAAAGATCCTGCTAAATATATTAATGTAATAAACAAGAATGATAGGACCCCTTTAGATAATGTTGTTAACCATGAAAATTTACCGATGATAAATTTTTTATTAGAAAATGGAGCAGATATTGATGTTAAAGATGAAAATGAAAGCACAATATTTCATTATTTGAGATCTCCTGTGGTAGGCAAGGTTCTTGTTGATTGGATAAAAAAAGAGGGTAAAGATCCGGCTCAATACATTAATGCAAAAGATAAATTTGGACGTACCCCTTTAAGCAATGCTGTTGGCAATAAAAATTTGCCGATGATAACGTTTTTATTAGAAAATGGAGCAGATCTTGACACTAAAGATGAAAATAAAAACACAATCTTTCATGATTCGAGCTCTCCTGAAGTTGGCAAGGCTTTTGTTGATGGCATTAAAAAGCAGGGTAAAGATCCGGCTCAATACATTAATGCGAAAAACAAGAATGGTGCAACTTGGTTAAGCAATGCTGTTCGTAGTAAAGATGTACCAATAATAGAATTTTTATTAGAGAACGGAGCAGATATTGATGCTAAAGATAATAATGAAAACACAATATTTCATAATCTGAATTCTCCTGAGGTTGGCAAAATTCTTATTGATTGGATAAAAAAGGAGGACAAAGATTCAGCTCAATACATTAATGCAAAAAACAAGAATGGTGCAACTTGGTTAAGCAATGCTGTTCGTAGTAAAGATGTACCAATAATAGAATTATTGTTAAAAAATGGAGCAGATATTGACGCTAAAGATGAAAATGATAACACAATTTTTCATGCTTTGAGATCTCCTGAGGTTGGCAAAATTCTTGTTGATGGCATTAAAGAGCAGGGTAACGATCCGGCTCAATACATTAATGCAAAAAACAAGAATGGTAATACTTCTTTATTCGAGGCTATGGGTAGCAACGATTTGCCGATGATAAAATTTTTATTAGAAAACGGAGCAGATATTGATGTAAAAAACAATAATGGTTGGACCCCTTTGCGTAATGCTGTTGGCAGGGGAGATTTACCAATGATAGAATTTTTATTAGAAAACGGAGCAGATATTGATGTTAAAGATGAAAATGGAAATACGATATTTCATGGATTACGTTCTCCGGTGGTAGGCAAAGCTCTTGTTGATGGGATTAAAAAGCAGGGTAAAGATCCTTCTCAATATATTAATACAAAAGATAATAATGGTAAAAATATTTTAGATTTGGCTATGGATGTTAAGAATCTGCCTATGATAGAATTTTTACTTAACAACGGGGCTGATATAAATGAAAAACACGAACACGGTGAAACCTCTTTATTACGTGCCCTTTCAAACGTTTCAATTGAAAATGATTATATAGATTTTTTGATTGAAAAAGGAGCAGATATTAAGGCTCGTAATAACGATGGATGGACTATTTTTCATTATGTTCTAGCTTTTGCATTTTCTAAAGAAAAAGAAGATACATTGGTAAAAATAGTCGAAGAAAGAGACATCTCTCAACTTCTTGATAAAACAGATAACTTCAATCGTACCCCATTGTTTTGTGCGCTTGATAAAGGTTTTTATAAATTAGCGTCAGCTTTGGAAGAAAAAGGAGCACCTCTTTTTATTAACAGTCCCCAAAAGCCTTTTTCTATACCATTTAGTATAGAAAATCCAGAGCTTATGGTTAAAATTTTATTTAATGTTTCTGATCAAATAGAGCAAGTGGACCCTGCTACAAAGAAGCGTGTTTTTGGAGAGATTTTACTTCCATCGATTTTATTTCAGTATTCAGCCTGTTTTCCGATTATAGATAAAGCCGGTAAAAGGGATATGGTTTTAAAACTTTTTGATCAATTTTTACCAAAGAGTACTGTCGTGTCTTTAAGAAATATGCTTCCTGTAAAACAGCAGAATAGATTTAGTCATTTGGCTATAGCAATTGATCAAAATCATTGGGGGGAGATTGCACCTGAGACTATTGCTGTTATGTCATTAGGGGTTGAAATAAATCTAGAAAATGCTTCTGCTCCAGGCATTGTAATTGGTGTTCATATGCTCAGAAAGGCTTTAGCAATGCTTAAAGCTAGAAAGGTTGATGTTAGCAAAACCTTTCATTTCTTTTCTATTAAAGTAAATGATTTGCCTGCTTATCTTTTTATTCCTAAAAGATATCTAGAAGGTCCTGATGATGTTAAATCTCTTGGTTTTAATAAAGAATATTTAGAATATAAAAAATTTGATGAAGTTGTTTTTCCTGAAAAGCTTGCTTATGTTGACTTTCCTCGCGATGCATTCGGTAAAAAGTCTGTAGATATAATCTCTAAGGTTCTTTTGGAAGATGAAAAAAAAGAGCGCATCGTTTATGTTGGAGGGCACGGTGGAGGTCTTTACTCAAGTGGGAAAGAAACGGATCCAAGCGCAGCGGGTCTTCCTTTGGATGCATTTTTAGATGTAATAGAGGTTTTAGAAAACCGTAAAACTCGTTTTGTGCAAGTTATAACATGTTATATGGGAGGGGCTAATTTATCAGCTTTACAAAATTTTGTAACAGAAGATTCGTTTTATACTTCACTTGCTAAAAAGATTGAGGTTCGTCAAAGAGTAAGCAAAATGTTTATCTCTTCTCTTGCTACAGCAGACGTAACCTCTTATGGGACTATTAGGCTAGAACCATTATTTAGCGGAATTGAAGCCTTTTTTTCTCTTTTATATTCCCCTGCTATCAAAGACATTGTTCCAAATATGCAGGCTTGGATTACTCGTATGTTGCGTACTTTTGGTTTTTATACAGGGCTTACAAATTATCCTCAAGTTAGGATGCCAGGAAAAGCGACTAATTTTTGTGTAACTAATATTCATGGAGATCTACAGGTTATAAATAAGTTTACAGGTAAAGTATTAGTTCGTTCTGAAACAAAGGGTGAAGTTACGCAAGGGTACATACCCCTATCAATAAAATCTGAAGATATTCATGTAAAAGATAAACAGCTTTTAGTTACCTATATTAGTGATATTGAAAGTAAGATTATCTTAGAAGGTCACTTGCCTGCAATACTTGCAGCGGGCACGAATTTTAAGACACGTCATTTTAAAGAGATTGATATTGATATTCCTGATGTTGGTTTATATTTATTTGCCAAGGATTGTTTTTATAAAAGTAATGTCTCAAGTGATTTTGGAGAAGATATGGCGCATCGTGAGACTTATCTTATTGATAAACTTTCATTTAAAACCGAAGATGTTTTTAAAGATATGGAGCTGCCTGAAGAACTTAAGGATTATGCTGGTGGGCCTTTGTATAATTTTATAATTAGACGTGGGCTGGATCTTGGAGAAAAGAAATCTCCTGAGGTTTATTTTTCATTACAAAGTAGTCCTGATGCAGATATATTTGGTCTTTACATTGAAGACGATGAAATTTTTATTAGAAAAGTAGATGACACAAGTTGGATTCAAGCAGAAATTTTAGCATTAAAAGAAGGAATAGATGTTGGTTTCAATGTTGATCAGATAAAGTTTTTGACCAAGCCTGATTTATTTATGAAAGAAAATGCCCAAGAGCTTGATAAAGTTTTACCTGCAATGCTTCGTAATATTGTCATGAAAAGTATTATGCATGAAGGCAAATATATTGATAGAATTTTATATACATATTTATTGCTTTTAGGTGATGTAAAGACGCGAGATATTGTCGAGAATTATATGCCAACTATTTTGAAGAAATGTAAAGGTCTTGACCCTCGGGTTCGTTTGGCTTTAGGTAAAACGCTTATTCGTCGTATTGATTATTCTAACGAAGATATGGTTGCTAATACTCGTAAATTGATCGAAGAAATTTTCGGTGGCCGAGAAAAAATGCGGGATGAATTGATAAAGGAGTTGGATGCTAGAGCTTTGAAATAGAGCCTCTGGCGTACTTATTTAATAAAGGTTCATAATTTTCGGATAACTTTTTTTGAAAGAATTTAATATGAAAAGACTTTATAGATCAAGAACTGATAAAAAAATAGCAGGTGTTTGTGGTGGGATTGCAAAATATTTTGATGTCGATCCAGTTTTTATCAGACTTTGTTGGATCCTTATAGCACTCTTGGGAGGTAGCGGAATAATTCTTTATATTGTTGCTTGGATTATTATTCCATTAGACCCGGAGTTCCAGTAAGGGCAATAATACTTACCACCTTTAAAAACAATAAAAGTAGCCCCGGCAAATACGCCGGGGCTACTAAGTTCTACCTATTAAATTTTTTTTGGTTTCAACTCTTTTAATTTTTCTAAATACTTAATTACTGCTTGTTTTGAAGGCCACCATAAATCATTTTCTGGTTTTGGGTTCATATACATTTTTAATTTTTCAATATGGGCATCAACGATATATTCCTTTTCTGTAGACATTAATATCTTTGCAGCCATAAGGTCCGCTTGTTTTTCTTGTCTTTTAACAAAATAAGGTAATAAATATCGGCATCCTCCAATTATTGCTAAAATTGTCGTGCCCGCTACAGTAACATTTTTAATCAAAGGATTAGTTGAACCTAAAGCCTTTTTTAATGCTAAGAGCCCTGCAAGTGTAAGCATTAGAGTGCCGCTGCAGCCAGCAATATTTTTTTGATGATGTTTTTGGACATAATGAGATGCTTCATGATAAATATGAAACATCTTTTCTTCTTCGTTACATCGATTAAGATAAGCCTCATCAAGCCAAATACCAAAAGCTGTAAAGCTTGCTAGTTTGTATCGTGCAAATGATGGTCCAACTATATTCATCTGTTTAACAGGGACATCTAATGGTTGTGCAACGCCAAGATCTTTGAGGGCTTGGTGAACTTTTTGTTTATATTCAGGACGGACGTCATTGTTACCAAAAATTGAACAATACATTTTTGAGATTAGGCTCTGTTTTGGATATGTTGTATGGATTGTGCATGCCAATGTCAAAATGAAAAGCTTAATAATTTTATTCATCAAAATTCCAAACGTTATTATTTTTAAGTAATTTTTATTAAAGACCCGATTTTAATCAGTTTATCGGATTCATTAAGCTAGTCAAAAGTCTTGATTTATACTTGTTTTATCATGAAAACGCGACTTGAATATGTTTTGAGATAGTGTTCCCGCTTCCGCATAAAGCTATGGCGCGGCAGGCAAAATCAAATACTCAATTTTTTCAGGGAAACTTATTGATTTTAAAATATAAACATAATACATAAGAAAAAAAATGATTTGCGAAGATGGTCTGCCTAGCCGCAGTCTGCCGTAAGGCGAAGACTGAAAATGGCTCCCC
>CAYVQB010000046.1:0-4592 GCA_964453985.1 uncultured Pseudomonadota bacterium
GGCGCAAGAGCTTCTTAAGGAAAAGCAGGAGCTAGAAGAAAAAAATGTGCGTTCTATCGCTATTGTCTCTCCTGGTGCCGTTACTTTTAATAGATCGGCTTTTTACGGCGCAAATTATTTTTATCTTGGTGCAAATTCAGATGATGCAACGGCTTCAGCTTTAATGCGAGCTTATATCACAGTTGATCAAACAACACAAAAAAACAAACTTGCATTGCAGGAAATGGCACCTTCTCAAGTTTATTTGAATGGTGCAACTGAAGATGGCAAACCTGTAAAAACCATTAATCCAATCTATAGTAACAAGATAAGTTATATGTCTTTGATGGGGCGATATCCAGCAGTTGTGTTGGGTATTGAAAAAACAATTGAAACTGTTGATTTTGCAGCTAACCAACTTGTTGCTCTTGTTGATGATCCTGATTCGGGAACCTCTGTAAAAACTATCACTGAAAAATTACAAGATGCTGCTGGCGCTGAATCTTCTGGTGTTGTTGGACTTTCTGCATCACAAAGTAATATTTTTGCAGCGGTAAAACCCAATGTTGGTAACTTTGGTGTGCTTAATTCTGCGTTTTCCATGCTGGCTCAACAGGCTAAGGGCGAAGGTTTGGAGTTTAAAAATCAAGTCAAACTTGATCTAACTAAAGATGTTCTTTGTGCGATAAATCAAGATGCAACAGTTGGTGGTTTTGGTGATATGTACTGGGATACATCATTACAACGTTTATTTATTGGTTTAAACAGGGTTGAGCGTACTGCTAATGATGGAGGGGTTGTTTCTTTGTTGGTTGGTAGGATTGAGAATGGAGAGTTAAAAATAGAATCTTCAGTTGGTTTATATGGTAGTTATTTTGATGTGGATCAGAATTATCATGTTGTTGGTTTTTATAATAATTCAGGGGCTGTTGGTAGTCGCGCTGCGTCTATTTTAAAAGTACGAACAATGCATACAAGTACAGGCAAAGATTATGTTATTGTTAGTAGTTCTATAAAAGATCCTGTTGCAGGGGCTAATTTAAAAATTCAAGCTTTGCCTATTGTGTCTTCTCAGACATCTAGTGGAACGGACATAGCTGTTGGTAAAGTTGGTAAAATTGCACAGAAGAATGACTTTGAAGAAGTAATTGATGCTGCAGAGCAACTTCTCAAAGTAGAAAATACTATTGCTAACAAAGTTGATTATAATATCGCTACAGTTGGCGCTGGTGATTTTTCTGTAAACTCTCTTAGTGATATAGACATGTTTGTTGAGGGTGATTCTGTTTTTCTTTGTGTCTCTGAAGCTGCAGTTAATACTCGCGGGATTTTTAGAAGCACTGCGCTCTTTGGTAGTGACGGCAAAATAAGAGCATGGACTGCATGGCAACGTGTGATGGGAGCAGCAGATAAAGTTTATGGCGCAGGGCTTGATGTAGCAGGTGGTAATTATTGGTATTTGACCAATGTTGGTACGGATGTGAATACCGTTAAAGCTACTCAATGGGGAAAAAGTGTAGCAGAAACTGGCATGCTAGGTAATGGCCTTGTTGATTTATTAAGTACAGAGTTTACCCAAGCAAATGCAGGTGTTCACCAAACTTTTAATTTCGATGAACAAACTCCAGGTTTTGATACTGGTAAATTTTCTATGATGGTAGCAACCGGATTCCAAAAGGTTGCACTTATTCAAACCGGTGCGGGCGATCCATTTACGCCTACTGCTGAATTCATAAAAGATACAAACGTTTTTATAAATTCAGATAGCGCATTAGAAGCTGTTGGGCCAATTTGTTGTTCAGATGTTTCACGAATTGCAAAAGATAATATGGGTTGGTTATTTGTTGCCGGTGATGGTGGTGTTGCTGTGCTAAGGCAAGCTAATGGATTTGGTTGGAATGGTGCTACAGGCTTAAGCGAGTTGTCTGATACAGGATTTCCGGGTGTTGCAGGTTGGACATTTAAGTTGTTAACAATAGCTGGTGAAAGCGCATTCTCTCAAGTACGTAAAATTGTTTGTGATGGTGATGGTGAATTTTTATACGTTGCAACAGCAGATAAGCTTTACAGAGTTAAGATGCAAGTTGCTAATTTTATAGATGGGGCTAATATCGCTGCAGCAAGTCTTCAAGAAATTTCTATTACAGACTATGGTACACCTTTAGATATGTTAGTTTACGCAAGAAATAATACTGCTGGTAATACAAGACTTTTACTTTCTACAACCAAAGGTCTTTTTTATTCCAATAATATAGCAGATACTGCAGTTGGTATAATAACTACAGTTTGGACAAGTGTTAAAGTAGATATTGATCTTGATGTTAATTTGCCTGCACCGGTTTCGCATTTAGAATTTTTATCAAAAACAAAAGGTGGCACAACGACAGATGGCAACTTGTATGCGTTGGTTAATGACTTTGCATATAACCTTGCAACGCTTTATAGGTTTAATGTTGCCGACGGTGTAATTACACACATTACAGAGCCTTCAGGAACTTATTCTTACTATGCAATAGGTAATCTAAGAAGTGATTTTAAAACAGATGGGGCACTTGGTTATCATATGCTTTCTAAGCATTTAGGTAATACAAATTTCTTGAAAAAAATTAAAATGTTATCTTCGCAAACTTCTATTAGAAATAGTGAAGTTGCAGTTAATTTAGATGTTGATAGTAGTGCTTATAATATTGGTGTTATGACTCAAAATACAGCTTCTGGAGCCTGGGTTGTCCCTGGTGACTGGGGCATTCGTGTAAATGAATAGATTTGGAAAACCGTTTGAGAAGACTGGCTAACGATGTATACCAAGGATCATGAGATGAATAAAAATAAAATTTTAATTATAACTAGTTTAGCGTTCTTATTGTTTATACAAAACAATGTTTCAGCTTTAATCCCAACAAATTTTAGTAGACCTTATGATGTTAATTTTAGATTAGCAGATTGGAAAAATACAAAGTTTAAATTTGGGGTCAACGTAGAAACAGGTTCTACAAGCAGGGCTAGAGATGGAAGTGAAAATAAAAATGGACTTTTGCAACGTTATAATCCAACTGAATCAAGTTTAGCAATGTTGATGGGTGCACCAAAAGGAACAGAGACTTATGATCTTGCAAGTAAGTTTTTGGCAGCTTACGGTCCTGCAACTGATGATGGAGTAAGGGGCCACTTTGTTTTGGATGGTAAATTTTACCAAACAGAGTTGACCTTTTTTGGGCAGTATAGATTGCCATTAGATACTGTTCCAGGAAAATTTGACTTGTTCGTATATCTACCTATAGAAAATTTATCTATTAAAAATATACAATGGTATGACCAAACAAAGAGCGTTTTGAATGCAGATAAAGATGTGCATAGATATCTTACAGATGATATTAGTGGTGTGGCCCAAGAGCTTGGCGGTCTTGATGTTGGCAGATGGAGCAAGACTGGTTTAGGTGATTTGATTGTAATGCTTGGTTGGCATAATGATTTTAGACAACTTAAAGAGTATTTAAAGAATGTTAGGCTTTCAGCGCGTTTAGGGTTTACTGCTCCTACAGGTGCCAAAAAGAATGAAGATGTTGCTCTTAGTTTACCTATGGGTAATGATGGCTCATGGGGAATTCCATTTACTGTTGGTATTGATCTTGATTTTGTACATAGAATTCGTGCTGGTATAGAGTTTGAAGCGGTATTTTCTTTTGATGATACTAGTACAAGAAGATTGAAGACTGATGTTAATCAGACTGACTTTTTATTGTTACATAAGGGTAGAGTTACAAAGAGTCCTGGCTTTTTGTGGAAATTCAATTTATTCCTACAAGCCAGAAGGTTTTTAGGAGGCTTATCTTTTCTGACTGCTTACCAATTTTCTAAGCATGATGATGATAGGATGTCTGCTGATTCTAATGATTTTAGCTATAATATAATTAATACTGCAGAAAGCTTAAAAGAGTGGGGCTTTCAGAATTTTATATTTCAACTTAATTATGATTTTTTCAAAGAGTTTAAACGTAGTTGGTTTAAGCCTCAAATCAGTTTGTTCTATAAACTTCCTGTTACGGGTAAAAGAGTTATTAACCCCCATACTTTTGGTGGACAACTAGCTTTTAATTTTTAAGGTCTAATTTTTTATCACTAATACATTATCGTTTTTTAGAAGGTTGTTATGAGTTTCAATAAAATTATTATTGTTTGTTTTGTCAGCGCTATTTGGTTTGTAGGAAGTTTTAATACAATGTCCGAGTAATATGGACCAGTAGCGGAGTGTTCGTCTATTATTCTCGAAATGGTTCAAGTGATAGATACTGGGTCTCCAGGTTGGAATGAGAAAATAAAGGACAAATTACAACAGGTAAGGAAAACTTTAAAAGATACTCTTGGGCCCTTAGAATTATCTATTAAATTAAATAGTTCATTCCATGAGAAAGTTGTTTTACGAAATATTTTATCAATAGCAAAAATTATGGGCTTTAAGTTAGATTTTAGTCTTATTAAAGAATCAGACTATTTTGAAAACTTAGAAAACTTAGGCTGGCGTAGGCTTAGGCTCGAGGATATTTTAAAACAAAAACTAGAAATTTTGAAAACAATTTTCTTGAAGCAACGTTGTTTTAGAAGAAGAAGTAATT
>CAYVQB010000046.1:4692-7274 GCA_964453985.1 uncultured Pseudomonadota bacterium
TTAACTCCAGTATCCTGTTCCTGAGTTTCTAAAAAGAACACAATCCTACTTGTAAGATCGTTCTCTATTTCTTCATAGAAGGCCATAGGCATTTGAGATCCAACCTGTTTGATAAAGTACTTAAAGCGGTGAGTCAAAGACCATTGTAGGTCATCAAGGTCATCCATGTGATCCAAAATTCCATGAGAGCCAAGGAGTTGGAATCCATTAGCACAAGAGATAACTGAAGGCCAGATGCCCTCATAAGCTGAGTGATCCCAAACCGTTTTGTTAGCTAAAACTTCAAGGAGTTTAATTGTAACCTGTCTGAGTCTCCATTGATTTTCTTGTTTAGTGAAAGTCTTTTCTGCCTTTTTAACTTCTTGTCTAAACTGCTTTGCAATTTGAGCAGACATATCAGACATAAAAGTGTTAGGATCGTTTTGAAAATCTGTTAAGTGGTCTGTAAATTTAAAGATAAGAGTTTTTTCTATGCTTTCCTTCAAGAAATTAAAGGAAGGAGCATTGTACTCTTTTTCTTCACTAAAGTGTCTTTCTAATAATGTTGGCAAGCTTTCAAGGAGCTGTAATAGAACTGTATCATCAACCATCTCGCACTCTTTGGCCTTGTTATGAAATAAACGAAGCCATGTGTAATCATATTCAGCGTTGAGCTTTAAGCCACTACTGACTTTAAGTGCATCAATAATATCAGAACCATCTTGGGATAGTTTTTTAGCATAACCCTTTTCGTTATAAACCTCTTTTATGAAATTAATTTTAGTTTGATTCAGTTTTTCTTGTTGTGCTTTTTTGAAAGTTTTAATTTCAAGTTTATTTGTTGTGTTTATTGGAGATCTCATAAAGTTCTGAAAATAGTGTTTTATACTTATTATGCTAACTTGAGATGGTGCAATGTACTGTTGTTGGAAATATTTTTCCAAGTCATTAGAGATCTTGGCTGTTTGCTCCTGTGCTTTTTTTGTATTTTCTGTTTGCGCTGGTACGATAGTTAATGAAAGTGTAAGTAGTATGGAAAACAATTTTTTTGTTTTCATAAATACCTCCTTTTTGTTAAATTGTTAAAAAAAATTTAACTTATTTTCAATATAGCAATAAATAAGCTAACATCTAAGATGGATTTTTTGCAAGCAAAAATGAAATAATATTTGGAGATATTGTATGCCTCTTTATCGGTACGACTCATTTAATCGTCGAGGGAAAAAGATTTCAGGTACTATTGATGCCGCCTCAATGCAGTCTGCAAAGCAGGTTTTGCAAGGTCAGGGCCTAATGCCTGTTAAGATTGAAGAGGTTAGTTCTGCTGAACAAGGATTTTCTTTTTCTGGTCTATTTGAAAAAAAAATCAATGTAAAAACAAAGATTATTTTTACCAAGCAATTAGCAGTTTTATTAAAGTCTGGTGTGCCTCTATTGCAAGCTTTTGAGTTGCTTATAGAACAGTTCGAGGGGCGTTTTAAAAGAGTTTTGATCAATATTAAAGATGGTCTTAAGTCTGGTGAATCTTTAGGATCTCAATTAAATAAATATCCTAAGATTTTTAGTAATGTTTATGTACAGTTGGTTAAAGCTGGTGAAGCTAGTGGCAAACTTTACATGATCTTGAATAGATTGGTTGATTATCTAGAAAAAGAAGAAGAAACTAGGCGACGTATAAAGAAAGCGATGTCATACCCAATCTTTATGTTGATGTTTTCATCGGCTATTGTTGTTGGTCTTATAATGTTCTTGGTTCCCAGTATTACAGATTTGTTTGCAAAAATGGGGCGTGGAGTGGAGCTGCCGGGTCCAACCTTATTCTTAAAAGAACTTTCAGATTTTCTGGTTAATAATTTTGTAATTTTATCTGTTGCTATTATATCTACATTTTCTTTATTCATGTATTGGAAGTCAACTAAAGCTGGTCGATATAAGCTAGATGAACTTTTTTTAAGATTTCCTTTAACCGCATATTTTTCAAAAATAAGAGCAGTTGTTCAATTCTGCAAAACATTGGGTATGCTTTTGGAGGGCGGTGTAGACCTGGCCGAAGCTTTAGACATTGTTACCAAAATAGTTGATAATCAGGTTTTGGTAGCAAAGTTACAAAAAGCTAGGGATAAGATAGTTAAAGAAGGTAAGATTTCTAAGTATTTAAAAGAGACTGGAATTTTTCCTAATATCGCAATTTATATGATACAGACAGGAGAAGAATCGGGTCAATTAGCACAGATGCTTCTAACTGTTGGCTCTGATTATGAAATAGAATTGACAGACTTAACAGATGGTTTAGTATCAAAAATCTCTCCAGTTATGACCATTGTTACAGGAGCAATAATTGCGTTTATTGTTTTGTCAGTGTTTTTACCAATTTTTGATTTAAGTAATATTTCAGGTTTTTAGATATAAGGAGTTTTAATATGCAATTAAGAAAGAATTCAGCTTTCACATTGATGGAAATAATGGTGGTCTTGGCAATTATAGGTGGCCTGATGGCTGTTCTTGTTCCCCGTGTTATGAAGCTTATGGGGCAGTCAGAATCTAAAATGACAAAATTAAAGATGTCAAAAGTCAAAGATGCATTGATACAATATAAGATGGAT
>CAYVQB010000047.1:0-7079 GCA_964453985.1 uncultured Pseudomonadota bacterium
TATATTCAATAAAAGAAGAAGCTATAAAGAAATTAAAAGTAATTTAGAAAAAACAAAAGAAGAAAACGAAGCTCTTGTCTTAGAAAATCTCAAATTAAAAGAGACGCTAAGACAAACAGAGCTTAGTGATGACCTGATAAAATTTCAAGAAAGATATGACTTACAAAATAAAATATTTACTAAAATCTTGGTAAAAAATATAACATCACAAGAACATTATTTTTTGATCAACAAAGGCTCCCGCGACGGAGTCAAAAAAGATATGGCAGCTATTTATAAGTTCCAGCTTGTTGGCAAAGTTGTGGATGTTAATAGTTTTTATAGCAAAATTTTGTTAATAACAGATAAAAACTGCAAGGTCTCTGTTTTTGCAAATAATACAGGCGCCCAAGGCATTATTGTTGGTAAAAATAAGATTAATAAATGCGATATGGCCTATGTTAGTCATTTATCCAAGCTTGAAAATGACGATCTTATAATATCCAGTGGCCAAGGCTTAATATTTCCCGAAGGGTTTTGTTTAGGAACAATTAAAAAGTTTAGGACCTGTGAGCTTTATCATAAAGTCAGGATTGAGCCTTTGATTGATTTAAATCATATTAAATATTGTTTACTAACAGATCAAGAAAAGATGTCATTTTTTTAGGCCCTGGTGCATACGCACTGGGCTACCTCATGATGGCTAGCTTCCGCTAGCATTTAGGCACCCCATTATATACCCAACTTCTTAAAAAGATCTTTCACATTTTTGGCTTTAACGAGATACTTACGCGCTTCAATATTCTTAATAGCTTGTAACGTTTTGTGGTTTGGTATAAATCTAAACTGAAAAATATTTTCTAATAACTTAAGTATCTTTCGTATCATTTTACTAAACATAATATTAATTATAGCCCTTATATCTAATTCCTCTATTTTTAATAAAATTTTACATCTAAAGCTCACATTCAAAGACAGAAAAACCAACAAAAGCTGGTCTTTCTGTCTTTTTTCTGGTACAAATTAATTATTAAATGCGCCCGTAGCTCAATTGGATAGAGTCACGGACTTCGAATCCGGAGGTTGCAGGTTCGAGTCCTGCCGGGCGCACCAGTCATTTCCTGCAGAAATGCCTGGCAGGCCAGCCTACGCATTTCGATAATTACAGCAGGCGAGCCAAATCTCTTAATATAAAAACTTAAACGTGCCTATAGCTCAGGTGGATAGAGCGAACGATTCCTAATCGTTAGGCCGCAGGTTCGAGTCCTGCTAGGCACACCATATTCCTGGTATAATTACTATGAAAATAAAATCTTTATCAAAAAAGGAGAAAGACGTGCCTGCAAAAAAAAGATTTTCAACGACTAATAATCGATATTACCAAGCATGAACATACTACACTCAAGATGATGGCTGCGATTTTGAATAGGAGTATTCACTCTATAATTACCGAAGCGATTTCAACCCAAATTAAAGGGTTTAATGGGATTGAAGACATTGAAAAAATAAAAGCACGAAACGGTAATAGCTAAAATCTACTACATTTATTATTAATACCAACCAAAAAAGAAGCGAGCAACTTTTAATAGTTACTCGCTTCTTTTAATTTACCAAAAAATCTGGCGGTGCTTAATGGTGCAGACAATTTTTCAGTGTTATTTATTGCTAAACTCTATGAGTTCAACAAGAGCGCCATCATGAATAATCATTGCCGCTCTAACTCCACCGGAAGGCACACCAGGTTCAAGCAAAATCTCTTTGCCCTTGAGTGCCTCATCAAGGTCGTCAACTTCAAACGCAATATGAGGAACTTTTCTTACAATGTCTGGAACCGGGCAATCATCTTCAAATCTAATCCACTCGATTCCATATGGACTTGTTTCAAAACCAGTTACATACACTTTTAGGTGTTCGTAGTGATACTCTCCTTGGCGTGATTCAGTATAAGGAATTCCAAGATGGTGATAACGCCAGCCACGCTCAGCAATTGCGGCAGGCGGCTCATGTTTTAATCTCTTACGGGTTAAACAATCTTCAGATTCCATAAATTTCTTTTCGGTCATATTTCCATCCTTAATTTTAACCAACCGTTCTGCTTCTTTCTGCAAAATATCTGACTGATCAACTTTGTATTTCATAAAAATCCAATGTTCCGGATTTTGCTTGAAATAAGGTTCTTGAATTGAATCGTGATCTTGTGTGAAGCCCCATGCCGTGTAGGCCTTTTGTGCAATTTCATTCGTTATGTGCGTTGAAAGAAAGATGCGTTTAGTTTGAGGAATAATTTTTAAAATTGAACTCATCAGAAGTTTTCCCAGCCCCCGGTTTTGTGCTGAAAAATCAACGGCAAAGCTTGGGGATTTAATATCACCAAATGGATATTCGGGTGTAATGAAAAATTCTATAAATCCAAGCAATGTTTTTCTTTCCCCATCTTTGGCGGTTACAAAAAAATGTAAATCTGGACTACTACCAAACTTTGAATAATCCATGGTATAGATCTGCTTGAGAGGCAAAGCCATTAACATTTCAGCTTTTTTCCAATCTTTTGCTGAAAGCGCATCCTTGAAATTTTGCCATTCAACTTCTTGTGGGCTATTTTTAAAAAGGGCATCAAATGGTTTGCAATATTCCTCGTGTGTTTTTTTGTCTGAATACGCTTTTAGAAATGCTATTTCTACGGGGGTGTAGGCGGCGCATGCAATGTCACAAAAGCTTTTCATGGTTGAGGCAAATTCTGGCGATTGCAGTGTGAACTTCTTCCATTCCAGAATAACTGGCCTACCAAATTTATCCTTAGCATTAAATGCGTCTGATGGTTTTGATTCGGTTATCGTATCAACGTGCTTTAACCAAGCGGATGCTTTTTGTACATCATTTTTATTATTCATTCTTTTCCTTACAACAAAATAAGTAATACCAATCCCCAATATGAAGAGTGGTAGAAGATATTTTCCATAATTCATTAGGTTTTTCCTTTTCATCTTATGTAGTAATACCATCACGTGAGCAATGGCATTACCTTTTTTAATGCTACATTCTAAATCCACCATTAACCCAAAGTCGTTGTCCAGTAATCCAACGCGCCTGGTTTGAAGCCATAAAAGCAACCGCTTCAGCTATTTCGCCTGGTTGCCCAATTCGATTCAATGGAATCATATCGTTTAAACTTTTTTCAAATTTTTTATCAATCCAACCTGTTTGCACAGGACCTGGGGAAATGATGTTTACCCGAATTCCATACTTAACGCGAACTCGATAATTAAATAGATCTGTTAAAAAGCTCCTTTTTCTATTATTTTTAAATTAACAAAAAAAAGTTTAAAAAAAGAAAAAGGAGCTTTATGTTATTAACAACTATTTTTTTCCATATTGATGAATTTTGCAAGCAATATGATAAATTTATTTCAAAAAAAATCTTAAAATCAAAAACAACAAGTAAGGCTGGACGACCTAAAACAATGCACTTAAGTGAGGTTATGACTATTTGCGTGTGCTTTCAGCGTTCTGGTTACCAAACGTTTAAAAGATATTATCAAGATTACGTTTGTGTTGTAATGAGAAAAGATTTTTCAAACCTTATTAATTATAATCGATTTGTAGAAAGAATGAAAGAAGCCGCAATTCCATTGGCATTATTTGCTGCGTCTCGAAATAGCAAAAACATCACAGGAATATCATTTATAGACTCTACTAAACTAACTGTTTGCAAAAATCTTCGTATTAGTTCTCATAAAGTCTTTAAAGGAATTGCTAATAGAGGTAAATCGTCTACAGGATGGTTCTATGGGTTTAAACTTCATATTATTATTAATCATCTTGGTGAGATAATTAATTTTTGGATAACTTCTGGAAACGTTGATGATAAAAACCCAAAACTTATTGATCGAATAACAAAAAACATATATGGGTTATTGCTTGGAGACAAAGGATACGTTTCACAAGCCTTATTTGAAAACCTTTTCAATAAAGGCATTAAACTCATTACTGGAATAAGAAAAAACATGAAAAACAAATTAGTAGAACTTTACGAAAAACTTCTTTTAAGAAAAAGGAATATCATTGAATCGACAAATAATCTTCTGAAAAACACTTTTAAAATTGAGCATTCTAGGCATCGATGTTTACATAATTTTTTAGCAAATGCCTTTGCTGCAATTACGGCATACTCTTATCATGAAAATAAACCATCTATTGGAAGTCAGCTTTTAGACGAACTTTCTACGCTTTTATAATTATCGAGTTCGCGTTACTTACCAAGTTCATGAGCAGCGCTCCGAGAATAACTCTCGATAGCAAGTTTGCTTGCGCCATACGAAACATCTCCCGGATATGGACCATGCGCTCCATCGGAGCTGATGTTAACAATGCTACCATCACATTTTTTTTTGGCGATGAACCGTTTGGCATATTCGGACATGGCCAAAAGCGTTGCTCGTGCATTGACTTGAAATGGATGATCAAATGTTTTTTGAGTAGAAGATAGGATGGTGTCAGTAGTATCGAGTGCTGTGGTTAGTCCGTCATCTTCATGTGGTGCATTTGTTGCTGCATTGTTTATCAAGACTTGAACGGTTCCAAATGTTTGCTCCGCTTTATCAAAGAGCTTTGTTATAAATAACGGATCTGATAAATCACCCTCAAGCCCATCAGCTTGAACCCCATATGAACGGATTTTTTCCAAAACCATATCTAACGACAGAGAATTGTAATGCTAGTACAACTCTGCACCCGGTTCCTTAGGAATATCCTTTGATTTTAGCGGTGCACCGCAATATCCATGCAAAAAAATCTTTGAGCCTTGTTTAGCAAAGCTTTCAGCGATTGCAGCACCTATGCCACAAGGATTATTTGCTCCCGTTATTAAGACAACTTTATCTTTTAAACCAAACAAATCTGTAATCATTTGTTACCCTCAGTTAATTCTATTGTTTCTTCAATACCAATATTTTGTAAAAATGTTTCATCGTGAGATACTACGATCAATGCTCCCTTGTAACTTCGAAGTGCTCGCTCAATGCTTGCAATACTTTCCAAATCCATATTGTTTGTTGGTTCGTCGAGCAGGATAAGTTGCGGTGGCGTATCACCCATTAAAACACAGGCCAGTGCTGCGCGCATTTTTTCTCCGCCGCTCAAATTACCAACGAGTCTTAATGCATCGTCGTGAGCAAAAAGAAATGCCGCCAACCGCAATCTGCAATCCGTTTCTCTTACATCCTGATTTAAGCATTTGAAGTTTTCAAGTATTGTTTGGTGGGCATTCAAAACGCTTAACACTTGATCGAGATATGTACACGGTTGTACGCCGATCTTGATGCTGCCGCTGGTTGGAACAAGTTGGCCCATGATTAATTTGAGCAAGGTTGTTTTTCCGCTGCCATTTTTTCCGGAAATGGCAATGCGCTTGGGACCAACCAATGTAATGTTGAAGTCGTTTATAATTGGTTCACAGTTTGGGAAGCCAAATGTAAGATTCTGAATCTCCAGAACCAACTTTGTGTTATGAACCCTTGTTGCTTCAAGTTCAAAACCAAGCAACGCTTTTTGTTCAAGCTTTGATTTTGCCGTCGTAAGTTCAACTCTTACCGCTTCCAACTGTTTGTCGGTATTTCGTTCTAACTTGCTTTTGGTGTGTTCAGATCGTTCCTTGTGGGCGCCCAAAACTATTGTTGGCAGACCGCCTTTGCGTTTTTCAGTTTTACCCTTGGTCGCTCGTTTCTCGTACCGCTCTTTGGTTTTCTGGATAACTTTTTTAGTTTTACTCAAATGTTTTTGTGCATCAAGAAGATCTTGCTCAAGCGCTTTCTGCTCGATTCTTTTTTGCTTGGTATAAGCCTCATAGTTGCCACCATAGGCTTTGGCGCCAAGCGAAGTAAGTTCAATGATTTGATCCATGGATGATAGGAGCTGTCTGTCGTGACTTACAATCAAGAGCCCCCCATCAAAACTTTTTATCATATCGTACAATGCCAATCGAGATTCGCTATCCAGATTGTTGGTTGGTTCGTCAAGAATCAAAAAGTCTGATTTGTTCATCAGGAGCCGAGCAAAAAACACGCGCGTTGCTTGTCCGCCACTCAAGGTTTTTATCTGTCTTGATAAGTCTAATTCGGCCAGGTTGCATCGATGTAGCAGTGCCTTTGCCCGTTCTACAACATCCCAGTCATCACCAACGGTTTCAAAATCGTGTTGATGCCCAAGTCCAACATTGATTCGTTCAAGCGCAGCAATTTTTTGATCAATACCAAAAACCCCTGCAATGGTTTGTTCTTGATCAATGACAAAATTTTGCTGCAGATATCCAATGGTGCAGTTTGCATGGACAATGCCTGTTTGTGGCGTTAATTCACCAATAATCAAGCGTAAAAGCGTTGTTTTGCCCACGCCATTGCAGCCAACAAGGCCTGTTTTTTCGTTGCCCAAGCTCAATGATATATTTTTGAACAAATTATTGTTACTGACAGAATAAGATACTTTTTCGCAAATTAAGTTTTTTTTCAACATTTCAAACCTCAACAATCATAAGGGTTTTAGGATAACCAATTGGGCTTATGATTTACCAAAAAATCTGTGCGATTTGATAGCAAGTTGCCCTACAAAATATGAGAGGTTGAAATTTTCATTTGCGAATTCCTTATAGATAAAAGATTAGATACATAATATTTTATATTAAAATATCTGACCTAAAAGTCAAAATCTGGTAATTTTTCAAGAAAAAATGTGAAAATTGATATCTAAATTCAAGCTGGGAGCACAAAGCTTAGCTATTTAGCCGCAAAGAAAGGTTAAAGAGTATCACCATATGCATCCTCGCTATAATATATTTTTAATTTATAAGATATTTTATGCTAAATAATAAGAAAACGTTGCTCTAATACCTAAGTAAAAAGCATTTGCCTAATTTTATGCACTTTGATATTTTCAAATGAAAAAGTTCTAAAATAATCCGATGAGGCACACCAATTTTTTTCAATTTTCAATTATTGATGAATCTAGGCCTTTACCGAACGGGTCTGCTTTGGATCAAGCGGTGCAATAAATAATGAAAATCCGTACTACAATAATTTGCAGTTCACCCGCAAGAGAATGGTGATGCA
>CAYVQB010000048.1:0-7018 GCA_964453985.1 uncultured Pseudomonadota bacterium
ACAGAGAAGGAGTTAGGATGAACGATAAAAACATCTTTGTAAGCGATGATCATAAGTTGGCGAATCACGTATCGGGATTATTAGCAAAGGTCTTGCAATATCACGATGTAGATGGTTTGCACGATATGGTTTTGCACGAACTTTGTCATGATAAAGTCTTCGGGATAAAAAAAGCTACATACTTGGTTGATAATCCAGATTTTGATCATCTTTTAGGTGTATCGGGTTTTTGCCAGAAAGATTGCTGCCATCACAAGCATGATTTATGGGAGACTCCACATACATTCAGTAAAGATATGAGTAAAGCTCAATTTCATAACGATGTTAAAAAATTCTTAAAGAATAGCCTTAAACGAAAAGACATAGATCTTAATAGCTCTAGTGATATTAAAGAGTTGGGTGTGGGGCTAGGGATAGAAAAACCTGAATTTTTTACTTGGAATATGAAGCATGGCAATCATGGTATTTTGATTTTTGAAAAGGGTGAAAAGCCTATTTGTGATTGGCGTATTAGTATGCTTTCTAATATTTCAGCGTTATTAGGATTTTGTGGTATATAGTTTTTGAAATTTTGTTTCCCCCAACCAGCTTTACGCATTTTTTTATTTTCCCATAACTTTCTGAATAAAAGCCTGTTTCAGGCTTAAAAACAAGAGTTGACTCTAAAGTTGCAAATGTTGAATTTTCTTTATTTATCAAGAAAATATTTTTGTTTCTTATCATTTCTATTTCTGGAGCAAAGATAAAGTTCCAGATAGTGTCTTGGGTCACCCAATCTTCGATTAATAATTTATTTCTTTCTAAGCTTATTTTTCTAGTTTGCGTTAGATAATAATTTTCTATACTTATTTTATTATCTTTTTCATGTATTATCGCTGTGTCTTTTTGTTCCTGTATTTGGTTTTGAAACAGGTCCCGACTTTGCATAAAACTTCGTCGAACAGCCCGGGGGCCATTATGACAATCTTGTCCTCGCATGAAATTTCGCCACGTGGGGTTTGCTGTATATAAATAGCTGCCGGGATCAACAAGAATAGGGTGCCCATTTATAGATAAAGTTATAGATAATGCATCCTGATGAAAATGCCCACTTGGTTGTTTTTTATTATAAGTTGGATGCCTGTATGTTAAATGTATGCTTTTATTTTTGATTATCGTTAGCCCAAAGTCTGGGTAGTGAGATGTAGCCGCTATCATTGTCTCCAATCTGTACAAAATTACCGTTGCTATCCGTGCAATCGTCTATAAAATCTTGCATCTTTTTAAACTTTTTTATAAAACTATCCGGCAAACTTATATTATCTGTTTGGCATAACAAATAAAAGTGCAAAAAGATCTCTGTTACAAGTTTATGATAATTAGTTGAGCCTTCATAACTTGTGCCGTCAGGCAATATTTGTTTATCGAATTCGTGTAATATTTTTTTGATAAATTTATGCTTTTGTTTTTGAAAATGTTTTAGATCATCAAAGAAGAAGCATAAATATAAATAACCTATTAAGTCAGACAAATAGTGGTTATTTGTTTGGCCCCAGTTTTCCCAGTTATTTTGTAAGTATATAGCGTGATTATATAAAGAGTTTGTAAGTTTTTGCCAGAATTTATTATCTATACTTGGAGAGTCTTTAAAGGAATAAAAGCCATAAATAAGATTAATAGCTCTTATTCCAACTTCCATCGGGCATACCCAGTTTACACCCAATAAATATGGATTCTTATCTATCCAGTCTGAGACTTGGTTGCAAAAAGTTTTTGCGTACAGTTCTTTGTTGTTTATAAAATAGGCTTGTCCTAAATAATACAGGTGCTGAAATCTAGACAGTTCCCAAGGGACCTTTATATCAAAACTATAATCATCAAAATTTAAATTTTCAGGGGTTGCTACTTTTATGTCCTGATAAAAAAGTAATTTCTTCGTAGGTTCTTTTTTTAGTTTAAAATCATGTTGCCAGGGTATTTGATTTTCTTTAAAACAAATTTCCCCCGAACCTAGTAAATTAAAACAATTTGAGCAGGCAAGATTAGCTTGTTTTAAGGTATAATCTTGTTCGATCTTTATATTATCTAAGATTTTAGATACGAAATCTTTCTGTTTAAGCTTTTCCAGATTAATATTTTTATTTAAAAAAACAGAATGGGATAAGGCTTTTTGTTTATATAAATAGGCAAACTTTTTCTTATTAAATTTGGTTTTAAAGTGGTCTTTGCAGCCAGTAATTCCAAGTTTTTTTATAGTTTTTAAATGTCTTGTGATAATCATAATTTCTTAAACTTATAGCTTTAATGTGCCCGAAAGTTTTACAATACAACAAGTTTAGCAAAGAACTTGAACTCTAAATAGTTAGTTTTTTGGAAATTACTGGGGAGGACATCATGAATTACTCAAAATTCTTCTTATTCGTTTTTATTATGCATTTAAGCTTTTATGATCTTGATTGTATGCAAGGGTCGTTTAGCGCTTCTTTCAGTAGCACTAAAGCTCTTGGTTCTGATGATATTAATAGATATATAAAAGAAACCAAAGTTCAGGTGCTCTTTACTATGCTAATTTGTACTAACTTTTATCCAGATTATAATGAAAGCTTTTTTTTAGGTTTGTTAAATCAACTTGAAGGTGGTTTTCATGAAATAGCTTTGCTTTCTATTGGAGGAGAAGAAAACCCGATTCTCTATTTTAAGAAAATTATGTATAATAATCTTCTTTTGATAATGGAGGCTTTAAGTGTATGTGAGTATTCAAAAGACTTAGAGCAAAACGAGTTATTTGAGTTTAAGCTAATGCAAAATTTAAATCCTACAAATTCTTTAGATGTTATTATTAATTATAATAAAAAAAATTTGGAATTATTATTATCTTTGTTATCGCAAGAAAAGAAATTAGTATTGCCGAATATTTCAAGTGGATTTGAACTGACAGATTCAAAAATAAACCCAGAAAACTTTTTTGACTTTATAATGTCCGACATTAAAAGACTTGGCTTTGAGTATCTATATCGTTATAATTGCGACCATGGTGTTTAATTTGAGTAATGTTTCTGTGCAATAAAGCTTTCTGCTATGAAGCTAGTGCTATTCAGTTAAAATAAATTATAGAGCAACAAGAGTAATGCCAAGCTCTTTGGCTTTAGCAATAAATGATTCTTTGTCTGCGATAAAAGTTTTATCAGCCTGCCATGCAATAGTGCTAATCTGGCCCTTACTTATATTATTCAAAGAGGTTGTTCCAAGTGTTGGCAGATCGTATTTTTTATTGTGATTTTCATGTGCAGTTTTGCAAATTATAAGATCTTTTTTACCAAGTTCTATGCCGCGCTTAATGCAATCATCAGTGCCTTCTATAGCCTCAACAGCGATAACCATTTTGTCTTTTACTAAGATAGTTTGACCAATATCACAAGAAGATATGTTTTGTGCGACTTGCATGCCAAACTCTATGTTTTCTTGTAATACAGGTGTTAATTTACCCGTCAAAACGCCTGGTTTTATTAATAGAGACTGTAGGACTTCTGTTTGATTAATAACTTCTATATTCTCTTTTTTGAACTGGTTTACAATGCCTTCCATAATTGTTTTATCACTTTGGCTTGCAAGTGAAGCAAGAAGTTTTATTGTGAGCCAGTCGAATTTTAGATTTTTTAGGAGATTTCTTTTATCAACCTTACCTATCATTAAGACATGGGTTGTCTTGTTCTTTCTTAACAAATCTCTAATTTTGCTGAACTTGAAAAATTCTTGAGCAAATATTTCGGCATTATCTTGTACTACCTCTTCTATTTGCTCAAGATTATCTTTAGGAAATAAACTTATTACATAGAAATTTTTATTTTGTTCTAAAAAACTTCTACAGGCCTGTTTGGGTAGGTTGCCAGTGCCCGCTATAACAGCAATCATCGAGCTGTGCCTCCAGTATTTCTTCTATTTTTAATGTTAAACCTAAAGCTGAGATGTCTTGTTGAGCATCAGTTAGATGTTTTCCTGTCTTAATAGATTTTATAAAATTTTCTACTTCTAACTTTAGCGGGTTATCTTTATAAACAAATAAACGCTCTATTGTGCCTTCTTGTCTATATTGTAATTGATTAGAGCTTATCTTAACACTGTCGCTGGTGTGGCGGTGAATAGATATATCTTGGGTAGAAAAATCTAATTTAATGAAAGAAGTTTTTTGATGAATACTCATCGTTCTTTGTTTAGCTTGAGAAACTCTACTTGAGACAATCTTTGCAAGAACACCATTTTCAAAAGTTATGGCTACTGTAGCAATATCGCTCAATCCAGTTTTGATTCTGTTGCCAACAACACTGAAGCTTTTAACCGGGGAGTCAACAAGGTTTAGTAAAATATCTATATCATGAATCATAAGGTCCATGATAACGCTATCCGTTTGAACTCTAGGAACAAATGGTCCCATCCTATGGCATTCAATTAAATAAGGTTCATGAATGATTTTTTTTAATTCTTGAACAGCACCATTGAAACGTTCAACATGGCCGATATGTAAAGCACAATTATTTTTTTGTGCAATATCAAATAATTCTTTTGCTTCTTTTAGATTCTTAGTTATAGGTTTTTCTACTAAGACATGTTTTTTATTTTCAAGACAATCTTTTGCGATAGCATAATGATATTGTGTTGGAACAGCTATTATTACTGCATCGACTATGTCTAGTAAATTTTTATAGTTTTTTGTTTTTACAACTTTAACAGATTTAACTTTTTTCCAGTTCTCTTCGTTAGGGTCAGCAACCCCAACAAGCTGAACGTTTGGAATAATTTTACAAACAGAGGCGTGATATCCTCCCATATGCCCTAACCCAATTACACCAATTTTGATCATGTTTATTATCCTTAAAGTACCGTTCTTTTGCTTACGCCTCTAGAACTATTTTGTATAAAATTTAGAAAAGCTTTTACATATGGGTCTGTAGCCCAATATTGATTGTCTTCTTGTTTTGCCAGATCATTTATTTGTGATAATAATAATCTATCTTGATAGAATAATTTTGTTGCGTGCTTGATAGCATTTATACTTTCTCTGCTTATTCCTGCGCGCCTTAAAGCAACACTGTTTAAGCCTGTAAACTTTGCAGGTGTTCCCACAAACATACAAAAGGGAGGAAGGTCCTGCCTTATAGCACTAAATGGAGTTAAGGCTGTAAATTGCCCTATCCTACAAAATTGATGCGCAGCGGAATTAGACATCAAGAAAGCATTTTTTTCAACGTAAACATGGCCGCCTAAATTGACGCTATTTATTAACGTAACATTATCTTCTAATGTGACGTCGTGTGCAATATGTGAGTAGCTCATTACGTAACAATTATTACCAATTTTGGTCGTACCATTTTCATACTTTGATGCACCAATAGTTACAAACTCTCTTATGTTACAATTTTCACCAATTATTATTTCTCCCAGAGGTTCTGTTGTATCTAGGTTTTGAGCAGGAGAGCCTATAATAACGTTGGCATAAATTTTAGAGCCCGATCCTATTTTAAGCTTACCCTGTAAAATGGCGAATGGACCAATTTTAACATTGTCTCCAAGTTGCACATTAGGTCCTAAAATAGCCGTCGGATGAATATAGGTTTTATTTAATTTAAAAAACGATTCCTCAAAATTTGAAGAATCGTTAGTTTTTATTTTAGATATGTTCATAAGAATACAGAAATATGGCTGGGGTGGGAGGGTTCGAACCTCCGTATGGCGGTACCAAAAACCGCTGCCTTACCACTTGGCTACACCCCAGTGCTTACTTTATATGTTTATTACATTACACTGTTTTTACTGAAAACTCAATCAGTTCCGACAGTTTTTTTATATTCTTCTATAACTTTATTTTCAATCATTGTTCTTGTTTCAGAATTCAATGGATGAACTATATCTTTAAAGGAGCCATCCTTTTTTCTTCTAGAGGGCATTGAGACGAATAAGCCTTTGTTATCGCTTTTAATGATTTTCATGTCTCTGACTATGAAACAGTTGTCAAAAACCATTGTTGCGTAACCTTTTAATTTTCCTTCGTTGGCTAGATACACTTTTACTTCGGTGATTTCCATGTATATTTCCTTAGCTTAGTTTCAAAATAACCATCAGATGCCATTAATGTAAATATTATATGCACGTTTGTCAACAAAGTTTCCGGAAAAACTTATTTTTTTTCAGATACTCTTAATTTTGCGGATCTTGCTGATGGATTTTGCCTTATCTCTTCAGCTGTTCCCGAGATTGGTTTTTTTGTAATAATCTGTAAATCTTCTGTGCTTTGTTTGAAGAAGTTTTTCACCATACGATCTTCAAGAGAGTGAAAGCTTATGCAAAGCAGTCTTGCTCCGGGGCTTAAGAAGTTAACAGAGTTGGTTAAGAATGTCTCTATGTTTTCGAATTCTTTATTAACAAAAATTCTTAGCGCCTGAAAAACTTTTGTTGCCGGATGAATTTTGAATTTTTTGGGAAAGCGATTGTAGCCGGGAGTTAGGTCCTCTATTAATCCCGCTAATTGTCCAGTTGTTTTAAAGGGATGGACGTCTCTGTAGGCTACAATTTCTCGTGCAAACTTTCTTGATTTTCTTTCTTCGCCAAGCTCAAAAAATATAGTGCTAATTTCTTTTTCGGAAAATCTATTTAAAACATCGCATGCTCTGATATGGTTATGAGCCTGAGACATTCGCATATCAAGAGGAGTATCCGTTCTAAACGAAAAACCTTCTTTGTGGTGTATCTGGTATTGGGACGTTCCAAAGTCGGCCAGTATGCCATCTACAAGCTTTACTTTCTCGTTTTTTAGCAGTCTATATAATAATGCAAAATTGCCCCACAAGACCTTTAGTCGGTCTTTATATTTCTCTTCTAATGCGGGAGCATTTTTCTTTATTGCCTGTTTATCCCAGTCTATTGCGATAACCTTGCAGGTAGGCTCTTTTTCTAGTATTGCTTGAGTGTGTCCACCGCCACCAAAGGTCACATCAAGATATGTTTTATTTGGTTGAATATTTAAATATTCCAAAACTTCGTCTAC
>CAYVQB010000049.1:0-6875 GCA_964453985.1 uncultured Pseudomonadota bacterium
AAACAGATTTTTTATGACTTAATACAAATTTATTTGGGAGGTTAAGGGGAAATCAAGAATTTAGGCTATTTATATTATTAGACCGCTGGATCTAGTTCTTGCAAGATTTTTAATCGATCCTCAGGTGTTGGATGATTCAAGTCTAGTTTTATGGCTAAATCAATTGCAGGGTCGTTTTTTGCTAGGTTAATAATATTAGTAAAAAACTGTTTGCCTCCTGCAATGGTATTTTTACCAGTAATACCTGAATCTGCACGGTATTCTTGTTGTTTATTAAAATAACTCTGAATTAATGTATCCATAATATTTAGAGATAAAAATGTGATTAGTTGTGAAGCTTTAAAGTCTAATACTTTTTTAGATGCTTCAAATAAACATGCTTTAGCTGCATAAACAGCAATTGATCTTATTATTCTGGTTTTCATATCATTATTTTTCAAGTGACCAGTTTCATGTTGCATTATAAAAGACAAAATATTTAAAATGGTATCTCTGTTTTCTTTGGTCTCGTCATAGATATATTCTTCAATTATTTTATAGTAGTCAGGTTCAATAATTATATTTTTATCACCTACTGCTGCTGCAATATATTCTTTCGGTAGTCCAAAAACAGTAGCATCTCCTGTATAGAAGCTAATTTCTTGATCTGTAATTTTGTTACATACAGCTGTAATGAAATTGATAATGTTTTTATCTTCTATTTTTGTGAAATTATTTTTGAGTATGTTTTCTGTATTTACGTAGCGATATGTATTGCTAATTACTGGGACTAAAAATGCGCCATGGTAAGCCACTGTTTTTAATGTATCCCAATTTTCGGCTGAGAAAGCTTGTATTAATGTGTTTGATGAACTTAAAAGAATAAGAAGTAAGAGGAGTGCTTTTTTCATGGTGAACCTTTTCTATTATAGCGAAAAACAATAAGTTTGTAGGTTATCGGTGAAAAAGGAATTTAGCAAATTTTGTTTTTTATTGGAAACTAAGGGGGAAACTACAAGTCGCTTCGGCGAAGAGCGAAAGCTGGTGTGCCCGACAGGACTTCCTCCTTCGCTCTTCGCCTTAAAGGCTTGTAGCTATGGAGGACAGGCGAACCATTAAAAGTGATTTTTGATAAAGGCTTTTCCTGAGCCAGATTTTAGATACTTCTCAAAAGCAATAGCTTTTGATTCTTCTTGAAAGGTTGTATATGTATGAAATTTCCAAGGTTTGTATTTAGCTGTGTAGGTAGATTTACCTTCATTATGAATTATTAATCTTTGTTTGAGGTTATTAGTATAGCCAACATAAAATTTTTCAGGAAAATTTATTGATTTTAAGATGTAAACGTAATACATGATTTGACTTACACTAAACTAATGATTGATTTACTTAATTTTTATTCATATAAACTGTAGATATTTAGGACTGAGATGGCCTGCCATCCGTAGCTACAAGCCGTTTAGGCGCAGAGCGAAGGATGGTGTGCCCGACAGGACTTCCTCCTTCGCTCTTCGCCTTAAAGGCTTGTAGCTATGGAGGACAGGCGAACCATTAAAAGTGATTTTTGATAAAGGCTTTTCCTGAGCCAGATTTTAGATACTTCTCAAAAGCAATAGCTTTTGATTCTTCTTGAAAGGTTGTATATGTATGAAATTTCCAAGGTTTGTATTTAGCTGTGTAGGTAGATTTACCTTCATTATGAATTATTAATCTTTGTTTGAGGTTATTAGTATAGCCAACATAAAATTTTTCAGGAAAATTTATTGATTTTAAGATGTAAACGTAATACATGATTTGACTTACACTAAACTAATGATTGATTTACTTAATTTTTATTCATATAAACTGTAGATATTTAGGACTGAGATGGCCTGCCATCCGTAGCTACAAGCCGTTTAGGCGCAGAGCGAAGGATGGTGTGCCCGACAGGACTCGAACCTGTGACCTACGGATTAGAAATCCGTTGCTCTATCCAACTGAGCTACGGGCACGAGAAATTTAGTTTATTTTGAAGAAATGGTCGGGGCGGTCAGACTCGAACTGACGACCCCTCGCTCCCAAAGCGAGTGCGCTACCAACTGCGCCACGCCCCGACACTCTTTTTATATTCTACTAAAAGATATCAAAAATGAAAGATAAAAAAAAAGATTTTTATGGGGTGAGCGACGGGGATCGAACCCGCGACCCTCAGAACCACAATCTGATGCTCTACCAACTGAGCTACGCCCACCGTGAAAAATCAATATCTATGTTGATATTATAAGTTTTTTCATAGAAAAATCTAGTTTTTTTTCTATTTCACTTTTTCTAAAGGGACTTCTTGGTCAGTTAAATAGTTTTGTTTTAGGAATTTTAAGGCTTTTTGTCTGGTCTCTACAAGCTTAGGACTACATTTTTTTGCAATATCCAGCAAATTAATCAGGTTTACACAGCCTTTAATCTGTACGTCCTGGTTTATAGCCGCTTTTTGTTTCTCATCCCAGCTTTTTTCTGTTTCTTTCTTACTTTTATCCTTTTCTTCTTTTTTCTCTTCTTTTCCTGTTTCTTTAGGGGTTATATGATTTTTCAAAGAAGACTCTTTCCCGTAGAACTCTTTTACAAGCTTTAGCTCTTGTTCAGGAATTGTTTTAGGTTTTATTATGAAATCTGGCTTTATTCCTACAGCCTGTATTGATTCTTGGTTAGGTAGGTAATAAAGCATGGTTGTTAGTTTTAATGCACAACCGTTGCCAATAGGAATAACTTCTTGCACCGATCCTTTACCAAAAGTTGGGGTACCTGCAAGGAATACCATCAGGTTTCTTTGTTTCTTACCACTTTCTTCAGATGCTTTGTCAGAGTAATATTTGAGAGTTCCTGCCAATATCTCTGATGCAGAGGCTGTAAAGTTATCTATCAATATAAAAATAGGGATATCACTTTTTAAGATAGGGTCTGTATTTGTATAATATTTAGATAATGTTTTTCCCGATCTATCTTTTGTTGAAACGACCAAAGACTTTTTGTCTATAAATAGACCAGACATTTCTACAACAGAGTCTAATATGCCACCAGGATTTCTACGTAAATCAAGTATGATTCCTTTGCATGCACCATCATTGGCTTTTTTAATTAATTCTTCAATTTGATTAGATGCTGTTTGAGTGAATAGTCTCAGAGATAAATAATATATGTTTTGATCTTTGAAAAAATAACATAGCGATGTTTGGTCTTTTATGATTTCTCTTTTAATTTTAAATTCTAATATTTTTCTATCTTTAGGGTCATCTTTATTTTCTCTTATTACTGTTAGCTTTACAGTTGTACCAACTTTGCCTTTTAACATTTCTTCTATGACTTTTTCGCTGTCAAGATCTCTTAACTTTTTGCCATCGATTTCTATTATTTTGTCATGTGTCTTGATGCCGGCTTTTTGAGCTGGACCTGTTTCTGTTACTCCTATTATTAAAAGTGCATCATCAGCAGTTGCCTTGCTTATGACGCTTACACCTAGTCCCCCGAATTCCCCTGAAGTTTTTTCATTAGTTTTTTTTACCTCTTCTGCTGTAAAGAAGGCTGAGTGGCTGTCAATACTTGGGACTGCTGCTTGCATGGATTTTTGTATAAAACTTGAAAAGTCTACATCTCGAAATGCTTTTTGTTCAACAAGTGTTACAACTTCAGAAACTGTCCTTAGCCACTGGTAGATATCTTTTTCAGCATCCTTGAGGTTTTCTTTCTCAGGTGTTTTGTCTTTTGTTTGATCTGCTCTTGTTAGCAAAAATTTAGGCTTGGGTATTGACTCTTTTGCCTGAATGACAAAGTTTGCACTAAAAAATAGTGCAAACAAAATGAGGTTTTGTTTTTTTGATAAAAACATAAAGATCTCCCTTTCTCTTTTCCCGATAGTTAAAAAATATTGCTTTTATTATAATAATTTTTTTTAATTATTTAAACAGTTCTAGTCTTAGGAGTAAAAAGGTGAAGATAAAAACTATAAATAGAAGTTTCATATTTATATGTATGGGTTTGTTTTTTGTTAATTCTATTATTTTTAGCGATATTGGTCTTTTGAAGTATTTTAGTACAAAAAAAGATATTCAAGCTCAAAGGGAAAAGATTTCAAAGCTTGAGGTCAAGATAGGAGATTTAGAAACAAGAATAGCTATTTGGGGGCAAGACAAGTTTGAAACAGAGAAGATGGCACGTCAGGACCTGCAGATGGGCTATCCGAATGAAACAGTCTATTTGATTTAATAATTCCTATATTTTGTTATAATTGAACATTAGTTTATCGATATTTTAAGAAGTACGTTACGTATTTTATTATTAGGATGTATTTATGACAAAAGTAAGAGAACAAGATCCAAAAGATATAGCAGCAACAGAAGATCAAATTAGGCTAGAAAAAGTAAAAAACATGCAGAAAGAGGGACAAAATCCTTGGCCTGAGTTTAAGCCTGTAAGCAGTACATGCCAAGAGGTTATTGCCAGTTTTCAAGAAGATAGTTCTGACGAAAAAGAATATATGTTGGCAGGGCGTTTAATGACGACTCGTGACCATGGCAAAACCATGTTTGCAAATATTCAAGATAGATCTGGTTCCTTACAGCTTTATATTAAGAAAAATGATGTTGGTGACCAACAATTTGATTTCTTTAAAGACAATATTGATGTTGGTGATATTGTTTGGGCTAAAGGTACAATCTTTAAAACAAGGATGGGTGAGATTACACTTAAAATAAAAGAGATTTCTCTTTTAAGTAAGTGTTTGCATGCTTTACCTGAAAAGTATCATGGATTGGTTGATCTTGAACAAAGATATCGTCAAAGATACTTGGATCTTATAAGTAATCCTGAAAACAAAGATAAATTTAAAAAGCGTTTTAAGATAATTCAAGCTATGCGACAATTTTTGCTTGAAAAAGATTTTTTAGAAGTAGAAACTCCAATGTTACACCCAATCGCAGGTGGAGCTACGGCAAGACCTTTTATAACTCACCACAATGCATATGATATGGATCTGTTTATGCGTATTGCACCAGAGTTATATTTAAAGAGACTTGTTGTTGGTGGTTTTGATAGAGTTTTTGAGATTAATCGTAATTTCAGAAACGAAGGTGTTTCCACAAAGCATAATCCTGAATTTACCATGCTAGAATATTACATGGCTTACGGTGATTATAAAGATGGCATGAGAAACACTGAAGAGCTTATTCAAAACGCTGTTCTTGATAATTTTGATTCTACAAAAATAAAATACCAAGATAAAGAACTTGATTTCAGTGCGCCGTTTAAAAAACTTACTATGAAGGATTCTTTGGTTGAAGTTGGTGGGTTTACAAGCGATCAGATTACACAAGAGAATATAGACAAGTTAATTAAAGAAAAGCATTTAGAGCTGCGTAAAAATGCTACATATGGTGAAAAGATTTTTGCTTTATTTGAAGAATTTGTTGAAGCAACACTGATTCAACCAACTTTTATTATTGGTTATCCAATTGAAGTTTCTCCATTGGCAAAGCGTGATCCTCAAGATAACAGTCTGGCTGCTCGTTTTGAACTCTTTGCTGCCGGCATGGAACTTGCAAACGGATTTACAGAATTAAATGATCCGTTTGATCAAGCTGAACGCTTTAAAGGTCAAGTAGAAGCTCGTGAAGGCGGAGATGATGAAGCTCATAATTATGATGCAGATTATATTAAAGCGTTAGAATATGGCTTACCTCCAACAGTGGGTGTGGGTTTAGGCATTGACAGACTTGTCATGTTACTTACAGACACAGCTTCTATTAAAGATGTTATTTTATTTCCTACCATGAAGATGGTTAAAGAATAAAAACATGTTTAAGGGTCGAAAATATTTATGGAAAATTAAAGATCAAGATAAGGCGGTTGTGCAAACAATCGCCTATGATTTTAGCCTAAGTTTTCCTATTGCCCAAACTTTATGTGCCCGTGGTTTTACAAAAAAAGAACAGATAAATTCCTATCTGTTTTCAAGTTTAAAAAAAGATGTGCATGATGCAAAATTGTTTAAAGATGCTGATTGTGCATTATCTCGCTTAATACAAGCGATAGATAAAAAAGAAAAGATTTTAGTTTTTGGTGATTATGATGTTGATGGTATAACATCAACAGCTTTATTACTTGTTGCTCTTTTGCCTTTAGAGGCAAACATAAATTTTTATTTACCAAATAGAGCAAAAGATGGATATGGCCTATCACAAAAATTTGTAAAAAAAGCAGTAGATAATAAATATGATCTTATTATAACAGTAGATAATGGAATTAC
Organism: uncultured Pseudomonadota bacterium; assembly: GCA_964453985.1. Lineage (GTDB taxonomy): Bacteria > Babelota > Babeliae > Babelales > UASB340 > CAYVQB01. Next base: position 6,254 of record CAYVQB010000049.1, read on the forward strand.
TGCGCATGATGCTGCTGATTTGGCACAAAGCCTTGGTATAGATTTGATTATTACAGATCACCACAGACCACATGGGGGCCTGCCTAAAGCTATTGCAATAGTTGATGCTAATCAGGATGATTGTTCTTATCCATATAAAGAATTGGCAGGGGTTGGAGTAATTTTTAAAATTGTTGATCTACTTTATAAAAAGTTAGAAAAAACTATGCCTGATAAAGTTTATGAACTTTTAATGTTGGGTACCGTTGCAGATGTTGCACCTTTAACTGGTGAAAATAGGTTTTGGGTAAAACATGGTCTTTGTAAAAGTAATAAACAAAAAAGCATAGCGCTTGCTGTGTTGGCTCAAAACAGCAAATTAAATAAAAAACTTATAGATTCTTTAGATATAGGTTTTTCTATTGCTCCGCAACTTAATGCTTTAGGTCGTCTTGATGATCCAAGACAGGCTGTAGAGTTTCTGATTAGTTCTGACAAAAAAGAGGTTGCGCGTATTGGTCATATTTTATTTCAGATGAATGAGGATCGCAAGAAAGTTGATCGCAAGATTTATCAGGAAATAGAGTATGCTATTGAAGAAAAACGAATTAATCTTGATAAAGAGAATGTTATTATTGCTGCA
>CAYVQB010000050.1:0-6852 GCA_964453985.1 uncultured Pseudomonadota bacterium
GTAGCCTTTATTTGTCCCGTTAGACTGATTTCGCCAATAGCAATAGATTTTGCAGGAATAGGTTTTTGAAAATAACTAGAAAGTAAGGCGAGAGCAATACCCAAGTCGCTGGAGCTATCTTTTATTTTAAAACTACCACTTAATTTAAAGAAAATATCTTGGCTGCTAAATTTTATATGCAAATATTTTTCCAAAATTGCAGCAATCAAAACAACTCGTTTGTGATCTAAGCCAGTAATAACTCTCTGAGGTATGCCAAATTTGGACGTAACGCACAAAGCTTGTAGTTCTAATATCAAAGGCCTTGATCCTTCAATGCTTGTAATAAGCGCCGCACCTGGAGCGTGACAGCTATCTTGTAATAAATGCTGGTTAATATTTGTAATTTCATTAAGACCACCTTCTTGCATCTCAAAGAACCCAGTTTCAGATACTGTGCCAAATCTATTTTTTACTGAGCGTAAGATTCTTGTGTTCCAGCGGTCTTCGCCTTGCAGATAAAAAACACCATCAACAATGTGTTCAAGAACCTTGGGGCCTGCGATATTGCCTTCTTTTGTTATATGTCCTGTAATACATACTGCTATGTTGTTTTCTTTTGCAAGTTTCATTAAGTAAAAACTTGCTTCTCTTAATTGGCTAATAGTTCCGGGAATTGTCTGACTGTTATCGCTTATATGGCAATTTTGTATAGAGTCTAAAATTAATAAATCAGGCTTAATTAATTTACCTGTGGCGATTATGTTCTCTAGACTAGATTGATCTGAAAATAATAAGTTATCATTGCTCTGAATATTTAGTCTTTGTGCCCGATTTTTAACTTGCTGCAAAGATTCTTCAGACGAGAAATATAAGACTTTATGACTTTTTGCAATCTTGCTTGCTATTTGTAAGAGCAGCGTAGATTTTCCAATTCCCGGGTCACCAGTCAAGATTATAAATGAGCCTTGCAAGATGCCATCACCCAGCACTCTGTCCCACTCTTTTACGCCAGAACAGATACGAGCTTTATTTTCGTTTTTTATGTCACTGAGTTTTGTAAGTTGGGCGGTATTTACTTTGTTATAGTTTATAGTTTTTTTGCTCTCGCCAAATCCGGATCCCACTGCTTCTTCTGTAAAGCTATTCCATTCACCGCATGTGGGACAGCATCCAAGCCATTTAAAACTTATATAGTCGCAGCCTGTGCACTTAAAATTTGTTTTAGCTTTAGACATTTATAGCTTCGGCTTTTTTATAAAGATGTAGTTTTGCAGCTTTATCTATCTGAAAACAGTTTCTGCATCTTGCTTGATAGCATTCGCTAGCGCCAACCATAATTATAGGATCATCGTATTTTGCTGGTTGATCATTTACAATTCTTTGTGTGTGATGTGCGTCTTTACCGCAAATAACACATATAGCTTTTAACTTTGTAACTTCATCAGCAATAGCAAGAACGGTTGGCATAATACCAAAAGGTTCGCCTTTAAAATCTAAATCTAGACCGGCTGCGATTACTCTTTTGCCTTTGTCTATTAATTTGCAAATTATTTCTATGATTTCTGGAGGAAAAAATTGAATTTCATCAATTCCAATTACGCTAATATTGTTATTTGCAAGTTCTAAAATCTTGTCGATACTATCTTTTTGATTATTAATCACAAATGCAATACGTTCTTGTCCGTCATGAGATGTTATGCTTGTTTGTGTGCGTCTATCGTCTATTTGATGCTTTATTGTTAGGACATTTTGCTTAGCATATTCGGCTCGTTTAAGTCTTCTCATTAGCTCTTCTGTTTTTCCTGAAAACATTGAGCCACAAACAACCTCTAGGCGTCCTTTGTTTGCTGGGTTATCCATAATAGTTTTTTCCCTTAACTTTTAGTTATTAATTCTTTAAAATAAACTTTTCTAGTATAACAAAATTTTGGGTGAACGCATGTCAAAAGAATATATTTTTGTAAAACAATCTTTAAATTTAAATGGGATAGCCAATTTAAGCGGTGCAAAGAACGCAGTGCTACCAATAATGGCAGCATTAATTTTAACTAATGGTAAGTCAGAATTAGAAAATGTTCCAGAGTCTGCTGATGTTATTCAAATGATTAACCTATTGCAAGATCTTGGCGCAAAGGTTTTATTTGATTCTGAAAAAAAGATATTAAATGTCGATACTTCGACTATAAATAGCTTTGAGTTAAAACCAGAGGTTATGAATAAGATGCGTGCATCCATATTAGTTATGGGTTCGCTTCTTGCAAGATTTGGACAGGTTAAAGCTGCTTTGCCTGGGGGTTGCTCTATTGGCAAGCGTCCAGTTGATTTTCATTTGCAAAGTTTTAAAAAAATGAGAGTAGAGATTCAAGAAACAGGTCATTTTTTAATCGCCAGCTTAAATTTTGATTTGGCAAATAAACTTGATCACAAAATTGTTTTAGAGTACCCAAGCGTTGGTGCAACAGAGAATGTTGCTATGCTTGCCGCTGGGTTGCCGGATTCACAAACTATTATTGTTAATGCGGCTTTAGAGCCAGAGGTTTTAGATTTTTTGGATGTACTAAGAAAGATGGGTGCACAAGTTGATATTTTGCCTCCTGCTACTATTAGGATTCGTGGTATAAAAAATTTAAAACCATTGAAGCATAAAGTTATTCCTGATCGCTTGGAAGCGGGTTCTATTCTGTTGGCCGCGGCAATTACCGGAGGCCAAGTTGAGTTGCCTGATGCACGAGCAGATCATATGGATCTGTTCTTAGAGAAATTAAAAGAAATGGGGCACGAGATTATTATTGGAGAAAATGATATTGGTATTAGCTTTAAGGCGGTGCAGAATCCCCGAGCTGTAAGCTTTAAGACTGGACCTTATCCTGGCTTCCCAACTGATTTGCAAGCTCCTATGATGGCGGTACAGTGCCTGGCTGAAGGTGAAAGTTTAATTGAAGAGACTGTTTTTGAGAATCGGTTTTTGCATGTAAAAGAATTGCAAAAAATGGGAGCAGATCTTCAAGTGATTGGTTCTAAGGTTTCTGTTACCGGTGTAAAAGAATTTATTGGTAGTAATGTATTGGCTAGTGATATTAGAGCTTGTGCCGCTTTAGCTTTGGCAGGGCTTGCAGCAAAGGGTTCAACTGAGATTAGAGGTGTTTTTCATTGGCGACGAGGTTATGACAAATTAGAAGATAAACTTGCTTTATTGGGTGGTAAGATAAAGATTACAAGTTAGCAGAAAGCTCTGCTACTTCTCGTGTTATTAAGGTTTGTCGTGCTTTATTATATTGCAAGGTAAGTTTTTCTAATAGACTTTCAGCATTTGTTGTAGCGCTATCCATAGCAATAAATCGAGAGGCATTTTCAGAAATTAAAGACTGAAATATTGTATCTAATATGTTGCTTTTGATGTATTTAGTAGAAACATAGTTAATAATTTGAGTTTTATCTTGTTCCCAAATAAATTCCGGGTTTCCAGTTGCATCTGTTTCAGTTTTTTCTTTTTCAAGAGTCATTGGAATCAGACTTTTCTTTTGTGGAATTTGAATGAAAAAATTCTTTAAGAAGTTACTATAAAAAGTGACTGAAGAGAAATTGTTTTCAGGGTTTGTAATTTTGTCGACTAGGGCGTCTGTTATGTTTATAAGATTGCTTATTGTAAGTTCTTTGTAATTATCTATAATTTCGCCTAGCTCATTTTCTTTAACGAATTTGTTTGCCTTTTGACCGATTGTTACAAATCTTGGAATTTGGTGTTCTTCTATGAAATAAGCTTTATGAAAATATTTAAATAAATTAGAGTTAAAGCTACCACATAGTCCACTAGCTGATGATATTATTATTACTAATGGATTTGTATCCAAAATATCTTCAGGGAATAAAATAGGGCTTTCCCAATTTGGGACATCTGGTAAAAGTTGTAGAAATAGATTGTTGATGCTTTTTTTGTAGTGTTGTAAAGCTAGGTTTTGTTTTTCTAGCCTTGAATAAGAGGACATGGAGACAAGTCTGACGGCATGAGTAATCTTTTTAGTTTTTTTGATAGATTCAATTTTCTGTTTGATCGGCGCAAGTTGAGACATTGTTTTCTTTCTTGGTAATTTTTTTTAAACTTGTAACCATATCAGTCAAATATTGATCTTATATAATTTTTGTTTTGCAAGCAAGTATATTAGGGAGAATAAGTTTGATCATATTAATAGATGGTTATAATCTTTTGCGACACACGTTCTACAACGTAAAAGGTAAGTTAGTTAAGCAACGGGAGCAGTTTATAAGGCAACTGGGATATTATAAGTCTAAGAAGAGTATTGGCAAGATTATAGCAGTTTTTGATGGAGGCCTATCTCGTCATGCAACAAGAGAAGTGCATGGGGGGGTGGTTGTGATGTATTCAGGTCAAAAGAGTTCAGCGGATGATTGGATCTTAGACTTTGTTAAAAAGAATAAAGAAAAAGAGATGCTTTTAGTCACTATGGATAACGAACTAAAAGATAAGTGTGCCAATTATGGTGTCGATAATATAGGCGTTAAGGATTTTTATGATTTGGTGCAAAACAGCTTATTAGAAGAAGTAGTTGAAAGCTTTTCACAAAAAACAGATCAGGTTCAAAAATTTGATGATTTAGATGATTCTAGTTCATTTGATGCGCACTTTGATGATTACGGTAATAAGCATAGAGATTCCCAGGCTATAGATATGCTTATGGAGCAAACGATCCTAAATTCTATTAAAAAAGATGACACTTATTCGGATCTTGCTTCCAGGAAGAGTAAAGCTAAGACTTTGTCTAAAAAAGAAAAAAAAGTTTATAAGAAGATAAAAAAGCTGTAAAATAAAAATGTTATGAAGATAAAATTTAAAATTGATCAGATAAAAGATATCGTAAAAGAGCATCTTTTACCTAAATTAGATAAATATACGATTTTTACGTTCCAAGGTCCTTTGGGTGCGGGTAAAACTACACTTATTAAAGAGTTTCTAAGACAAGCTGGTATTAGCGAGATTATTACCAGTCCAACTTTTAACTATGTGAATGTTTATAAAACTCTTGATGATAAGACTTTTAATCACTTTGATCTTTACAGACTTAATAGTTTGGATGAATTTTTCCAATCCGGTTTTGATGAATACTTCTATTCTGATATAACTGAACGAAATAGTTATTGCTTGGTTGAATGGCCTGGGGTTATAGAGAGTTTTTTAGGTCAAGCAGGCATTAAAGATAACACCTGCAAGATTATTTTAAGTTATGATCTTGATGATCTAGAATGTCGGATTATTGAGATTGCATGATCTTAGAAAAGGGACGGATAAAAATCCATCCCTCTCTATTGTTTACTTTTTATTTACGTAATTCAGCCTCTACAGCTTCTTGGAATTCAATCAAGAGATCTTTTTCTCCTCATGATTGGAGTTTGGGTAAATTTTACAACAAGTTTAGGGAACTCCCGTTTAAGCATAATTCCAATTCTTCTTTTTTCTTCTTTGGTGAAACGATTTCTTTCGAGTACTATTCTATCCAATTGCTTGAGATTCGTAATGGATTCTGGCAGGGTTGTTAATTTATTTCCTTGTAAGAATAGAAATTTTAATTTTGTAAGGTCGCCCATAGAATCAGGAAGTGATTCTAATAAATTCTGTCTAACGCTTAATTTCTCTAATTTACTTAGTTGTCCTATTGAGCGGGGCAAGCTTTTAAGTTTGTTGTTACCCAGGCGTAGGAAGATTAGGTTAGGGAAATAGCTTATTTCGCCAGATAAGGTTTCGAGTTTATTATCTCTAAGGTCTAATGTTTTGATACTTTCACTTAGCTCTAAATCTATTAGCAAATCGAAGATTGCATTTAATTTTTTACTTATTAGATTTGTATCTGATAAATCTAGAAGTCCTCGTATGGGTCTAGGCTCATCAAATAGATTTCTTTTTTCGTTAGCATATTGAGTTAGATTGGTTCTTAGCTTTTCGATGTCACTATCGTCTATAACGATCTCTTTATATTCATGGAAGTAGTCGACCCTGGCTGAATGCTTGTTAAAATCGTCTAACTGGTTAAATCTTTGGAAGTTGTTTTTTTTCATTTCTATTATTATATCTTCGATATCATCATAATCCACCGGGCCATTGCTTTCTGTGGGACTGTGAGGACTTGAAACAGAATGTGTAGTGCTATTTAAACCCTCTTCAGACTCTTGGACAGATCTAGGACTTGACCCATTAGGGCTATATGTCTTCAAAGGCTTATATCCTTCAAGGAGGCTATCGAAATCAACCTCTTCCATACAAAATGTATTAGAAAAACATAAAAATATACTTAGTAAAATAATAATAAATTTGTTCATTTTTGCCCCCTCTTAAATTAATTTTCTATACTTAGAATACACTTTATATTTTATAATAGTCAATATAATACATGGGTTTTGAGTAAATAAATTGTATGAAAAATTTATGTAAGAACTTTAAAATCTTTGAAAAATAATAAATTAGAAATTTGATTCATTTTTTTTAAAAAAAAAGTTGAAATATTGAAGAAAACCACTATCCTATATTTATTGTTTTCGTATTAAATTTGCTAGATTAAATGGTGAAATATATACGGGGAGGTGCCCGAGTGGTTAAAGGGGACGGACTGTAAATCCGTTGGCACAGCCTTCGCAGGTTCGAATCCTGTCCTCCCCACCATCTAAATAAATAGCAAAAGAGAACAGATTCCGTTCGATAAAAATTTAATAGGTATGCCCAAAATTTGTGCTATAATAAAACTTATGGGTGGTTTGTGGGCTAATTGGTGCTTATTTGACAGTTATTGCAGTGAATGAAAATAGAATGCGGGAATAGCTCAATTGGCTAGAGCGACAGCCTTCCAAGCTGTAGGTTGCGGG
>CAYVQB010000051.1:0-4490 GCA_964453985.1 uncultured Pseudomonadota bacterium
AAAAGGTCAAAATAGTTCTGTTTACTTAGAGTTAAGAGATATTGTTAGAGTTGTCTAGAAAGGACAACTCTAACACATTTAAACTTTATACTTTTATCTATAAAATACTTTTTTGTTCCATTTCTTTGGGCATTTTTAATCCTAGGTACTTTAATATTGTAGGGGCAATATTAGCAAGGCACATATCAGGGTCTTGGGATAATTCTATTTTATCTTTAAGATTTTTATTTATAACCATAAATGGGACAGGATTATTTGTATGAGCTGTAACAGGTTCTCCTGTATCTTTATTCAACATGCTTTCAGCGTTACCATGATCACCGGTGATAAATATTGTGCCGCCCAAGTTTTCTACAATTTCTTTATACAAAATACCTATTTGTTTATCAATAAATTCACATGCTTTAACTGTTGCATCAAAATCGCCAGAGTGGCCGACCATATCTAAATTGGCATAATTTACTAAATAAAAATAAGCAGGATCTTCTTTTAAAGATTTTAAAAGCTCTTGAGTTATTTTATCCCCAGACATTTGAGGGTGATTTATATAGTTTTTTACTTTTAAAGATGGAATTAATTTCCGGGTTTCTGTTGGTAGTTGTTTTTCGATTAAACCCCTGAAAAAATAAGTAACGTGTGCATACTTTTCTGTTTCTGCAATTATAAAGACTTTTTTATTTGTTTGTTCGGCTATCTCATCTAATAAAGTGTGTTCTATGTTCTCTTGTTCAAATAAAATATCATTATTAAACTCTTTAAATTCTTTTTTATATCTTGTGGTTGATATAAAGAAAGAGAGTGTGCCATCGGTGCTATTTAAATCTTTTACTTTGAAATGATCGAAGTTGGGGTTTATAAAGCATTCTGTTAGTTGCATAGCCCTGTCAGGTCTGTAATTAAAGAATAAAACGCCGTCGCTAGCTTTTATATAACTATCTTTACAAAGCAAGATAGGTTCTATAAATTCGTCCGTGATATTTTGTTCATAAGATTTTTGTAAGACTTCTTGCCAAGTGAGATCATTTTTATCTTCTGGTTGGTGAATATCGCATAAAACATTGTAACTTTTTTCTATTCTATCCCAATTATTGTCTCTATCCATTGCATAAAAACGTCCGTGTAGGCTTGCAATTTTATAATTATTTTTAGTACATATTTCCTGTAATTGTTCTAGATATTTAGTAGCTGATTCTGCTGGTGTATCGCGACCATCCAAAAATGCATGAATGGAAACTTTTTTTAGATCAAGTCTTTTTGCAAGTTCTATTAATGCAAATAGATTTTTAATATGACTATGCACCCCCGCGTCAGAAAGCAGGCCCATAAGATGTAACGCTTTATCCTCTTCTTTTAACATATTGAAATGATCAATCAATAATTTGTTTTGGAATATAGAACCGTTTTCTATTATTTCATTAAATTTTACAAGTGCGGTTTTGACTATCCGACCAGAGCCCATATTGGTATGTCCGACTTCAGAGTTGCCAATGCATCCGGGTGGTAATCCTACAAATTCTCCTGAAGCATGAATTAATCTGTTTGGATATTCTTTTAACCATTTGTTCCAGTTGGGCATTTTTGCATGTGCTATTGCGTTGCCAAACTTTTCCTTACTGTATCCAAAGCCATCTAAAATCAATAACATTGTGGGTGTTTCTCTTGTTTTTGACATTAAAAACTCCTAAATTTACATTTTTTTTGTTATATCTTTGTATTTAAGGTATAAAATAATCTCTTTTCTTTAAAATAGTTTAATATTTTAGCTTACCAGTTTAATCAGGAGTTAAGTTTATGTTTAAGAAAATTATTTTTTTATTTGTTTTTTCGGTTTCAAGCTCTCTATATTTAAGGCCTGCTGATGAGAGTGATTTATTAGTTTCTGCAAATTTTAATATTGAAGTTGTAGAACAAGACGAACAAATGCCCAATCAATATCAAGAAGTTATGGATTTATCAGGTGATATTGATGATTCAGATATTGATAATTTCTTTATAGATATTGAACCTATTCCTGACATACCAATGCCCCCTGAGCCAACTAAGCCTTCTGTAATAGAATCTTGTAAACTTGTTTGCCTAATTGCTCTTATGAAAGCATCAGAGATAAGTACAGCCGTATATGTTACAGGATTGGGTCTTGTTGTGGTTTTGAGTGGTGGTGGTTTTGTAGTATACAAAAAGTACAAAAATAAGAAGTAAAGTGACCGGTAAGATAAGTTCTGATAAACATTTATTCGCGATTTATAGAGATAATCTATCTTTATTAACAAAAGATTTACAACAAGAAGAATCTTTAAAATTTCAAGATAAAGAACTGGTTCAGAGAATCACCCAAATTTTGAGATTAAATTTGGGTGATAAATTAATTTTGTTTGATTCACAAATAAATTTAGAATTAGAACTTTTAGAAATTTCTAAAAAAAATATTTCAGGTAAAATTCTAAATATCAAAAATAATAAAATATTACAACCCAAAATCACACTGTCTCTGGGCTTATTAAAGAAAAACTTTTTTGAACAGGTTTTATATTATGCTGCTGCAATGGGAGCAAATATTGTTCAACCTGTGCTATCCCAAAAAGTTCATAAAAACTGGCTTAAAGATAAAGAGCGTTTAGTAAAAATTATGATAGCAGGTTGTGAACAAGCAAAGAATTTTGTCATTCCAGAGCTTTTGGAGCCTGTAAGCTTAAATGATTTTATAAATAATAAATCTATTAAAGATTCCAAAAAAATACTCTTTGATCCTGATGGCAATAAACTTTTAGAAATTTTACAAAGCTTAGATAAAGAAAAAAAAGATTTAACTTTGCTCTTTGGTCCAGAAAGTGGATTTTCAGATTCTGAACTTGATCTATTAAAATCTAATAACTTTGAGCTTTGTGCATTAACCCCTACAATTTTAAGAGCTGTTGAGGCTGTTGCTGTTGGCTTAGGGGCCGTTAGGTCATGCCCTGGTGCAAACGGTGTCGAGCTTACTTACTCACAGTAAATGTTTGTGATTTTAGATATAATGGTAAAAGTTTGGATTCAAGATTTTCTTTTTTATTCCATCTATTAAGAGCCATATCAGCGATCTGTTCTGTTGAACAAACCTGTATAGTGTTAGGCAATATGATAGCCTTATCTTGTAATGTTTCTAGAATTAATTCTTCATGTAATATTGTGCCATTACCAGTGAATAGAATTTTTTGATCTTTAAAGTTAGTTTTTATTTTTTCTAATAAAGAATCTATTTTTTCATAATTATTATCAAACTCTGTTTCGACGAGTTTATTGTTTTCGATTTTTTTAATATCAAAAAATACTTCATTATTAAATGCGTTTAATGATGATACAAGAAAATTTGGTTTAATTTCTTTGTGATCACGGTTTAAAACTTTTAGATTTTCTTGAGAAAGAGCTTTTAGGCCGTCTATGCCGATAAGTGGTATCTTTTTTGCAAAGCTTATGCCATTGACTGTGGTTATTGTAACTCTTAGTGAGGTGAATGCGCCTGGGCCTTGGTCTACACCGATAAAATCTAAGTCAGACAACGTAATAGAATGTTTAGCTAGTAGTTCTTCTATTAATGGGATAAGAGCGGAGCTAGCTTTTTTGTTGCTCAGGGTGATTGTTTCTAGGGATTTATGATTTTGATAGAGAGATAGCTCAAGGATTTTATAGCTGCCTTGGATGCTAAGAAATTTTGAATTAATCATTGTGTTATTCTAGTCGTGATGCTTTTTTACTTTTTGCTTTTGGTAAAAGATACTAAAGGCATCATCTTTAATTGTGTTTTCTTTTTTTTCTATAATCTTACCACAATTCAAACACTTCCAACCTTCAAAGTTGATGAAGTGGTCAAAGAACGACTGCATTATCATTAACCCATCGCACTTTGGGCACTTCATAATTTTTACCCTCCTAATATGTAAAAATATTGATTTACTACTACTCAAATTTAGTAAAGCATTTTTTTTTTGAATTGTAAAAAATAGTTTTTTTTACATAAAATATTAAATATAATAGGAATTGCTCTTTGGCGAATAATTTTTTCTATCTATCGAAAGCCAGCTTGTCTAGGTACGTTTGCAATATAAATGCTGCTGCAATCGAGTGGCTGTCGACCTTTGTCTGTTTGTCTTTCTGCTTTTTGCCCATTAGGCCTTGCAATCCCTCAGCTCTCTTACTACTTAAGCGTTCATCCCATAAAGTCCATTTTATGTTACTAAATTTTTTTTCTAGATCTTCTTTTTGTAAAATTATTTTTTTTGTTTGGTCACTTTGTGTATCTGAGAATGTTTGAGGGCAACCAACTATAATTTGTTCTATGTCTTCTTCTTGAATTACTTCTTCTATAAAAGAATATAAATCTTTTGCGTCTGCTGTTTTGTATGGTCTGCAGGTGATGCCTAGGGCATCAGAGATTGCAGAGCCTACCCATCTATCGCCAAGGTCTAAAGCTAGTGTTTTCATAATGTGTTACTCTTCTAAAAGTTTTATTAGTT
>CAYVQB010000051.1:4590-6560 GCA_964453985.1 uncultured Pseudomonadota bacterium
TTTTCAGGCTCTTTGTATTCTATATCTATACAATCGTTAATTATTATTTTAGGATTTTCTTTATTCGTTTGATCATACTCAAATAATTGTTTTTCAGGATCCCAATCCTCTTTTTGTTTGATTACAACTTTTCGGGAATCCCTGTCTTTGGGTAAAGGGTTTTCGTATGGTATTAGGCGCCAATCATTAAAGTTTTGTTTTACTGTTAGTATTGCCATGCAGTCAAAGTCAAAAGTATTATCTGGTAGGTATGAAACGCCTTCAGGTGCTGAGGAAAAAGTAAATACGGGGCCATACATAGATATACGTAAACCCTCATTGGTAATAGGTGTTGGATATTTCAAAAAGACATCTTGCCACCATGGTAACCCTTCACGTTCATGTAGTTTTTTGCGAACCTCTACTGGTGTTACAGAGGCAAGTGGAAGCATCTTTAAGCCATAGTAAGAGTGCTGATGGGCTCTAAAGAAGGCTTTAACTTTGTTTTTGGTTTTTTCAGTTAAATATTTTTCTGTTGCAACGGTGCTTGCAAGGTATCCATCTGGTTGTTCAGGCCTTTGAATAATTGCTGAATTGGGATTTTCTTTTGTGGATTGATCAAAGTAACTTTGTCTAAATCCGTCCATTTCAGTTCGGGCTATTTTTTGGAATATTTTATTTGAGTTTAAAAATGGCATAGGGTCATAATCAATTTCAATACCACCATGACAGCATTGTATAAAATTATTATTGCAACCAATAAATATAGCATAAGGCATATATGAGTATAATTCTCTTAAGTTTTCGAGAATTTTTTGAGCGGGGCTGGGGCCATACTTCACTTCAAGTTCTTTTTTAAAACCAAAGTTTGTTGCTACGCTAACATCTTCATGATTACCTGCTAGTAAGAAGACCTGGTTTTCATTTTTTATTTTCAATCGTAGTAGTGTTTGTAAGACTTCAATGCCGTAATGGCCAAGGTTTGTATAGTCACCCGTAAAAATTAAATAAAAATTATCTTTTAGTTTCCAAGTTTTATCATTTATATAAGTAAGAATTAATAATCGTTTTAGATTTCTTAAGAGAGAATGAATACTCCCGTGTAGGTCTCCAATAAAACAAAGTTTACTGTCTGGTTGGACTATTAGTTTTTGAATAAATGGCTTGCCACTCTGTTCATTGAGCCAATTACTCTTATTATTCCAAGGCTTTTTTAGAGTTTCTATAAATAGTCTTGCCTGTTTTATAAATGTTAATGGATTAATTAGAGCTTTTTGTTTTCGTGTCTCTTTTGTTTTAAAAAAGTTAACCCAATCATCTGCTACTTTATCCCAGTTTCTATCTGCACCGGCATATTCAACATAACTTTCAAGGCATCTATTAGTCCAATCTGATAGCGATGGTGTTAGTTGGCGCCATTTTTCAAATGTGTATAGCATTAAGTATAAATTGCCTGCTCTTTTTTGATTTGAGAGCATCTCTATACCTTTAATTTCACTTGGTTGCTCGAATTCTTCGCTTAGTTTTAAGATTTTTACATTCTCTTTATTCAAATATTCCACAAGTTTAGAACAGCTTAGTAGTGGGTCGCCTCTAGAATAAAAGATCTCTTGTTTGTCTATAAGTCCTTCGCCAAAAATACCTTCTACTTTCTTAGGAGTTTGTTTTGCAGATTCAAAACCTTGTGTTCTTGTTCGAGAATGAAAAAACTCGCCTTTTGCAAAAAAGCCTAAAAGAGTTTTTAGTGGTGAGATAAAAAAATATTTAGATGTGTTACCAAAAATATAATCGGTTTTGTTAATAAATAGGGCATAGCTAAAATTGCTCACCTCAGAAAATTTATAGGCACATGCTTCATAGTCTTTTACTATTCCTGCAAAAAGAGAGTTGCCGTAGGATATAGATCTCAATGGTTTTGTATCCTGAGGTGATTTTCTTTTATACCATTCTTTAATATCGGCAAAGCGTTTTACAGTTAGAGGTAAATCAAA
>CAYVQB010000052.1:0-6127 GCA_964453985.1 uncultured Pseudomonadota bacterium
GTTAAAGTTGGCGGAGAAATCTGGTCAGCAAAAACAAAAGAGAATATGAGTTTGGAAAAGGGAACTGTAGTAATAGTGGTTGAAGTCAAAGGTAATCGTCTAATTGTTAAATGTTAATTTTATTCTAGGAGTGAAAAATGGTTTTAACTATTGCTGGAGGTTTTTACATATTCTTTGCAGTATTGGTACTTTTTATAATGACTGCTTTAATTAAGGCGACTTATATTGTAAGACAATCAGAAGTTATAATGGTTGAACGTTTGGGTAAATTTCAGAAGGTTCTTAGATCTGGGATACACTTTGTTGTTCCTTTTATTGATCAAACACGAAGGACTTTATGGACCTTTGTAAGGGAAGATCCTTCTGGTCGTCATCCCTATCGTTATACTGAGTATGTAGAGCGTATTGATTTGCGTGAAGCTGTTTATGATTTTCCAAAACAAAATGTTATCACAAAGGATAACGTTACAATGGAAATCAACGCCCTACTTTATTATCAAATAACAGATCCCATGTGTGCATTGTATGAAGTTTCTAACTTGCCTCAGGCTATAGAAAAACTTACACAGACTACACTTAGAAACGTTATTGGTTCTATGGATTTGGATGAGTCTCTTAGTTCTCGTGATCAGATTAACGAGAAGTTACGTGTTATTTTGGATGATGCAACAGATAAATGGGGTGTTAAGGTTAACCGAGTTGAACTCCAGGAAGTTAATCCTCCTGTTGATATCCGTGTTGCTATGGAAAAACAGATGCGTGCTGAACGTGATCGTAGAGCTTTAATTCTTGAAGCTGAAGGTAAAAAACGAGCTGCTATTTTGGAATCTGAAGGCGATAAGATGGCAAAAATCCAAAGAGCAGAAGGTGAGGCTCAAGCAAGACTAGTTACTGTTAAGGCTGAAGCTGAGGCTATTGGTATGATACAGAAGGCTGTTCCTGGTGGTAATCCATTACCATATTTAATAGCGCTTAATTATATTAAAGCTTTACCTGAAATTACAAAAGATAAAAATGGTAAATTGATTTTATTACCTTATGAATCTAGTGCTGTTATGGGTTCTTTGGCTACTATTAAAGAACTTTTTATTAAGTAGAAATAAAATTGGGCGCCTTTGCTAGGGCTTTGGCGCCCAAAGTATGCGATAACTTTTAATTATTATTTCCATTTCTTTTGAAAATAATCAGTCCTAAAAAAAATATAATTACGGCCAAAAGTATTATAATTATCCACATCAAATCTTTTACTCCTGCCCGTATGTAGTCTATATATCCTTGAGCATATTCCATTGCTAGGTATGGGATGCGTTTTTGTTCGGTACTACTTTGTTCCACTATATTTTTTAATAAGAACTTTATCATGATTTTTTCTTCTTATCGTTACGAATAACCAAACAAAGGGAATCACTAGTAATATTAGTGATATAATTACGCTTAGTCTTAGATAGAATCCCCAACTACACAAATATCCGTATGCTTGCCTTGATGCTTGGCCGATTACTGTCCATAGGCCTGGGATAGGTCGTTTTTTAGGAATTACTCTTCTGTATTTGGTTAAATACAGATTGTTTAATATGAATAAACTGTTTCTTAGTCTGAACATTGGATCCCCACCCCTCTATATATTTTTGTTCCCTATGAAATATATTACAGGTAGAATAGTTGCTTTTGCAATAAAATTGATAAATTGAGTATTGTAGATTACAACTGCTTATTTATCCAAAAACACCCTTTTTACTAGAATCAATACATTTTGTATTATTAAGGTGTAGGGATAATTTAATTGTCAGTCAATTTTAGTAAATGGGGGTTTTTATGAAAAAACTAATAAAACTTTTATCTATTCTTTTTGTTATTAATTTTTCTTTTGTTAATACTTATGCAACAGAATCTTTATCATTTAATAAAGTTCTTAATCAATCCAAAAATTTGTTTAATAAATTCAAGAATAAAGACTTAGAAAACTTAGAAATATTGATCAATGGTTTATTGGTTAGTATTGATTCTGATATGTCTTCTTATGATGGTAGTAAAAAGACATCTTTAGATATTGGCTTAAAAGAATTTTCAGATTCATATAGGGCTATTAATAATCTGCTTAAAGCTTCATGGGGTAGGTTTGAAGGAAGCGTAATTCAAAAAATGAATTCTTTAAATAGTAAGGTATTAGCTTACCGAGTTTTAAATACAGTTTCTGACAAACTACCTATAAATAACAAACAACTAAAACAGTTGGAGAATCTAATCTTTATTTATCAAGAAACAAAAATTAATTCTCGTGGAAATGTTAGAAAGTCTTTGGGATATATTGGTTCTAAGTTGCATAAACCAATTGTTAATGGATTAAGTTTGGTTGAACAGAAAGTAATTTCATATACTTTTTTCTTAGCAGCTATCGGTGTTGTCTGTGTTTATTTGGATGAGAAACATAACCTTTCTTCTTTACTTGTTCCATTCAAGGCTTGTTGGGGTGGAGTTAAGGGTATGTTTAATTTGAGTAAAAGTATGAAAAACGTTAAAGATAATATTTCTTCTGTTGTTGATAGTACCCCTACTATTAATGCACAACCATTAGATAGCCCGGTTATCTCACCTATTCCATTTAAAGATCCTGTATCTCAGATTGGTGCTAAAGTAAGAGAAACTATTATTCATCCAGTGAACACATCACTTAAAATTTTGGGCTATTTATCAAAAGAATTTAAATCAACTTATCAAAAGCTAAAAAAAGAACCTAATAATAGCGATAATCAGTTTCTCTTTGATTTCTAGGTAGATTTAGATATAGTATCCTATTTAATATCAAGAATAATTAAGTAGGATACTATGTTTTTAGGGGTTTGTTTATCATGAGAAGAATTCAAAAGATTCTAACTATTTCTTTTATTTTATTTTGCACGCATTCTTATATTCCATTAGTTGCCGGTCACAAGTTTGTAGAGCCGTTTGGTTTAATTGATTTGTTTCCGATAGACGTATGGAAAAAAAATATTATTCTTTCTTCTGTTGAAAAAGGTTCCCGAGAAAACGAAGTCTTATCTAATTTATGTAATATTGCACAAGGTTTATTGCTAGGAAAAGAGAAGCATGTAGCCTTGGCTGATTATGCTATAAAACGTATTATCGCTTTAGATAGAAAAGTAAATAAAGAAGAAGGCTTAGTTAACTTTTATCAAATTTTAGATGAAGCACAGTTTTGTTTATCTAAAGATCTTCGTGGCTGGCGACCAAGTAGAGAGCATTGTAAAAGAAGAATAAACCATAGATGTTTATTTTGTTCTTTATTAAAAGAGCGTAAGTTGCATGACGGGCTCGTAGAAGAATCAAGCTTTAATGCCATTAATGATGTTTTCTTTCAGGCAGCAAAAGATGGAAATTTGGGCTTGCTAAAAATACTTTTATTTCATGGTATTGATATTAATACTGTTGATAAAGATAAAGAAACTGCTTTGCATTGGGCTGCTTATAATGGGATAAGTCCTGTTGTGGAGTTTCTTGTTAAAGATGGAGCAAGTATTAACGCACAAGACCAACTAGGTTTTACTCCTCTAATACGGTCAAATCAAAGAGAACATTGGGATATATCTAGATTTCTTGTGCAGAAGAGTGCTGATGTTAACATTAGAACTAAGTTTGGTGATCATTCTTTAAATTGGGCTATGTCTGGAGAAACAATATCGTTAGATTTAGTTAGAGAGCTTCTGGATAAAAAAGCAGATATTAATTTCTATAATAATAAAAAAAATACGCCCTTGTTTTATGCTGGAAAAAATAAAATTTGTGCTTCTCAATTAGTTGCTATATTACAGAAATATGGTGCAACATTAGAATAAAAGTTAGTTTTTTAGCAAAAATAGGCCTTTTACAATAGTATTAATTATTGCTAATATAAATTTATCAGCTTAAAGGTGTTTTTTAAGTGATAAATTTATAGTATTTTGATTATTGATTGGGAGGTTATATCATGAAAAAATCAAATAAACTTTTTAGTTTTTTTATATTTGGTTTCATATTGTGTTTTGGGAATGTATTTTCTATGGAGGGAAATGGTGAAATACCTATAGAGGGCCAAGCACCTGTTGATCCAAATCGTCTATTGATTCAAGCTTTACAAGAAGCACTGCATCCAACAACTCAAGCCTTACAAGCGTTTCCTCAAGCTTTGCAAAATAGTTTTCAACCAATGTATCAAGCATTGCAAGATGAATTGCAAGGTTTAACTCAAGTTGTAGCTAATGGTCAGACTGAACAAACTGTACAGTTAAGAAATTTAGAACAAGCAATAAGAATATCGCAGCAAGCTGATCCTCTTCTATTACAAGGTTTGCAGGACATTAAAATAGCAATCAAACCGCCTAAATCCAAATGGGATAAATTAAAGAAACTTTGTTGGAATGTAACCTGGCCTGTTCGTTGGGTTCCTAGAGCCGCGGGCTTGGCGTTTGCGGTCTTAACGGGTTATGAAGTTGGTAAATGGATTCAATTTAGGTTTTTAACTCAAGATTTACCTAAAGCTGGCTATTATTTAGCTAATATATCTGAGAATGGAAAATTTTCTTTGGGTTGTTTTCTTGCTTCAGAGTTATCACAAACTGTTTATGATTTACTTTTTGAACGTAAACAGACAATAAGAAACTTAGTAGTAGTTGTGGTTACCGGAGCTGTAGTAACTATAAAATATCTATAGTTATATAAAAATTACGTAACCTCATAGGGCATTAACTAAATATACACTTAGTTAATGCCCTTTTTTGTTTTTATATCATCAAAAGTTTTCATATAGAGTGCTTTTTTAATCAAAAAACGCTGTTTTTCGGCATAAATAATAGCCATTTGCAATTTAATTCATACATGTTAATCTATAATTAATAATAGAAAATTTATAATAAAATTAAGTATAGTTTTATAGGTTTTAATTATGAGAGGTTATTTCATGAAAAATTTAGAAGACGCGACTTTGTTTTTATCTAACATATTCTTTTATGAAAGATATAAGCCAAATATTATGGCAAAAAAATTACTGTGTTTTATTAGTTATTAGTACTCCCCTAGAAATAGTGGGAGTTTTTTTATATAAAATTTTACGGAGGTTATCATGAAAAAAGTAGTTATATTTTCTTTAATGTTTTCTTTAATGGCTGGTAGTTTTACGATTTCTGCTATGGAGGATAAGGAGTCGGTAAAAAAAACATTTTCTGGAAGGGCTTTGGGTATAGTTGACTGCTTATTAACTTTACCCGTCATAGGTATCAGGCCAAGTTTAATACTTAAAGATCCACGTTTAGCACTTAAAACGGCTGGTTCTGCATTAGTTGATACGCTTGAGACTATAGCTTTACCTGTCACAGGTCCAAATTTAAGGCCTAGACTGGCTTATTTAAAAAAAACTTATTCAAGATCTTTTGGACGACAGAAATCAGATTCTTCAGAATTTAAATTTGATATAGAAGATACGGCGGATGCATTTGCTACTTCGTCATCATCATCATCATCTTCGAGTTCTTTCCAGCCAAGCAAACCTGATAGTACAGAATCTACTTTTAAGGAAGAGGACGAATCTGATATGTCTGTGCCAGCATCGGACTCCTTGAAGCAAGATGCTCCGAAACCCTCTTTTTTTTCTTCGCTTTTTGGATGTTTTAAACGTAAATCGCATATTGGTAGCAAACGTTCACGTGGCGGAGATTTTTATACAAGTGATCAAAGAGATAAATTTGCTGATGCTGATATAACTTATAGTTTGGATGATTATAAAAAATTGAAAAATAAAGAAAAGAACTTGGTACGTGCAAATTTGAAAGGTGCAGATTTAAGATTCTTTGATTTAAGAGGTGTGGACTTTACAGATGCGGATCTATCAGGTGCTAATTTATCTGGTCTAGATAAAAAAAATATGAAGTTATTGCATGGAACAATTTTTGATAGAACAAATCTTAAAGGTGCAAATCTTTCTTATACAAGGTTAGAGAATTGTAGTTTCAATGAAACAGTTTTGATTCGAACAAAATTAATAGGTTCTTATTTGTTTAGATGCATAATAAATAAAGCTGCATTTATTTGTAGCATTTTAAATGGTGCAACCTTTTCGAATATGAATATTAGAGAAACAATTTTTTTTAAGATTAAT
>CAYVQB010000053.1:0-5903 GCA_964453985.1 uncultured Pseudomonadota bacterium
TGAAAAAACTCGCGAGGTAATTTTTGATTAAGCACCTCGAATTAAAAATGATAAATTAAAAATTAAAAATGATGGAAAAAGATAATTTGATACAGAAGAAAAGTTTTGATTTTGCTTTAGAAGTTATTTCTTTGTATAAAGAACTAATTAAACAAAAAGAATAACTCACTATGTTAAAAAACAAAGGAAATAAAAATAAAAGAAATAAGAGGTTGGTTCTTTTAGATGCTTACGCAATTATTCATCGAGCTTATCATGCTTTACCAGATTTTTCCTCGCAAAAAGGGGAGCCAACTGGAGCGTTGTATGGTATTTCAGCAATGCTTTTAAAAATACTAAAAGATTTGAAACCAGATTATATTGTGGCTTGTTATGATTTACCGGAACCGACTTATCGGCATAAAATTTACGACGAATATAAAGCTGGGCGACAAAAACCAGATGATGACTTAATAAAACAAATAGATAGATCTCGTGATCTTTTTAATGTTTTCAATATTCCAATTTATGAAAAAGCTGGTTTTGAAGCAGATGATGTTTTAGGAACAATCGCGGAAAAACTAAAAAAAGAAAATATAGATATTATTATTGCTTCTGGTGATATGGATACTATGCAATTAGTAGATGATGATAAAGTTCGTGTCTATACTCTTAAAAAAGGTATTAACGATACTATTTTATATAATGAAAAGGCTGTGATTGACCGTTTTGGTTTTGAACCAAGGCTTTTAATTGATTATAAAGGACTTAGGGGAGACCCCTCTGATAATATTATTGGAATAAAAGGGATAGGAGAAAAAACTGCTACAATTTTAATTCAAAATTTTGGTGGGATTGAAAGTATCTACAAACAATTAAAAAAAGATGAAGATATTTTTTTGGATAAAGGAATAAAACCTAGGATAATTTCATTATTAAAAGATAATGAAGACGATGCAATTTTTTCTAAAGAATTAGCCACGATTAAATTAGATGTTCCTATTAATTTTATTTTACCAGATAAAGTATGGAAAGAAGGCGTAGAAAAAGATAAAATACTCTCTTTATTTCAAGAATTTGGTTTTCGGACATTAACTCAGCGGGTGAGAGATTATTTTGACGGTAAAAATAAAGAGAGTGAAGGAAATCTTCCAACAGAAGAAGAAAATAACCTTGTTGATGAAAAAATTGACGAAGATGAATTACAAAAAGTTTTAATTGCTTTATGGTTATTAGATTCTAATATTACAAAACCAACCAAAGATGATGTTTTAGATTTTAGTGGTAAGAAAAATTTTTTAGAGGCGAAAAAATATATTTGGAATGAAATTAAAAGTAAAAAATTAGATTTTGTCTTAAAAGAAATAGAGTTACCTTTAATTCCTGTTATTAAAAAAATGAGTGAAACAGGTATTAAAATAAATATAAAATACTTAGATGAAATTTCTAAAGAATATCACCAGGAATTAAATAAATTAAAAAAGAAAATATGGAAATATTCAGATGGGGAATTTAATATTAATTCTCCTAAACAATTAGCTGAAGTTTTATTTGAAAAACTACTACTAAAACCAAAAAGTAATAAAAAAACTTCTACAGGGAAACGGTCAACAAAAGAATCAGAATTAAAAAAAATGATTGAATTACATCCGATTGTGGAAGAAATTCTGAAGTATCGGGAGTTACAGAAACTTCTTTCCACCTATATAGACAGTTTACCTAAGTTAGTAGGGAAGGATAATCGCATTCATGCGACCTTTTTACAAGCGGGTACAACAACAGGAAGATTATCATCTAATAATCCTAATATGCAAAATATTCCGACTAGGACGGAACAAGGAAGAAAAATAAGAGGAGCTTTTGAAGCTCAGGAAGGTTTTGATTTAGTTGCTTTTGACTATTCTCAAGTGGAATTAAGAGCGGTGGCGATGTTATCAGGAGATAAAAATTTAATTGAAATTTTTAAGAAAGGTGATGATGTCCACTCAGCGGTGGCCTCTAAAATTTTTGGGGTACCAATAGAAAAAGTTAATAGTGGGATGAGGCGAAAAGCTAAGATTGTGAATTTTGGAATGATTTATGGAATGGGGGTTAATTCTTTAAGACAAAATATGGAAGATGCTTCTAACGGAATTGAGAAGATAACAAGAAAAGAAGCTCAGGAATTTTATAATCAGTATTTTGAGACTTTCAAGACGGTGGCTAGTTATTTAGAGAGGGTTAAGAAACAAGCATTGAAAAATGGTTACACAAAGACTTATTTTGGTAGGTTGAGATATTTTGAAGGCATAAAGTCCAAAATACCTTTTATCCGTGCTATGGCGGAGAGGATGGCTATTAATGCTCCTGTACAAGGAACTAGTGCTGATATTCTTAAGATAGCGATGGTAGGGATAGATAAATATCTTATTCAAAATAAGTTAGAAGAAAAAGTTAGAATGCTTTTACAAGTTCATGATGAATTGGTTTTTGAAATAAAAAAAGACATTGAAGAAAAACATATTTTAGAAATTAAAAAAATAATGGAAACTGTTTTGCCAGTTGAAAAAACTAAAGGGATTATTTATGAAGTAAATATTAAAAAAGGAAATAATTGGAATAATTTAAAGGAAGTAATATGATTTATTTTTTATATGGAGATGATACAAGAAAATCAAGAGAAAAATTAAAATTTCTTTTGAAATCATTATTTTCTAAAAAACCAAATGCTGGTTTTTTTAAGTTGGATATTGATAATTTTAGTGAAGTAAAGTTAGATGAATTTATAAAGAGTCGCGGTTTATTTGAAGAAAAATATATTGTGCAATTAGATTCTTTATTTGAAGATAAAGAGTTTTCAAAACTTTTAGTAAGTAAGTTGGAGGACCTACAAAAATCGGAAAATATTTTTATCTGTATTGAAACTAAAATTTTAAAACCAGTTTTGAAAAAGATAGAAAAATATGCGACACGAATTCAGGAATTTTCTGTAAAAAATAATAAAGGGAGAGTTTTTGCAACAGAAAATGGTAGTTTTGATACTAGTGATTTTAATATTTTTGACTTAGCTACTTGTTTTGGAAATAGAAATAAAAAAGATTTATGGGTTTTATATCAAAAAACGAAAATTAAAAATATACCACCGGAAGAAGTGAGTGGAATTATCTTTTGGCAGTTGAAAGTAATGTTCCAAGTGTTGGGTTCTCAAAATGCAAGTCAATCCGGGTTAAAACCTTTTGTTTTTAATAAGGCTAAAGGTTATTTAAAAAATTATTCTGAAAAAGAATTAAAAAAAATGAGTTCAGATTTAGTTTCAATTTATCATGAGGCGAGAAGAGGGGGGTTGGAATTTGATTTAGCCTTAGAAAAGTTTATTTTGGATCTTTATATATAATCATTTTAATATGAAAGAAATTTTAATTTTAGTTGATGATCGTGGTTTTTTCTATTCGTCTACTCAAGAAAGAGGATCTAGTATGAATGTAATGAAAGTGAAAGGAAATTTAGAAAAATCAGGGTATTTGGTTTCTATTAAAGGTTTTTATGAAATAGATTTTAATAATGAATATAAAGATAAAATTGTATTATATCAATCTACTGAAGATCCTGATTTGAGATATAAAAGTTATATAGAAGATGTTTTGTTGGGTTTAAAAAATTGTGGAGCAATTTTAATTCCAGATTTTGAAAAATTTAGAGCTCACCATAATAAAAACTTTATGGAAATTTTAAGAGATATAAAAAGGATTAACAAAGAAAGTAACATCTACACTAAAAGGTATGGAACATTGGAGGAATTTTTAAAAGATTCAAAACAAATAATTTTTCCTGCTGTGATAAAACCGAGTTTAGGTTCTCAAAGCAAAAATATTTATAAAGTTGATAACTTAAAAGATGCTATAAAGAAAATCAAACAGATTTCCAGGACTTTTACTTTTACTAATACGAAAAGGGCTATACAAAATTTGTTTGATGGGGAAGGATATAAACCAATTTCTAATTTTCGGAATAAATTTATTGTTCAAAATTATATATCGGGTTTAGCAGGGGATTATAAAGTTCTTATTTATGGAGAAAAAGTATATGTTCTTGAAAGAGAAAACAGAAAGAATGATTTTCGAGCTAGTGGAAGTGGTTTATTTTCTTTTCCAAAAGAATTACCTAGTGGTTTATTAGATTACTCATTAGATATATTTAACAGATTTAAAACCCCATTTATCTCTATGGATATTGCTGTAAAAAATAATCAGTTTTATTTAATAGAGTTTCAATTTGTAAGTTTTGGGCAATATACTTTAGAAAAATCTAATTTTTATTTTGAAAAAATTAATAATTATTGGTGTAAAATAGACACTAAATCAAATTTGGAAAAAACCTTTGCAATGGCAATTGATAGGTATATTAAACTTTACCTAAAGCGGGATATATAGTATAGTTGTTTCAGTAAATCTTGTTCCTTGTTAAAAAACTTTAGAAAGGAGGTGTTTTGCATGACTCTTAAAAAAATCGTTGTAATTCGGCATGCTCAATCTCAAGAAGATATTAACCCTAATTTGAATGGAGAGTTAGAAGATTATCAAATATCGATTACAAAAGAAGGGAAACATCAGATAGATAATATAATTGATAAAATTCAAATTATTCTTTCCCCATTTGAATCTGTAAAAGTTTATTCATCACCATCAAATAGAGCTTTGCAAACAACTTCTGTTATTTGTTCGCAACTTGATTTGGACAAATCAATAACTACTGTTGAACCTAGAATAAGAAATTTGAATTGGGGAAATACAACTTCCATAAATGTTAAAGAAATTGAGAGAGAAAGGTATAAGAAAGGAGTTTTGTATTATCAATTTCCTGGTGGGGATGATTCATCAATTTTTATTAAAAATATCGGTAATTTTGTAAACGAATTACTTACCGTGGGAAAACAAAAAGATTTTTCCAATAGTGTTGTTATTATCACCCACGGGTTTGCATTAAGGATTATCGCAAAATTTTTACTTAAAATGAGTGATGACGATTTTCGTTGGATTAAAAATCCACCAAATTGTTATATCGCAAATTTTCAGATTGATAATTTCAGGAATATAACCATAGATAAACCCCTTTCTTGTAGAAGTCCTTTTTAGAATCTGCATGCTTTGTCAAAGTGTGCAGATTTTTCTTTTGTAGAGTATAATAAATTATAATGGAATACTTAAAAATACTAAAAGATGAGGATATATTTGAAAATCCTGAACACCAAACTCCTAATTCTTATAAAGATAGGCAAACTGTTAAAATAATTGTTAAAAACGACAAAAATGAAATTGCTTTAATTACTAACCCAATTCACAATTTTTTCTTGTTACCGGGAGGAGGAGCTGAAAGCACTGATTTAGAAAAGGAAGCAAAAAGGGAAGTTTTGGAGGAAACGAATTATCATACTGAAATAATAAAAGAAGTCGGAAAAATAGAAGAGTTTAGAAATAGAAATGCTAAACATTATATAACAACTTGTTTTCTATCTAAAACTTTAAAAGAAAATAGCGAGGATTTGCGAACAGAAGAAGAAAAGAAAAATGGTTTGGTTGTTCAGTGGTTTGAATATAATAAAGCTTTAGATATATTACAAAAACAAACTGAAAAAGTTAAAAGCGGAGAAGTAAAATTTTACAACACCGCTTTCAACATAATCAGAGACCACCTTTTTCTAACTTTAACAAAACCTTAATGCTATTGTGTTAGTATTATTGCATTAGAGTTAAATTATTTTTGTTTCGGTGGCAAAGAGCTACGACCGTCAGCTTAAAAGCCATGAAAGCTCCTAAACGTCGCTTTCATCTCCATCACCTGGAGCTACTCTCGCTTAGAGTGTAATTTAATGTCCGTCCAGTAGGAATTGAACCTACGACCGTCAGCTTAAAAGCCATGAAAGCTCCTAAACGTCGCTTTCATCTCCA
>CAYVQB010000054.1:0-5865 GCA_964453985.1 uncultured Pseudomonadota bacterium
ATACTTGTATAAAGTGATGTTTTTTAATATTTATAACTATTTATTGGTGGGGCCAATTTTATGAAGAAACAAATTTTATCGATTTTATTATGTTTGGGTTTATTTTCTTTTAATACCCAGATTTTTGCAGCTAAGACAGTTGGACAGATTAAAGCTGAGATAGCTGAATTAACAGCTCAAGCTGGACAATTAGGACAAAAAACTTGGTCCACAAAGAAGAAAGTCATGGTAGGGGCTGTTATTGCTGCCGCTGCTGCTTATAGTGCACTTGCTTATAAGAATGGTTCTTTTAATCCTATGGATTTTTTGAAATCCACTCCTCAAAATGGGATTTGTTATAATCCACGTCCTGAAAACTTGATAAAAGGTTTGAAAAACGGCGAAGACTGGTCAGCAGATTTAACAAAGGGATTTTGTCGTAAGCCAGCAGAGAGTGTTTGTTATAATCCACGTCCTGAAAATTTGATAAAAGGCTTGGAGAATGGGGCAGATTGGTCAGCGTCAACATTACCAGTTGATGACATGTCTACAACACCTAGATGGATTGACTTTAAGGCTCTTCGCCTTTTGGGTGGACTTTACTCTATTATAGGTATATTTGGTTGTGGTGCATATAAACTTGCTATCTATAGATTGACTCATTAAAAAGAATTTAAATAGAAAAAGGGAAGAGTGAAAACTCTTCCCTTTTTCTATTTATTGGCCAAATTCCACCAATCCATAAATTGCTTCAAAGCCTTAATCCTATAAAGATACTTATTCCCTTCTTCTGTATGCTTAATCTGCGCATAAGTCCTATCAATCCCATCAGGAATAAATAAACAATCATATGGTAAATTTATATCACCAGAGGATTTTTCAGGCCGTACAAGACTGCCTTCGCATACACCCTCAAAGACTTTAAAGTTTGTAGGATTCTCCATATAAACAAAATATAACAAAAACTTAGCTCGATCTCCGGTTTCTATTAATTTCTTGAGTCCATCAAAACCTATCCCCAAGGATACAAATTTAGATAAAGTACCTGGAAATTTGTTATATTTCTCAAAATATATGGCGGCATCATCAACAATGATAGGCTTTTGTATAAGTTCCCATGCTTTTAATGCTTTATCAACAGCTATGGCACTTTGATCCATAGTTTGAATTTCTGGTATGTCTGCACAAAATTGTTTAATCTCGATTGTTTTTGAGTGGTTCTGGGTATATGTTTTTACTTCTTCAAACTTGCCAGGATTGCTTGTGGCGTAAAATATCTCTTTTTTCATAATTCTTGTCCTTTCAGTGTTTGTTTTATTACAATTTTAACAATATAACAGTTTTTTTGAAAAAATGGGGGTTGATATCATGAGGTTAAAGAAACTATTTCTTATTTTATTGGTTATATTCTATTTTCGGTCAGTTTTGCCAGCTAGTCTAGATGAGATTATACGGGGTTTTGATTTACCCGTAACAGAACAGAATAGATATATATTTATGGTTTCTCTTGGCAATATAGCAAAAGAGGGTGACATTTTGTACAGAGATGCCAATGGGGAGCAAGATGATAATAGCTCAAATAAAAAATATCTTTTATTACTTTTAGGCCTGTTCTCTTTTGGTGGAATCAGTCTAGGTTTCTATAATTTATTTCCCAAACTATTTAATGGTAATACTGATGAAATTAAAAAATTAAAAAAAGAATATGCACAAAAGCTTAAAGAGACGGAACAACTGCATGAGAAGGTTACTCACAAGTTAACACAGGAATGCAACGAGGCTACCCAAAGTAGTGAGAAGGTAAAACAGGAGTGTAGGTTAAGTGTTGATGCTCTGGATAAAAAGATAAACGATTATATAAAACAAAATTCAGATGATTTGCAGGCTTTTAGTAAAGAAGCAGATAAGAGAATTAAAGAGGCATTGAGTGAGGCTAAAAATTCTAAAAATTGTGCGCAAAAATATTCCAGGGATTTAGATAGAGAAATAGAAGACTTAGAAAAGACGGTGGCTCAAGAGAAAAACGAAGGCTTTTTTGGGAGCCTTTTTAGCTTTGCAAAAGATAATATAGATTTCACAAAAACGTTTGAGATTATTAGAGAAACAAATAACGTTGGTAAAACTGTACAGAATATAGCAAAAGCTTGTTCTGGTGGAGATTCTGAGTCGAGTTTATCTAGTGATAAAAAAGATAGAGACCTTCAAGATCGTTTGGATAGATTGCATCAGGTGCCTAGAGTGCCAGCGTACGCACCTAGAATGTCTTAAATAAAAAGAGCCCTCAAGTTTGAGGGCTCTTTTTAAACTAACTTAATGTTGTTAATTCTTATTGCTATGCTGCAGTTGCTTGTAGTTTGTTGAATTGACGTAAGTTTGTTTTAGTATCTTTTTCAACTTCTTTGATTTTATTCTGAATAACTTTTTCAACTATATCTTTAGTTAACGAAGTGTTTTCTGTTTGATAAGAACGTATTCTCATTTCTGCAGCAGCTTGCTCTATATCTCTACCTGAAAATCCTTCCATTTTCTTAGCGATTTCTTTTATGAAGTCAGCCGAAACGGAGTTGTCAATTACCAATTTAGATGTTATTTTTTTACCATTTTGCTTATAAGTTCTTTGATCATTGGCAATATATTTATTAATCTTTTGGTTGAATATCGCTTCACGTTCTTGCAATGCAGGAAGAGGTAAATTTAGCTTTTTGTGTATACGACTTCTTACAGCTGAATCAAGTGTATCTTCGTAGTTTGTTGCAAAGACTAGCATGAATTTATCAGAGCTTGCTCCTGTTCGTGATAAAAAGGCATTTACAAAATTCACACCATCTGTATTAAGAGTTCCTCTATCTCTAAAGCATGCGTCAGCTTCATCAAAGAAAATTAATACACCTTTTTTGCTTCTTTCTGCCCAATTAAAGAGTTTAAACAATTCAACAATTGCTTCACCATTTTTGAATTGAGCAAAGTTAGCACCTGATAAAATAGCGTAATCCATTCCGGAGTATTGTGCTAAAGCTTTTGCAAATGCTGTTTTACCTGTTCCTGGAGGGCCGTATAATAATAAGTTTTGATATGGAAGTTTTAGATCTTGTAATTTTTTAATATCATCAGAAAGAGTTTGAGCTTTTTCTTTGATATCTTGAGATAAAATAACTTCGTTTGTAGGAACTATAGTAGTTTCGTTCCATTTTCTACCAAGAATTTTTTCTGAAAAAGGTTTTGCTATTGTTTGTTTGAAAAAACTTTTTATTCTTTTTCCATAACTATCAATAGATGTCTCTTCTACAAGCTTAGGTTTGCCCATTTTTTTCTTGAGATATTCATAGGTTAGTTTAATTCCATAATAACTGGCTATTGTACCAAACAGTATTGCTCCTGCAGTGATGCCTATTTTTTTAAGAGTCTTAGGATCTGTTAATGATTCTGTTAGGAATTTTAACCTTTCCATTGCTCCTTTGTTTTTCACCAGGCCTTCAGCGATAAGTTTTTTTTGTTCGATCGCACTGTTTTTTTCGTTAAACTCTAACTGGACTTGATTTTTTAGTTTGCTTTTTTCTATTCCAATGAAGTCAGTGGCAATATTTAATCCCATTTGATCTAGAGATGTTTTGGCTTCTTCCAGACTTTTATTACGGGTCTCTAGGGATACTATTTTTGCCTCTAAGGTCTTAGCCATGTTTGGTAGATCTTTTTTTCCATATAGGCATCCACAGTCATCATCACAATCATAATTATTATAATAATAATGACTTTGTGAGTTCCATCCTTCTTTTATTTCTTCGGAACTGCATTTTTCGATGAGTCCAAGAAGGTTTCTATTATGTTCAATTGTTTCAATGTTTTTCTCTACTTCGTGTTCTCTTTTATCTATTAATTTTTTAACTTGATACTCTGCACCATTAAGCACTTCATTTAGAAAGCTGATTGCTGAGATGTTATTAAATGTAATAGTTAGTAATATTATGTTTGTTAAGAATAATAGTTTCTTTATTGTCATATTTATACTCCATTAAGTTAGTTAAAAAAGAGAGCCGAGTGCAAATTTCCCAGCCTTAAGTAAGGCTGGTATTGATATTACAGTTTCAATTAAAAGATTTGTTTTTGTGCATGACACACATTTGAATCGCATCCATCTTAAAAAAGACGTTTTGTGTCCATTTTCTACAAATTTATATATATCATTTTCGCTAGAAGTTAGTTTTTTTGATATTTTTGTTTTATCGAATTCGTCATTTATTTCTACTGGATTTTGATTTTTTTCTTCTAATAGCTTTAATGAAAAGGCATATTTATGCCCATTTTTATCAAGGAAGTTTATCTTTTTTGAGATATGATCTAGTTTTTCATGGATCTTATTTATTCTAGCTTTGTAGGGTTCTTCGTTATTTTCTTTCAAGGATTTGTATCTTTCTAGTAATTTTGCAAATTCAGACATGTTTCTTGTTAAATGTTTTATCATTAAATTGCTATAGCGGGTGCTAAGTTGTTTAATGAAGCGGGTAAGAATCAAGAATCTTTTAGCTATATAGAATCCATAAGAATCAAAAGTTTTGTTTCTAAAGCCAAATGATCCTAAAAAAGAGAAGGGAGAACTAAATGAATAAGATTGAAATAAGTTAATAACCATAGATGTAGGTGATATAGGAAATCCATTTTTAGAATTAGATTCAAACTTTTCGCTTAAAGCCATTGCTGAATCAAGAGAGAATTGGAATTTAGGTTCGGATGTTTTGTTTTTAATATAATTTAGGGATTCTCCAAGTATTATATTAATCAATATTCTTACAATTATTGGAGACATGAAGATTTGTTTTAATGATGGAGCAGCAAGACACTCTTTCTTTAAAAAACTATTGAATTGTCTTCTTGCGATTCTTTGTTGTTTTCTATTTTTATCTGATATTGCTTTTTCTATGGTTTTTATATGTTCCAATATTGTTTTATGTTTTGTAAGAATGGCATTAGAAATTTTTTTAGAACTATATTCTTGTAGTTTTTTGTATAATAAATAATCAATTCCCATTCCTGCTGTTGTTAAACCTAAATTTAAAATATCTGATCCATATAAGCCTAATCTAAAGCCAGGTAGAGACGAGTAGCCTAATTCTTGTTCGCATTTTTCTTTTGATCCAAGACAGACATCCCAGTCATTATCATCAATATGAATTTGAGGCGTTTGTATTAAGGTTTGGCTTCTGAATTTACTTATTGAATTATTGAGTCCTGAGAAAAAGCCTTCTTTTTTTTGAGTACTTATCTTAGAAAGAAGATCTGTAACTTCTTGTTGCATTGAAGCTGTTTGGTTCCCATAACTAGAAATTTCTTTTTCTAGCCCTGCAAATTCTTCATTAAATGAGTTGAAGTCTGTATCTGACATTGATTTTATAGCTGAGAAATGCAAAATTGTAGCTATAAAAACAAATAAATAAAGAAATTGTTTTTTTGTTTTTTTAACCGTCCATTTAAATAACACTTTTTGTAGCCCCCATTTAGAAATACAACGTTTTTGTCCCTATATGTAATAATAATTTAAAACGTGAGTATCTGTAAATGGGTGTGCTGGTCTAACTTTTTGGTGTTTTTTAAAATACAATTAGAATTAAGGTTTTGCGTTAAGCCCTACGTACGAATTCCCATTTAAAGCCGCCTTTGCAGGTTCTACATGGTGGAAAGCGATGTCCCTTTGCTAAAGGAATTTCTCGTTGATCTTCTGATTCGCATTTGCAACCTTTTATACGATAAACTCCTGACTCTGGACAGATTTCGCCAATATCAAAGGTGTCGCCCCTTTTGATTTCTTTATTTTTCATTAGTATCCCCTTTTTTAAGATAAACAGATTTTTTATGACTTAATACAAATTTATTTGGGAGGTTAAGGGGAAATCA
>CAYVQB010000055.1:0-5750 GCA_964453985.1 uncultured Pseudomonadota bacterium
GAAAACAAAGTCTGCTATTTTGTTAGTTATTATGACTATTACCAACCAGAATCATACCTGCCGGCACAGGATATTTATATTCCAAAAGAAACAAAAGTAAACTCAGAAATAGAACGCTTACGGGTTGAGGCAACAGCTTCTATAATCAACAGACCTGACACAATCGTTATAGCCTCTGTTTCTGCTATATATTCTTTGGGTAACCCGTGGGACTATAGAGATCTGACTTTTGGGATAAAACTAGGCGACAAGATCACAAGAAAAGCCTTGATCGAAAAACTTATTTTCATTCAATACAAGCGTAACGATATTCAACCAGAATCAGGTTCATTTAAAGTTATGGGTAATACTATCACAGTAAACTTACCGTACATGAAAAGTAACCTTAGAATAGAACTATTTGGGGATAAAGTTGATATACTAGAACTGGTTGATAAACATAACAATAACGTTTTATCAAAAATCGATAATGCTTTAATCTTTCCAGCAAAACACTTTCTCACAACTAAAGCCAAGATGGATAGAGCTATAAAAAACATCAAACGAGATCTAATCATAGAATCTGCAAAAGTAGAGAACCCTTTATATAAAGAAAGACTTATTACACGAATTAATCATGATATCGAAATGCTTCAAGAAACGGGTTACTGTTCAGGCATAGAAAACTATTCTAGATACTTTGATGACAGAAAACCCGATCAAGCGCCCTACTGCCTATTCGATTTCTTTGATAGAGACTATATGGTAATAGTCGATGAATCACACATAACTATCCCTCAATTGGGTGGCATGTATAAAGGAGATAGAGCCAGAAAATCTTCTTTGGTTGAATATGGTTTCAGACTACCATCAAGCTTTGACAACAGACCCTTAAAATTTGAAGAGATAGAAAAATACTTCAAAGACGCAATTTTTGTCTCAGCAACTCCAAGAGATTATGAACTAAAAAACTCAGACCAAATTGTGCAACAACTCGTTCGTCCAACAGGCATTTTGGATCCTAAAATAGAAATTGTAAAAAGAACTGGCCAAATGGACCATCTTGTAAAAGAGATAGAGAAAACTGCTAAGAATGGTTACAGAACACTGGTTACAGTTCTTACTAAAAAAATGGCAGAGAGTTTAGCTAAATACTTAGAAGAAAGAAAAGTTAAAGCCTGCTACATGCATTCAGAGCTGAAAACACCCCAAAGAACAGAGATAATACATAAACTACGTTCAGGAGTCTTCGATTGTCTTGTTGGCATAAATCTTTTAAGAGAAGGCCTTGATATGCCGGAAGTTGCTCTTGTTGCAATAATGGATGCTGACATAGAAAGTTTTCTAAGGGACGCAAGATCCTTAATTCAAACCGTAGGAAGAGCGGCTCGTAATACCGAAAGTAAGGTAATCTTTTTTGCAGATAAGATTACTAAATCAATGAAACAAACGATTGATGAAACTAATCGAAGACGAACTATTCAAAAAGAATATAATGAAGAACATGGCATTACGCCCAAAACAGTAAAGCGTGAAATTACCAAAAGCATCTCAAAGCTCCAAGAACAAATAGGTAAAGCCTCTAAATTAGGAGGCAAAAAGAAAGAAAGAATTGTAGTAAAAAATAGGGATGAGGCTGAGATTCTTATTGAACAACTTGAATTACAAATGCGACAAGCAGCTGAAAATCTGGATTTTGAGAAAGCTATAGCTATTCGTGATAAACTGTTAGAATTGCAAAAGTTACTCAAATAGGTAAATTTAAAAAAAGATTAAGCCCCGCGGGGCATATTTGTAAATATCAAATATTAGGAAACATATGAAACTCTCTATTGCCTGGATCTTTGATCACATAAACGCAGACTGGAAAAAACAAGATATCGATTTTCTTTTTACAAAATTTAATAAAGTAGTAGCAGAAATAGAATACTCATACAAAGTAAAATTCGATTTAAATAACTTTGCACTCTGTAAAGCCATAAAAGAAAACAAAGACAGTTTTACACTATCTATTCCTGAATGGAAACAAGAAATAGAACTAAAATCCAGGGATGATTCAAGAAGCTTTATCAATCTACCTGCAAAAGATCTTGTATATATGGTCTGTAAATCTGGAGATAAGATTAACTGGGCCCAACTAAAAGACTTTAGCTCAGATAAAGATGGCCTAATTCCACCTTTGAATGTAAAAGAAGAAGATATCAAAGGCGACTGGAAGAAAAGCTTTGAATCAGAAGATGTTATAATCGAAGTCGACAATAAATCTATAACACATCGTCCAGACATGTGGGGACACCGAGGCTTTGCTAGAGAAATAGCTGGTATTTTAGATTTAGAATTTAAATCAGAAAAAGAATTTCTGGAATATAAAAATGTAGATTCCTTTAATAAATCAGCAAAATCCACAAAAACAAACCCTGTATCTATTGAAATAAAAGATCCAGAGGCTTGCTCTAGATTTGCTGGAATACAATTTGATTCCATAGAACACAAACCATCAGATCCATTTATTGTAAGTAGATTGCTAAAAATTGGGCAAAGGCCTATTAACGGAATTGTAGACCTAACAAACTATCTAACACAAGACTGGTCACAACCTGTCCATGCCTATGATACTCAAAAAATAGAAGGCAAAGAGATTATAGTTAGATTTGCAAAAAACAAAGAAAAACTGACTATACTCGACGGCACAGAATTAGAATTAACAGATAAAGATTTGGTTATAGCAGATAGCAAAAAACCTCTTTGTTTGGCCGGCGTAATGGGTGGACTCGATTCAGGAATTGATGCTAATACAAAATCCGTATTCTTTGAGTCTGCAAATTTTGACGCAGCAACCATAAGAAGAACCTGCATGAGAAACGGGCTAAGAACTGAGTCTTCTATGCGTTTTGAAAAAACTTTAGATCCAAACCAAAACATAGAAGGCATCTTTAGATTTTTAAAACTAGCAAAAGATTTTGGCATAAAAATAAAAAGTGCTGATGAAGTATTATCTGTAGGACCGGCAGTAAGCCCTATAACTCTAAATATAACTCATGAATTCTTAGAAAAACGTTCAGGCCTTGAGCTAAACGAATACGACATAAACTTAACTTTAACCAGGCTGGGCTTTGACGTAGAAAAAGATACCGTAGAAAAAGATGGCAAGTTTCAAGACCCATCCAAATTTGTATACAAAATAACAGTTCCTACATTCAGAAGCTCTAAAGATGTAAGAATTAAAGAAGATATCTTGGAAGAAGTTGTACGTTACTATGGTTTTGACAGACTGAAGTTGAATATTCCAAGAATCAGAAAAGAACCTAGAGACCTTTCTAACATATTCAGACAACGTAAAATAAAGAGCTTTTTAGCCAACGCTGCAAAGATGATAGAACAACAGAACTACGCTCTTTATGATGAACATTTTATACAGACAATAGGCCTTGCCGATATACCTATTGCGTATGAAATCATAAATCCAGTATCACAAAACAGCAAAAAACTTGTAACATCACTCTTACCTGGCTTATTCAAAAACATAAAAGATAATTACAATGTTTGTGATTCTATAAGCTTCTTTGAACTTGCCAAAACATGGCCTGCAGGCAAAACTAAAGAAACAGAAGAAAAAAGAAACCTATCTGGTATATTTTTTGAAAAGAAAAAGAACGTCGTTTTTTATACCTGCAAGAATTATATCATAGACCTATTAAACTCTATTGGCATAAAGTCTAACCAAACTGAATGGAAAAAAGCAGAAAAGCTTGATCCATGGGCAATGCAATACCAAACAGCAGATATTTATTTTGATAAAAAGTTAATAGGTAAAGCTGGAAAAGTTGATCCGCTATTTTTAAGTAAACTTGATGTATTACCAGAAAGTGACGCATTCTTCTTTGATTTTGATGCAGACTTTTTAATAGACCTAAAACCTGAAACTACTAAATTTCAAGAGCTCTCAAAATTCCAAGAAACTTTTATCGATTTAAGCTTAATGGTGCCATTAACGGTAACAACAAAAGAAATAGAAAACCTTTTAATTAAAGTTAACAAACTTGTAACCGAAGTTAAGCTAATTGATTTCTTCGAAAAAGAAGATTGGACCGATTCTAGATCATTGACTTTTAGAGTTTGGATAAACAACCCTAAGAAGACTTTACAAAAAGAAGAAATCGAAGATATTTGGAACGAGGCCATAAAAGCTTGTGGCAAAATTGGTGCTGAAATTAGAAAATGAACAAAAAGTATAAACCGTTACTTTACATTCTAACTTTTATGACAGCCTTCTTGGCTGACCGCATAACAAAGTTGTGGGTATTAAAAATATTGGTGCTCAGGAAAACATATTTGGGCACCTTCTTGAATTTTAGGCTGGTTTGGAATAAAGGGATCACCTGGGGCCTGCTTAGCTCAGAATCCAATTTTGGATTAATTTCATTAGCATTATTAATTTCTATAGTAATCATAATATTTTTCATACACACGATATACGAATATAAAAAAAACGAAAACATTTTATTTAATGTTTTAATATTATCTGGGGCAACCTCTAATCTTTTGGATAGAGTTTTATACAGAGGTGTTATAGATTTTATAGATCTTCATATAAACTCTTGGCACTGGCCCGCATTTAATTTGGCTGATATCTTTATAGTAGTTGGTGTATTTGGAATTATTGGGAGGTATTTATATTATGAAATTTCTAGAAAACATTAAAGAACACTGTTATAAAATTGCAACATTGGGCCGTATCGGCCGTTGGTGGTTTGGTGGCATAATTGCAACAATATTTGCATTTCCAGTTATTGTACTTGGTAAATTTATTTATGAATTTAGTTCTACGTTTTTCTACTGGAGCACAGGAATTACATTAATAATATCTTTCTTGATTGTCTGGATAGCAACAAAGCATATTTCTACCCAATACTCAGCAAATATTGTAATAGATAAAGTCATTGGTATGTGTGTTGCCTTTTTCTTTGTACCATTACATTGGAAAATGATTTTGTTTGGTTTTATTCTTTTTAATGTAATAAATTTCTTAAGACCAATTTTATTCCGCAAGTCTTTGGGGGATAATATAGAAAAGCTACCTTTAGGTGTAGGAATAATCTCGGGAGATATCATTTCTGGTATTACCAGTAACCTAATAATGCAATTGATCAT
The DNA here is from genome assembly GCA_964453985.1 of uncultured Pseudomonadota bacterium. Taxonomy (GTDB): domain Bacteria; phylum Babelota; class Babeliae; order Babelales; family UASB340; genus CAYVQB01. The sequence continues at coordinate 5,131 of CAYVQB010000055.1, forward strand.
CTGGGTAATGAGTTGATCCTAAAAAATATTTTTAAATTATTTTATCCAACTTTTTGCCAATCTTGCAAAAAGCTTATAGAACAAGATTTTATATTTTGTTACGATTGCTCAAAAAAAATTAAACCTTTGGTTTCAGTTTTTGCAAAAATCACTGACACTAAAAGCATAAAAGTCTTTGCGGCATCTGAATACAAAGAACCGCTAAGATCTCTTGTTTTAAAAAAATCTTATTCAGATAGTCTTGCCAGCAAACAACTGGCGAGACTTATTTTACAGCATACACCCATAAAAGATCTTGAAATCGACTATATAATCCCAATAGCACTACACTGGACCCGCTATGCTAAACGTGGATACAATCAATCATATGTCATGGCCAAAGTTCTGAGTAAAAGCTTGAATGTTCCTGTTTTGGATCTCTTAAAAAGAAAAAGAAGGACAACTTTTCAATCAAAGTTATCTTCTGCCCAAAGACAGGAAAACGTCAAAAATGTATTTGGTTTAAAGCTTAGATATAGAAATAAAGCTCTTTTAAAAGAGAGACTCAAAGACAAGAACGTTTTATTTGTTGATGATCTTTATACAACAGGAGCAACTTTAAAGAATAGCGCTAAAGTTAT
>CAYVQB010000056.1:0-5617 GCA_964453985.1 uncultured Pseudomonadota bacterium
GGGACTCTTTCAATTGATCTTAATAAGCAAATAAATGCTCAGATTCAAAAGAACTTTAATTTGCAGGAAGATTTTGCTTTCCATGTTGAGTATTTTTTGACTGATGACGTAAACTTTAAGGTTGTTCGCGATCAAAGTGGTGAGCTTGGCTCGCAAGTAGAAGTTAGATTAAGGCTTTGATTTTCAATTGTATTTTCTACTTGTTTATTTTCTTCAATTAATTTGCTTTGTTCTATTAGTTTATTTTCTTCTTCGGTTTTTCTTGATTTTAATAAAAGCTTGTTTTTTTCTTCCGTAAGTTGATTTCTTTCTTGTGCTAATTTGGTTTTTTCTTGAGATAGCATGTTCATGGCTACTTCTCTTTTTTCAAGTTGTTCATTAATATTGTTCATATTCTGTTTTGAAATTTTTAGTTCTTTTGTTAGATTTTCGAATTGGCCTTGTAGGGTATTGTTTTGACTTATAATTGTTTTGTATTGTTCGTCTTTAGTTTTTATTATATTTTTGAGTTTGTCTTTTTTTTCAATATTAATTTTCGCTACCTGATAAATCTTGCATACCTGATCCAATAATGAATAGACTGTTGGCTGTGATTTTGGAAACTCTTTTCTTATACTTAACAGGTCGGTACTAACTTTTTTGTGTAGCTGTTGTATAAGATTTTGTTTGGATGAAAAAATATAACTTGTTATCATTAAAAACAATATTGAAACATATAAGGATTTATTCATGAACCTCTCTCCTGGTTAATTGATACTTAATTATATGTTTTACTTGAAGCTTCTAATAAAGTTAAGCGTTTGGTTTTAAAAATTCAAATAGATGAAATAAAGAAGAGAATAAATGAATAATTATAGGACTTTTACTTTAAAACTTTTTGTATTATTATTTTTTTTGGGTCAAAACTTTTTATATTCTAAATCTTGTGTGTTATTTTCTCCTAAAGATAAAATAACAGATAAATTAGTAGAAAATATTGATCAAGCGAAACAAAAAGTGCATGGTGCTGTTTATATGTTAACTGATAATCGTGTTGCACAAGCTCTTATTAGAGCAAAGAGAGATAGAAATGTTGATGTTCAAATAATAACCGATAAGTCATGTCTTGATAGTGAATATAATAAGATTAATATCTTAAAAGAAAATGGAATAGATGTTTTTGTTTTTAAAGATAAAATAAACAGAAATAAAAGAAAAACTAGACATGAGGGATTGATGCACAATAAGTTTGCTCTATTGGACAATAGTGTTTGGACCGGATCTTTTAATTGGACTGTTTCTGCAGACAAAAGAAACAGGGAGAATGTTTTGTATACAGATGAATTTGATGTTTATAAGAAATATCAAAGTGAATTTGAAGGTTTAAAGAGGGCTTGCAATAGAGTTGGTTTTGAGCGAAAAAAAGTAGCCCCAAAGCGCGAAAATATTAAAAAAGTTGAATATACTCCTGTTGGCGATAGTTTAAAAGATAAGGTTGTAGATTTATTAAAAAGTATAAGGGATAGCTTTTGGAGATAAAGAGATTTTATTTAATTATCTTTTGTTTGTTTTTTTTTAACATATCTCATTCAATGTATGAGCCTTCGGCTCCACCTCCACCAAATTCTTATTTTAATTCTGGAGCATATGCAGATCCTGTTTATTATGTCCTACCAGACGTGCAAACAGCGTGTGGCATTTCAAATAAAGAGCTTTCTTACGTTTTTAATCGTGAGCAATATGTGACTGGTCCAGGTATCGTGAGTTTTTTAAAACAAAATGGTTACGATCTTGATATTTTGAGACAGCATTGTAAGAGAGAGACTTTTATATTGCCTAGAATTGCTGCCATAGGAAGTGGGGGCAGTTTGCGGGCTACAATATACTTTGCTGGTGGAATGGCAGGAGCTCAAGCTACTGGTTTACTTAATACTTTTTTGTATACAGCAACCCTTTCTGGGTCAACTTGGTGTATGGGAACCCTTATGGCAAGAAATATATCGCCATTGGATTTTCTGCCTATTCTAAAAGATAGAGTAAAGCATAATATATTTGATATTTTTGTAATGAATATTAGGGATATAGCAAATAAGCTTTATGAAAAATGGAAAAAACGTAAAACTATTTCAACAGCTGACATATGGGGCGCAATTATTTTAGATAGATTGCTGGGAGACTTGGGTGGTGAGTATGCACAAGATATTTCTTTTTCTTCTGTTCGTAGCATGTTAGAAGCTTCTAGTAGTTATGCTTGGCCTTATCCATTGTTTTCTTTATCGGTTGCTCCTCATGATAAAAACAAACGAATAAAAAATAAGCAAGAATATAAATGGATGTGTGTGCACCCTTACTCGGTGGAAAGTCAGTTTTTGGGTGGACGAATAGATACTCAAGAATTTAGCAGTTGTTTTGATGATGGCAAGTGTGTTGAGCTTTTGGAAGAAGAGAATTTGGCAACATTCTTAGGCTTATTTGGTAGTGCATATTGTTTTAGTCTCGGTGATATTTTAAAACTAATTGCAGAAAGTATTGGTGATTATAAATTTTGGTTAGAGCTTAAGAAAATCATAGATAAATATCATTTGTATCAAGGGCGTTTCTTATCAGCAAAATTTCCTAATTTTACTTATAATATGCAGGGTTTGCCTTTTGCTCAGTGGCCCAAAATAGAAACACAAGATTGTGGATATGATTTCAATAACCCCTTTCCTCCAGTACTTTCTTTGCGTGACCCTAAAACAAAAAAAATAATAAGTAGAAACGTTGATATGGTTATAGATTTTGATGCTTCCTCTGATGCCGCAGATAAGGGTTATCCGGAGATGCAATACGCTCAGATGTATTGTAAAGAGCATGAGATTCCTTTTCCTGATATCAAAAAACCTAATTTAAAAGAATCCACTTCACGTGTGATTATTTTTGACAAAAGAGTTAAGAATAATACCCCTGTGCCCACAGTTATTGGCATTCCCAATGTTCACAAATTTTCTACTCTAAAACTGGATTATAATGATTTAGAGTTTGACTTGCTTGCAGGTGGTGCGCATGAGACTGTGAATAATAACAGTAAAGTTATAGCTGGAGCTATATACAGAAAAATAAAAGATTTAAATGGTATAAAAAGTAAAAATGAAGCTAGCTTGGGAGCGTTGAGCAATAGGTTTGGTGAAATGAAGATTTAGGTTTAAGGAGAAAGTATGAAGTGCGTGAGTAAGAAGAACGTCTTTGTTTTGTTTTTATTACTAGTGTTCACGGGAGTCTCTGGTTCTGAGTCTGTGTCTGCATTAACAGAAAACAAAGATATTTTCAAAAACCAAGAACTTACAAAATCACTTAGGGTCGATCAGGGCTGTCAGTTAAGCGCTTATGAAAATTATTATAGGCAGTGGCGTAATCACACAGTAATAAAAGACAATACACTAAAGTTTCTAGAGTCTAATGGACATGATACAAGTAAAATAGATAAGCAAAATTATAAACAGCCGAACATATCATTTTGTTTTAGTGGTGGTGGCTATCGCGCAATGATCTCTTGCTTAGGCTTTATGTTGGCAGCACAAGAAACAAATCTTATAAATACTGCCATGAATGTGGCAACTCTCTCTGGTTCAGCTTGGCTTATGGCGCCAATGATGGTTCGTAAGCTTTTTCCCGATCAATATAAACCAATACTAAAAAAACGGGTTAGATTTCACATGTTTGAGTTGTCTCGATTAGGTTATAACTCTATTGGTAAAAAACTTTTGGACCAGTTGTTTTCATCAAGAGATGTGCAATTTGTTGACGTTTGGGGTGCTTTAATAGCAGATGCATTAATGGGTGATATGGGCAAAGACTATGCTCAAGAGGTTTCCTTTAAAAATGTTCAAGATTGTTTAAAAGAATCTGCAAATTACCCTTTTCCTATCTTTACAGCGGCTATTACGCCGGATAAGGCTATAAGTAGAAAGTTAATATTTGATCGCAATTTAAAACAGATGAGAAGAGTTGTTTATACAAGTAAGAAAAAAAGAAAACAATGGCGTTATGACTATGAATGGATGGAAATAAATCCATTTAATTCTGGCAGTGATTATCTTACAGGTTTTGTTGATACCAATGAATTTGGCAGCCCTTTTAGTAATGGAATATGTAAGAAAGTTTATCCAGAAATGTCTTTGGGTAGTTTTATGGGCCTATGTGGAAGTGCTTATAGTTTAAGTTTGGGTGATGTATTAAGAATTATTACAGAAAATGTTAGTGTTCCTTTTATATCTAGTATTATAGAGTTTATGATGTCTTCCAGGAATAATCTTAAACAACGCTTTTTGCCTGCAGAGTTTAATAATTTTGCATATAATCTGGGCGGGTCTCCTGCTAGTTATTTAGATGAGCTTATATTAGAAGATGCAGGGTTTGCATTTAATTTGCCCATTCCTCCATTATTAAGACAAAAAAGAGATACGAATATAATAATTGCATGTGATGCATCCAAGGGTGCATATAAGCCAGGTTATAAAGAATTAGCTTTGGCAGCAGCTTATGCCAAACGTAAGAATCTTAAATTTCCTGATATAACAAAACCAACTAAAGTATCTGAAAACTTTGCAATTTTTGAAGATGAAAAAGATCCAACAGTTCCTACTGTTATTTATTTTTCTAATTCAGAAGAATTTAGCTTTGACACTTTAAAGCTGGATTATAATGATAAAGAGTTTGAAGACCTTTGTGGCTTTATGCAAAAGCATGTTGCAAATCACTCTAAGGACATTGCTGATGTTATTGCAAAGCGCTCTGGTTTAGTAGTCTAAAAGTTCTAGCATTGCGTTATGGCAAGTAGATTCTAATAGAATAATTATAAAATCTGACTTGTCATGGTCATAGCGTAACGTTTGCTGTTTCACCATGAATTCGAAAACTAACCTAGTGTATTGAGCAAGCTTTTCTTTAACTTGCTCAATACACTGGTGATCTTCTTCTAGATTCAAAGATTCAAGCATTGATGGTAGTATTGCTGGAAACATAAAAAGATTTTCTTTTTTACTTATATTTGTGCTACTTATTTTTTCTAATCGTTTTAAGAGTGCATTAATAAAAATTGTTCTTATTTTGTCATTGCTAAATTCTTCTTTAAGCTTTTGGAGCTTAAAAAAGATATCTGTACTTTCTAGTTCTACCAATACTAATTGCTGCATCTTGCCAAGTTCATTAGGTAAATTTTTTGTGATTTTATCTAAAAATATATCAGCTAGGGGTGCTATTTGAGGTAATACTGGTGTTAATCTTGGTAGGTTATCTATTGATTGTGGGGTATTTTCTTCTATTGTTTCTATTGGGACTAGGGCATTTGATAAATTTCTAAATAAATTAATATTTAAAAGACCGGAAGTTTTTATTGGCATAAGGCCTGAAGTTCTTTCTAGCATGCCAAGACAGATATTTGTTGATAATAAAATAAATAAGCAAATAAAATTTAGTTTCTTCATGCTTTCTCCAGGCAATAAAAATTGAATTTAAATTTAAGAATACGATTATTAAGAATATATTAGATAATCTGAAAAATTCAAATTTTAAACTTTAACAGCTTCTAACAGATCTTGAATGTCTTTTGGAGGCTGGCAAGTGTAATTATATTCTTGGTCTTTATATTTAAAAGAGA
>CAYVQB010000057.1:0-1507 GCA_964453985.1 uncultured Pseudomonadota bacterium
ATAATTTGATTTATTTTGTATGTACAGTTAGCATTTTGATATAAAAAATGTATTTATTGAAAGGCCTTATTGTGCAAGAAATAGAAAAAAACGCTATCTATCTAATTGATGGTTCTTATCTTTTATACAGATCATATTATGGGTTGCGTCCCCTGAGAACGTCTAAAGGGATCCCAACACAAGCGACTTATGGTTTTTGTAGAGCATTACAAAAACTAATTGATAAATTTGATATAAAAAACGTAGCTCTTGTTTGGGATAGCAAAGGCAAAACTTTTAGGTCAGAAATTTATGCAGACTATAAAGCAAACAGACAAAAACCGCCTAGCGATCTGTTTGAACAAAAAGAACAGATAATAGAAGTTGCAGGCGCAATTAACTTGTTGCAGGTTGCAAAAATTGGTTATGAAGCTGATGATTTAATCGGTTCAATTGTTCATGAGTATAAAAATAAAGATATTGTTATTGTAGGCCCTGATAAAGATCTTTATCAATTGCTCTCTGATCATGTTGTTATTTATGATCCCTTTAAAGATGAAATAGTTGATGAAGAAAGTTTTACATCCAAAAAAGGTTACCCTGCAAATAAGGTAAAATTTTATCATTCTTTGTTAGGTGATGCTTCAGATAATATTCCTGGGGTCAAAGGTATAGGTAAAAAGGGTGCACAAGATTTAGTCAATCAGTTTGATTCCCTAGATGATCTATATAAAAGCTTAGATAAAGTCAAAAAAGACAGAACACGAAGTCTTTTAGAGCAAGGTAGAGAGAATGCATATTTGAGTGATAGGCTTTTCTCTTTAGAAAATATAAAGCTAGATTTAAATCTAAAAGATTTTGCATTTAAAGAATCTGATTGGGCAAATGCAGCTCCTTATTTTAAAGAATTTGAATTTACAAGTTTGCTTAAAAAGATAATAGATCAGTTTGGTGATCAAATAACTGAAAAACCAGAAGAAACAAAAAAAGTTAGACCTAAAAATACTGGTCCTCAAAAACAGTTATCTCTTTTTGAGCCTGAAAAGAGTATAGAAGATACAGGGCCCATGGTATTGGTTCAAGAGAAAGATTGGCAATATAACATAATAAGAGATCAAAAAGAGCTGGCCAAATTAGCAGATAAGCTTAAAAAACAAAAAGAATTTGCTCTTGATACAGAGACTACTGGTTTAAAACCTTTGCAAGACGAGCTTGTTGGTTTATCTGTGGCATATGATAAAAAGAAAGCTTATTATGTTTATCTTCAGGATATGGGTAGAGAGGTTGCCTTGCAGATTTTAAAACCTGTCTTCCAAGATAAAAAAATAAAAAAGATTTTACAAAATACTAAATTTGATCAGCTTGCTCTTGCGCATTATGGTTATGAACTAGAAAATGTAGAATTTGATACTCTAATTGCAGCAAATCTTTTAAAACAAGATGATTGGGAAAAGATTAACTTAAAAGCTTTATCAAAAAATTATCTTGATCAAACAATGAAGACCTTTAAAGAGGTTTTGGGCGAATA
>CAYVQB010000057.1:1607-5600 GCA_964453985.1 uncultured Pseudomonadota bacterium
TACATCCCGTACCAGGAATGATTGCAAAGTATAGAGAATTAGCAAAACTTGCTAGTACATATATTGAGCCTTTAATAAAGCAGGTGAACCCAAAAACTGGCCGGATTCATACTTCATACAGTCAAACTCTTGTAGCAACAGGTCGACTTTCTAGTTCTAATCCAAACTTACAAAATATACCTGCAGGGTCAGATCATGGAATTAAGGTTAGATCAGCCTTTGTTGCTCCCCAGGGTAAAGTCTTTCTGTCTGCTGACTATTCGCAAATAGAACTTAGAGTTTTGGCCCATATGACCAAAGATAAGGCCTTGGTAGATGCATTTTTGCATGATAGGGATATTCATAAGCAAACAGCAAGCCAGTTATTTGATGTGCCTTTAGATAAAGTGACGCATGAGCAGCGCCAGATAGGTAAAAAGATCAACTTTAGTATAATTTATGGGTTAACTCCTTATGGTCTAGCAAAAGATCTTGGCATCAAGCCCGGAGAGGCAAAGGAGTATATAGATAAGTATTTCCAACAATATACTGGGGTTGCCAAGTGGATAGAAAAAACCGTAGAATATGCTCAGGAGAATGGTTATGTACAGACTTTGATGGGTAGACGAAGATACGTGCCAGATATAAATGAGCAAAACAAGACACTTTTTCAGGCTGCAAAGAGAATAGCTACCAATAGTCCAATTCAGGGAACTTCTGCAGAAATTATAAAGCTCGCTATGATAGAAATTGATAAAATTATTGCTGAGAATAGGTTAGAAGCAGTTATAGTTTTACAGATACATGATGAATTAGTCTTAGAGTTGCCCAAAGATGAGCTTGATAAAGTTGGAAAAATGGTGGAAAAAGTTATGAATAATGTAGTGGAATGGGCTATTCCACTAAAAACTACCATAAGAACAGGTAAAAACTGGGAGCAAATTACTAAGTAGCAGGTAAAATTGTTTTGACTTTTATTTTAAAAAAAGGCAAAATAATCGTATCGATATCTGTATAAAAGTAGTTTTCTGCGAATTTATGATTTAAGCTGAAAATCAAAAAACTTAATATTTCTAATGAATAGAGGATTGTAAAATGGCAACGAGTAAAAGTGGCGGTTCTTCTGGTAATGGTCGCGATAGTCAAAGTAAACGTTTAGGTTGCAAAAGATTTGACGGCCAGATTGTTAAAGGTGGAGAAATTCTAGTTCGTCAAAGAGGGACTAAGTTTCATCCTGGTGCCGGGGTTAAAAGAGGCGGAGATGATACTCTTTTTGCAGTACGAGAAGGTTCTGTGAAGTTTTATAAAGGTTTAAAAGGTAGAAAGTTTATTTCCGTTGTTGGGGAAATAAACTAAAAAAAATAGGAAGAGTAGGAATATATTATGATTACCCGCAAAATTAATTTTTTAAAATATCGTTATGTTTGTTTTATAGCTTCGATTTTGTTTTTTGCTGCCGGTTTTATAACATATTTTGTTAAAGGTGGCTTTACATATCATATAGACTTTGTTGGTGGTGCTGAAATTAGGGCTAATTTTAGTAAGCCTTTGAAGCCAGTAGACTTACGTAATGCCCTTTCTAGTAAGGGCTGGGTAGATTACAGCCTACAAAGTATTGGCAGTTCAGGAAAAGAATATTTTGTTCGTGTAAGCGGCAAGATAGACGACCTTGAGGCAAAATTTTCAAGTGATGTTAAGTCTGAATTTCCTGATAATAAAATGGTTGTGGAAAATATTGATTTTGTTGGGGCTGAGGTTGGCAAAGATATGCAGTGGAATGCGTTCATTTCTGTTCTTTTAGCCTTGCTAATCTTATTAGGTTATATTTCTATAAGAATGAAATATGCATATGCAATTGGAGCTGTAGTTGCCATTATACATGACATGTTGGCAGTTTTGGTTTTCTTATTGTTTTTTAATGTGCCTATTTCTGTTAATATCCTAGCTGCTATTTTAGCGATTCTTGGGTATTCTTTGAATGACACAATTGTTATTTTCAGCAGAATTCGTGAGAATTTAAAGAAGAATAGCGATGAGTCTCCTATTGGTTTGATAAATACTAGTCTTAATCAGACAATGACTAGAACTCTTCTTACCAGTTTTTCTACATTGTTGGCTGTAGGTTCTTTCTTTGTTCTCGGTGGAGAAACACTGAGAGGTTTTTCTTTTGCAACCATGATAGGAATTCTTGTTGGTACATATTCTTCAGTATATATCGCAAGTCCTATAATGATGGCCTTTGGTGGGCTTGCACGCAAGAGTCAAAAAGCGAAAAATTAAGATTTTTTAACTTTTCTATTTATTGTCCTTGTTGTTTGTTTTTGTATTTGTTGTGCAGTTAAAGCTGCTCTATTGTTTTATTGTTAATATTTAATTCTTTTTAATTTAGATAATTGCTATGACTAAAAAAAATAATGATACTTTGGCTGAAAATATTATTGAAAAAAAGGACACAAAGTCTGGAGGGAGTGGGAAAGTAGTGAAAAAGAATACTGTTGAGACAACGAAACAAGTTGAAAAGCCAGATACACAACCGGTGCAAGAAAAGGTTGTAAGTACCCCTAATATGATAGCGGGTAAAACAGCTATTAATGTACAAGAGTTAAAAGAGATGCCTATAACATTGCTTGTTAAGTATGCTTTAGACCTTGGTATCAAAGAAGCTCCTGCATTGAGAAAACAAGAAGTAGTTTTTAAGATCTTGGAATGTCAGTCAGATAAGAAAGTTGATATTTATGGAGAAGGTATTTTAGAGAGACTTCCCGATGGATTTGGCTTTTTAAGATCTCCAAAGTTTAACTATGTTCCTGGTCCAGATGATATTTATGTATCACCTGTACATATAAAGCGATTTGGCTTACGCACTGGTGATGTGATAAAAGGTACCTTACGTAAACCTAAAGAGGGTGAAAAGTACTTTGCTCTTCAAAGAGTTGAAAGCGTAAACTATCAACCACCATCTGCTCCTCATAGCAAAACAGTTTTTGAAAATTTAACGCCTATTTTTCCTGATGAAAAATTTGATTTAGAAGGGGATTCTTCTTGTGTATCAACACGCTTGATGGATCTTTTCTCTCCTATTGGTAAGGGCCAACGTGGAATGATTGTTGCTCCTCCAAAGACTGGTAAAACCACTCTGTTAAAAGAAATAGCGAACGCAATAATAAAGAATAATCCTGAAGCCATTATGCTTATTCTTTTGATTGATGAACGTCCTGAGGAAGTAACAGATATGCAACGTTCTGTTAAGGCAGAAGTTGTAAGTTCAACTTTTGATGAGTATGCAACCCGTCATGTTCAAGTTGCTGAAATTGTTTTAGCAAAGGCCAAACGATTAGTAGAGTGTGGTCATGATGTTGTAATTTTGCTTGATTCTTTAACAAGACTTGCAAGGGCTTATAATACATTGGCTCCATCATCAGGTAAAGTTTTGAGTGGTGGTATTGATGCTAGTGCTTTGCAAAGACCAAAAAGATTCTTCGGTGCTGCAAGAAATGTAGAAGAAGGTGGATCTTTAACTATTATTGCAACAGCATTAGTTGAAACAGGTTCTCGTATGGACGAAGTTATTTTTGAAGAGTTTAAGGGTACGGGTAATATGGAAATTCATCTTACACGTAAACTATCAAACAAGAGGGTTTATCCAGCCTTTGATCTGTTGAACTCTGGTACAAGACGTGAAGATCTTCTATTAGGTGAAGATAATGCAAAACGTATGTGGGTTTTACAGAAATTCTTAAATACTATGAATACTATTGAGGGTCTGGAATTCTTGATTGATAAAATGAAAAAGACCAAGAATAATGACGAGTTCTGGCAATTGATGAATAGAAAAAAAGCATAAGATCAACCTTTTAAATGGAGTAGGTATGATCCTTGGTATCGAGACTTCGTGTGACGAAACAGCGGCAGCTGTTTATGATTCTAAAAATAAAAAAATGTTATCCAGCTGCCTTTTTTCTCAAATAAAATTACATGAAATTTACGGGGGCGTTGTTCCAGAAATAGCGTCCC
>CAYVQB010000058.1:0-4170 GCA_964453985.1 uncultured Pseudomonadota bacterium
GTAGATGCAAGTATGGATACATTCAAAAAAGCAGTTGAATTAAATGCTGATATGATTGTTGTGCATCATGGTCACTTTTGGGTACCTGCAAATCCAAGTATCACTGGTTATAATAAAGAGCGTATAGAATTTTTATTAAAGCATAATGTTTCCTTATATGCCTCGCATTTGCCATTAGATAAACATCCTGAATCTGGGAATAACGCCCAATTATTAAAAGTATTAGGCTTTGAAAAAGATAAAGCGTTCGGTTTTTATTATGGAGAGACTATAAGTTTTATAGGCAAATCAGAAAAACCTAGAACAATTCAAGAAATAGAATCTATCTTAAAAAAAGAATTACACGCGACATGTAAAATTTTACCATTTGGTAAAAAAGAAATACGCTCAATCGCAGTTTGTAGCGGTGGCGGAGATTTTGCAACTTTTACAGAAGCTTTAAATTCAGGCGTAGATTTATATCTTACCGGTGATTCTACTGAAGTTTATTTTTTGGCAAAGGATGCCCAATTTAATGTAATCTTTGCTGGGCACCATGCAACTGAGATTGTTGGAGTAAAAGCTTTAAGTCAGCTTATAGGTTCTAAGTTTGATATAGAAACAGAGTTTGTTGATCTTCCAACAGGCTTGTAGTGTTTTTTAAACATAAAAAAGCATAAAATTTCGTATTAGGGTGCCGATATTTTTGCTATGCGCTTTTTCTAGCGCACTAAACAACTCTTCTTCTTCGTGGCATGTGTAACAAAGTAAAGTCTTTGTCGTTTCGTAGAACTTGTTTTTTGCTGCAATATCTAGTGGAGTAAGATTATCTTTTGTTCTTTGTGTCAGAAATCTATTTATGGCCTCTTTGTATGGTTCCAAAAAGGTATACCTCTTTATTAGGAGGTCAAGAATATCATCTACGATGACTTCTATAATTAGATAAGCGTTGCTTGCTGCTAAATGGTGTAAAAGATTGTAGCCATTTTCGTCTTCCAACAAAAAGGTATAGTTTAGAATTTGATATAAATTAGTTGGATTGCCAATTCTTATTTCGTCAATTTTTGAAATTAGAAGCTTATAAAACTCTGAAAGAACGAGATTTGCTTTTCCAGATTTTATATACGCTGGAAAGGTTTCTCTTGCTATTTTTGTTGTTTTTTCAAAATCTTCTTTTGTAAGTGGTAGACAAGGTATTAGATCTAATACAGTTTTTTCATCTATTTTCTCTGGTGTTAGGCCTTCGTTGTTTTTATAGTTTAGAAACTCTAAGTATTTTTGCTTGTAACCATCTCCTGTTGTCTTATGGATTAGACGCTCTAAGCATCGCTGATCGTAATTATTTTCTTGAAATGGGCCATTAAGTTTTTTTGCAATGAATTTAACAATATGGTTAAGAACGAGTTCTAGCACAATGAATTCATTGTTTTTGGCTAGGTGATGTAGAAGTTGGCATCCATTCTCGTCTCTTTGAATAAGTATAAACTCTAGTTTTTTATGTGAATTTTCTAAATTTCTAATTTTGATTTCGTAGAGAGCTGAAAGAACGAACTTTGCATTTCCTGATTTTATCAGAGCAGGAAAAATTCTTGTTGCAAGATCTTCAAGGCCTTCAGATGTATTTAGAATGCCTTGTTGTATGCAAAGTTTAACTATGTTTTTGGCGTGTTCTGGGCTATCTATTTTTATGGCATCACTTGTTATAAAGATAAATAAACTTAAAATAAATAAAAAAACATAATTATTTATTTTCATACAATAACCCTCTATTAAAATAAAACTTATACGTTAAATCTAATTAACAGGCTGTCTCCGTCTTGCACAATATACTCTTTACCTTCAGTTCTAGTTTTACCCGCTGTCTTTAATGCGGCCTCGCTGCCTAATACAAAGAGATCTTTGCAATTATAAACTTCAGCACAAATAAAACCACGCTCCATATCAGAGTGAATTGTTCCTGCCGCTTGAGGAACCTTTGTGTCTTTAGGTATTGACCAAGCGTGTGCTTCTTTAGGTCCACAGGTAAAGAATGTAATAAGATCTAAGTTCTTGTAAGCTTTTTGTATAATCTCTTCAAGTCCGCTGTGTTGTATCTCTAAATCTATTAGCATCTCTTGACGTTCTTCATCGGATAATTGTGCAAGTTCGCTTTCTATTCTTGCACTAACAGCAATAACTCTGTCTTCTCCAAATTTTTCTACTAATGTTTTGTATTTTTCATTATCTTTGTAGCTTTTACCAGAAAAATCATCTTCAGATAAGTTTGCGACTATGAGATAATTTTTGGCACTTAAAAGGGGTATTGTATGAATATTATCTTGAGCATATTTTCTTGAAATTTTTTGTATTTTTTCTAAGTTGCCTTCTTGCAAAGCAGCTTTAACTTCAGTTATTAATGCTTTTTCGTTCTCAAGATCTTTAACTTGTTGTGATGTCAGGTTTCTGCTTTTAGAACCTTTTAAAAGGGCTTCAACCTTTTCTTCTTTTTTTTCTATGGACTCTAAATCTTTAAGCATAAGCTCTGCGCAAATTACTTCAAAGTCATCAATTGGATCTATTTTATTATGAACGTGAGTTATATTACTGTCTTCAAAACATCTTATAATGTGCAAAACCAAATCGACATTCATCACATGTCCAAGAAATTGGTTGCCCAGGCCTTCGCCCTCGGCGGCACCTTTTACAAGGCCTGCAATATCTACAAATTGAACTGTTGCCGGTATTTTTTTGCCGGAGCCAAAGATTTTTGCAAGTTTGTCTAAGCGTTCATCCGGAACATTTGTTATGGCTAAGTTTGGATCAACTGTACAGAATGGGTAGTTTTGAGCTGGAATGCTAGATTTGGTTAAAGCATTAAAAAGTGTTGATTTACCTACGTTTGGAAGTCCTACCAGTCCTGCTTGAATTGCCATTTTTGCCTTTCTTAAATTGGTTAATAACTTGTTTAGACTATAATCTTAATGTTTTTTTGACCTGTTGCAAAGGGGCAAATTTTGAGGTTTAGGGTTTATTGAGAGTTTTGCTGTTTCAGCTATACTATAGAAGTAGCTTGTAATATGATTTTTAGTGCTAAAACGGGACTTAAATTTAAATGATTAATCTGTTTTTCAAAACTTATGGATGCCAGGCAAATGCTGCTGATTCTCAAGCTTTAGAGAATTATTTAGTTTCTTTGGGCTGTCAGGTAGTTGATCAAGAAGATCAAGCCGATCTAATAATGATCAATACTTGTGCGATTAGAGAAAAAGCAGAACAGAAGGTTTTTTCTTATATTGGCCAGTTGGCAGAAAATAAGAAAAAAAAACCATACTTAAATATTGGTGTAATAGGGTGTATAGCCAGTTATCGTAAAAAAGAGTTTTTCAAGAGATTTGATCATATCAGTTTTGTTTTTGGTGCTAAAGATGATTTAAGAAGTTTGCAAGAATATTTGAATGATCTTGTTTTAAAATTAGAGACAATTAAAAAAGTATATGTACAAGATAGTATTAGCGATAGAAGTTTAAAGAGTAAACTGAAAAAACTTAAAGCAAGGTTGGGGTTGATAAGCAGCGAACCTGTAAGTTTAGAGTCAGATTTATTTTTGGGTGGCGTAAAAGGTAAAAACAAAGAGTTAAAGCAATCTTTTATAAACATAATGACCGGTTGCAATAATTACTGTAGCTACTGTATTGTGCCGTTTACACGTGGTAGAGAAAAAAGTTATTCCAGCGATATTTTGTTAGAGCGTATCAAAAAAGATCTGCAAAATGGAGTAAAAGAGATAACTTTATTGGGTCAGAATGTAAATTCATACAAAGACCCACTTACAGGTAATGGTTTTGAATGGTTGCTTGAACAAGTAGCTCTTATTGATGGAGAGTTTTGGGTTAGGTTTGTTAGTGCTCATCCAAAAGATATGACAGCTGATGTTTTGGATGTAATTGCAAAGTATAATAATAAGTTATGTGCTTTCTTACATTTTCCGCTACAGTCTGGTTCTAATAATATTTTACAGGCCATGAATCGTACTTATACAATAGAAAAATATATGGAACAGATCGGTTGGATTAGAGAGAAGCTCCCGAATGCAACTATTACCACAGATATTATTGTAGGCTTTCCCGGTGAAACGCAAGAGGATTATTTACAAACAAGAGAGATAATGGAAAAAGTTAGATATGATCTAGTTTATTCTTTTATTTATTCTCC
>CAYVQB010000058.1:4270-5584 GCA_964453985.1 uncultured Pseudomonadota bacterium
ATTGAATCTACAGGTCCAGCTAATATGCTAGGTTCTCTGATTAAAAATTTTAAGGCGGCATAGCCAAGTGGTAAGGCAATGGTCTGCAAAACCGTGATCCTCGGTTCAAATCCGGGTGCCGCCTCCAAAAAGTATTTGAATTTATTAAAAAAATAAGCGATAATAGCTTTATCTATAAAAATTGAAATTTGTGTGGATGTTTGCCGGGGTGGCGGAATTGGTAGACGCAAGGGACTTAAAATCCCTCGGGCTTTTGTCTGTGCCGGTTCGAGTCCGGCCCTCGGCACCACTTGAATTAAAATTTGGCGGTTTGTGTTTTTAAATTAAAATTGACTTGACAAAAATGTTTTGATGCACAATCATCAAAAAGATGCCTACATTTGTGTTTGTGTTTATTTTTTGTTTGGCCTTATCTGATTAAAAAAATCTCAGTTTTAGGAGACTTGTATGAATAAAGCGGCTTTGATTGAGCAGATGGCAAAAGAGACAAAATTGCCAAAGACTGCATGTAAAAGTGCGCTCGAATCTTTTATCAAGACTGTTGAAGCAACTCTGAAGAAAAATAAAGCAGTTGTTTTAACGGGTTTTGGAACTTTCTCTACATTAAAAAGAAAAGCAAGAACGGGAATAAATCCTTCAACCGGTGCGAAGATGAAAATTCCTGCAAAAAAAGTTCCAAAATTCAAAGCAGGCAAAAAGCTAAAAGATTTAGTGAAATAAGCGAATCTAAGATTAGCGTTTTAGACTAGGCAGGAAATGTATAAAGCATTTCCTGCCTTTTTTATTTATATAATTTTTTTCGTTCTAGTAATTTTTATAAAACTTTTGTTAAGGTAACAAAAGTTAATGTTTTTATTTGTTTGTGTTTATTTTACCAATAAAATGGGAGGGTAAAGTAAATGGATATCGCCGTTACTTTTAATACCTTTGTAGAGTGGATTAAGCAGCTTTGGACCAAGATTGATATAAAGTCTTGGGCCGATAATATAGGAGGTTCTTCCTCTGATGCCGTTCAGGCAGCTATATATTTTGGCGGCGGCTTTGCCGTTGGTTTCTTGTTTAAAAAATATTTTAAATTCTTATTTTTAAGTGCTCTTTTAGCAGTGGTAGTCATACTGTTTTTGCAGCACAATAAAGTTTTGGATATAGATTGGGAAGCCTGTAAGGTTTTGCTTGGTTTTGATCCTACCGCAGATATTGGGATGCTTTTAGATTCCTTGTTTGACTGGATAAAAGGTAATCTGATGGTTGTAATTTCTTCTTCAGTTGGCTTTTTGATTGGTTGTAAATTAGGATAAAAAAGTATGGGGGATC
>CAYVQB010000059.1:0-1875 GCA_964453985.1 uncultured Pseudomonadota bacterium
ACGTCAGCATTTTGCAAATAAGGAAGAACTTTTTCTACTCTACCCAAAATAGTTATTTTATCATCTTTTATATCAGCAAGAGTTTCCTTAGAATTTCTTCCCAATATATAAAAATGCATCGCTGGAATCTCTTTTTTTATCAATTCAAAGACATTATCAATAAACCAACGAGCGGCATTATCCATGGGACTATTTGGACCAAAATATCCAGCTAAATATATATTCGGTTTTTTTAAATCAAACATAGTTTCGTCTTTTGTTTGATAATCATCTATATCAATTACGTTAGAAAAGAGTTTTATTTTATCTTGATTTTTAGTGAAAGCTTTATAATGTTGAGCATCTAATTCTGCAACAGTCGTAGTAATCGGACACAAAGCAACTAATTCTTTTTCTTCCTTTAATCGTCTTGCTCCCTCCATTTGCATTTCTTCTAATTTTCCTTGAGTTTTATAATAAGAAAGTCCTCTAAAAATATATCTAGATAAAATTCCATCGGTATCGCAAACAACTTGTAATTTAGGAGATTTATTTCTAATTCCTTTTATAATTTCATAAGAAAGTTGTCCATACCCAAACCAAATTAAATCTATATTATTTTTCTTAACATATTTTATAATAAAATTCACATGAGAAGTTAACCTGTAATCATCAAAAGAATAGTCAAAGCCCCGCCGACCAAATATTAAATTAGCAAGCTTTCTTAACCAATAAAAAGAAATATTTTTTTTATTTAAATCTAAATTTGGAGCATATGAAAACTTTTCACAATAACGACCAAAGAATTCCTCTGCGGCCGAACCTCCAACGTTTTCCCTACTAACTCTAGAAACTATATATAAGTCACTTATATCACTCAATGCTTTTATGCAGTTTTTAACTCTTAAAAACGGACCACCTGCAGATGGATACTCTAAAATAGGAGTTGTAAAAAGGACTCTCATTTACCATTCTTCCTTATTTTGTAAACTCTTAATCTCTCTACCTAAAAATAATCTAAAATTTGTTTCCCTTCTGCCTTCAATTTTTCTAAACCATATTTTTCACAAACCAATTCTCTACAATTTTGAGCTATTCTATTAGCAAATTTTTTATTTCTAATCAATTCTATAACAGCATTAGCAAAATCTTGTGGATCATCTGCAAGCAAAATATCTCTCCCACTCTCAACAGGTAAACCCTCTGCACCCAAAACAGTCGAGACTAGTGGAATACCACAGGCCCCAGCCTCAAGAATCTTAAACCGTGTGCCTGATTCAAAAAAAAGAGGAACAATGGCTACATCTGAATCTTTCAAGTAAGAAGAAGCGTTTTCAACCCTACCTAAAATGGTAATATTTTCATCTTTCATATCAGAAAGTATTTTATCTGAATCTCTCCCTAAAATATAAAAATGTATCGCTGGAATCTCTTTTTTTATAATTTCGAAAACATTATTAACAAACCAACGAGCAGCGTTTTCCATTGGGCTGCCAGGCCAAAAAGTACCGGCTAAATAGACATTAGGCTTATTTAAACCAGGACTTTTTTCTTCTTTTTCATAATCATCCAAATCTATTACATTTGAAAATAATTTTATTTTATTCTTATTTTTTGTCAAAGACTTATAATATTGGGAATCTACATCAGACACGGCCGTAGTAAGATCACAAAGTTCAACTAATTCCCTCTCTTCTTTTTCCTTTTTTAAACCTTCATCTCTAATCTTTTTAATTTTTTCAATATTTTTCTCATAAGGCAACGCCCTTAAAACAAATCTCGACCAAACACTATCAGTATCACAGATAATTTTTAAATTTGGTTTTTGGCGCTTTATTTCTCGAATAATAGGATAAGAGATATTACCATAACCAGCCCAAATTAAATCAATGGAAT
>CAYVQB010000059.1:1975-5569 GCA_964453985.1 uncultured Pseudomonadota bacterium
TTTAAAGCTTTGATAGAATTTTTAATCCTCAAAAAAGGCCCTCCGGCAGGAGGATATTCTAATATAGGAGTTGTAAAAAGAACCTTCATCAAACTACCTCTTTTTTAATCACGCATAAGCATATAACATAAATGGCCTGTATGGTCTCTCATACATATAACAACCACCATATTTAATTTTATAACTAGGATCTATTTTCAAAATAATATCTTTAATCTTTTTTGCATTTTCATAGCCATGATAAACAGCAATAGACATACTAGGTTTAAATTTTTTTATAATATTTTGTGCCCCAATTATACTTTTTATCTCAGCCCCTTCAATATCCATTTTTATAAAATCAACACTAGTACATCCCTCTTGGAAAACAAATTCATCTAGACTTGTTACATCAGCTAAATCATCACCCTTGTCATCAAAGTTAGCCATACAAATGTATTCTCCTTTACTATCAAAATTCAAAGTTCCTGACTTATCAGATAAACCCTTTTTAATAATAGCAACCTTATCTTTTTTTATTTGACTCTCAAATGTCTTACTCAAACCATCAAATAAAATATCCAAAGGTTCAAATAGATATACTTTACCTGCGTTATTATCTAAAGCATGACAAGTAAACAATCCTTCACATGCCCCAGCATCAATAACAATATCCCCTTCTTTTAAACCAATAAAATCTGTTTCATAGGAATGAGGATTCTTTGGCCAAGGATAAAAAGTCTCATCATAAATGTGAGAAAGTTCTCCTGGCCTAAAAATTTTTTTGGAAACAAACAAAGAATAATCAGCAAGTTTTACACTATCAAAATTATTATCGAAAGATGAATAAATTTCCTTTGTTTTATTTGGATACCCATACATGTAAAGCCTTGCACCTAGGTAGCGCTCTTGAAAACTAAAAGAATATTCTAATTTTCTAATATCACCAAAAAAACACTTTAAATATTTAAGATAAAATTTACTAAACCCAATTATTTTCTTAAATTTAAATAAAATAATTATCACAAAACTTTTAACATAGTTTTTCATAAGCCCACATACTTTAAATTTGATTAAAAGGCGGCCACCTATCTTCTGATACTATAGGTAATTTGTTTAAAATTGAATCACAGAGATAGTCCAACTCTAAATTTGCACTAGGCAACAAATCTTTAGCCCCAGAAACCCTTAACTTTAAACCATCTTTTTTACCAACAAAATAATCAAAGAAACCAATTTGCATGTAATAATGAAAATTTTGCAAAAGAAAAAACTTTTTGGCCAATTTTGAATATTTTTCTTTATTTTCCAAAGCCATATTAGACTTAAATAATAATTCTAAGGTTGAAAAATACTCATCCTTATTTTGAGTATCATAAGTGAATCCTTTACCTTGATATGGAGCCTTTGCAGAAGTCAACACAGGAATACCATTACAAGCTAATTCTAATCCGGAAGTAGAAGTATAAACCAATCCCATTTTTATATAATCAAAAAAATCATAAACTGTTAAATTAGTAGTCGCATCCAACAAGAAAATATTTTTCGGCAAACTTTTAAACTCATCCAAAATACACCCTTTTATTCGTTGTTTTGTAAGAGGTAAATATTGATTTTCTTCTGCGGGATGAGGTTTTATAATTAGCTGCCATTGACTATTTTTTTCGAAAAACCTAACAACTTCAAATATCCAATCCATCATACTACTAAATTGTACATCTTTATTAAGAGCAGCAAGATCCCATATAATATTAGAAACAAGAAGCGCTGTAGGTTTTTCGTAATTTATATTTTCGTTACTTATATTTTCATTATTTATTTTTGGATTATTTTCTGAAGGCTCTGCAGTATTAATTACCATACCACCGCCTTTTTTACGCTTATTCAAATGACCATCAACAAACCTCTCTTCTTTAGTTGATAATGACATTTGTTTCCATTTCACCCATGGATCCTTTAAATTAATACCCATAGCAGCACCTCCCATCGCACAAGCAGAAGCACCCTTACGATTAACAGGAACCCAATTTGAATAAAAAGGAATAAATTTTCTTTGCGCTAACTTTTCTAATATCGACCAAGGATAATAAAAGCTATCATTAGAAATAATTATATCAGGCTTAATTCCGTCAACAACCCTTTTTAGGGACTCTACACAAGTAATAACATTAAAAAGTAATTCTTTTAACTTTCTTTTATAATCTTTAATCAAACGCTCGTTCACGCAAGTGTAATTGTTACGTAAAACATCCAGAGCCCACTCCCCTACCGGCAATCCATCATAAGACCATTGTTTATAATTATCTAAACTATACCCTGCCACAATATCACTAATTCTTTTTATATCTTTATCATTTAAATAATCAGATAACATAACAGGACTTGTTCCTGACCATTCGTTCCACAATTTTCCTTCCGATGAAACATATTGCTTATAATTTTTCTCTTCCTGAATTTTATTATAAGATGGGTCATCGGAAAACTTCCCCCATACTCCACCAAAAAAAGATGACTCTCCATTTTCAATTAAATTTCCCATACTAACAGGAACAATTTCAGCACCACGCAAAACCAAAGATTGTGAAAATAAAAAATCATAAACCTGACATGGCTCAAAAAGACTAAAAGTAGGTCCGTACATAATCTTAGGTCTACTTTTATATGTTTTGTTTTGAATTATTTTTTCAACTTCTTTTCGAATAGAAAGCAATACATAATCTTTACTATAAGCTTTATCGTTTTTAACAAAAGATAAAAGTTTTTTACTAATTTTACTGGGTAAAAATCGTAATGAACCAAACATAATAAATAACTTTCAAAATTTTAAACTATATTCTCCCAGCTAACAGCTGTACCCTTACTAATATCACAATTTACTTTTTTACCCAAAAGCATTTCATAATACCTAGGATGCAGCCCATAACCAGGCCTTACTACTCTTAAATTTTTTCCTGTTAATATTTCACCCGCTTTTATATCTTGAGCGATGTACAAAGAACGCCTAAACTGAGAAGACTTTTCTTCATTTTTTGTAGGACCATAACTAACCTTACCCAAAGCCTGCCAAGCTCTTTCAGTTTCTTCCACCAAACTTTTTAGCTCATGAGGCTCTATAGAAAATGCTGAATCTACTCCACCATCAGCCCGACAAAGTGTAAAATGTTTTTCAACAACGGTTGCTCCCAAAGCAACACTGGCAACAGAAACTCCTATCCCTAAAGTATGATCAGATAATCCAACCTGACACCCAAAAAGTTCTTTCATATGAGGAATTGTAAAAATATTGGAATCTTTTGGATCAGCAGGATAAGAACTTGTACACTTAAGTAAAACAATATCATTATTACCTACTTCACGAATAGTCCTTACAGCTTCATCCAAGTCTGCGATACTTGCCATACCAGTTGACATGATTATTGGTTTTCCGGTAGCTGCTACTTTTCTAAGCAAAGGCAAATGATTACTTTCAAACGAAGCAATTTTATAACAAGGAGCATTCAATGATTCTAAAAAATCAACTGCTGTTTCATCAAAAGGTGTACTTAAACAAATAATACCAAGTTCGTCGCATCTCTTAAAAATAGCTTCATGCCATTCCCAAGGAGTATAAGCTTT
>CAYVQB010000060.1:0-5338 GCA_964453985.1 uncultured Pseudomonadota bacterium
TGAATATAATAAAGAAGATTTGTTTGAATAAGAAGTAGCCCGGAGGCATCTGTGAGAAACGAATCGTTTGGGTTTTGTTGATGAAAGATTGAATGCAAAATCGCCCGTGGAAACGGGCCGACCTATGTAGCACAGTGCGGAAGCACCGGTGCGGTTATTGACATAATCCCATGGTTTTATAAGATATTTTTAAATGTAAGAAAGTAGCCCTGGGGCACCCGCCCTGGGCTACATAAGATGGCCCGCACTCGCGGGCATTTTTTTCGTCTATAAACAAGTATTTTAAAAGCGGTTTTTTTTGTTGATAAACCTTCTTTGAAGAGAACTAAAAATTATATTAACAATCAAGAAGATCATCATACCAAGGTTGATTTTGAAAAAGAATTTATTTCTTTGTTAGATTACTATGAAGTTGAATATAATAAAGAAGATTTATTTGAAGAAGAAGGATCGCCCGCGGGTGCGGGCCGACCTATGTAGCACAGTGCGGAAGCGCCTGTGCATAATTTTTAAATCCCTAAACTAAAATCAAGGAGACCCAAATGAAAATAAATAAAACAAAAAATCTATTTTTTATAATTTTAATTCTTTTATTTTTTTCTAAAATTCAGGCAACCCCGAATCGCGGGCTTGTGCAGTGTGGTAGTACTTGCTACATGAATGCTTCTCTTCAATGTCTTTGTAGTATTTCCGGCTTTAATGAAGTTTTGATTGCAAATAAAGATAAGTATGCAGAAAATTCTATTGCATCAAATTACATTACTGTTATCCAGGGAATGAGAGATTCAACAAAAGAAAGAGAAGCTTATAATCCAAAGACTTTTGCGGGTCAAATGGCGCAAGCTTTTTTTGGGGCAAAAGGTTCGCAGCAGGATGCAGGCGAATTCCTAAGAAAGTTGTTAGCTAATCGTCTTATGGGATGGGAAGATTTAAATTTAGATGCCCGCACAAAAAAAGATATAGAAACATATTTATCAAAATATGAAACTTCTTTTCAGCCGTCGGTCGAAAAGAAGAAAGAAAAATTGTTAGAAATATTTCAACAATTTGCCAAGACTCCAAGCAAGAATAAAAAAGAAGAAATAATTAATATTTTGAGTAAAGTTTCTGGCGATAAAGTAGCTGAAACAAAAGGCAACTGGGATAGCATTCTAGGTGAAATTGAAGAAGAAAGAAAGATAGAAAATTTAGATAGAATAGGGTTAAAGTTAAATGAAATACTGAAGGTAGATAAAGAAAGTGAGCAGGAAAGACTAACTGCTTTGATTGCTCCAATAAAGAATAACGATTCTTTAACGTTTTTGATTAACACTCTTAGAACGCCATATTTTAATTTTTGGCAAGATACGACTAATGTTTCTGATATCTTTAAATTTAAAAAAGGAGAAATCACGTGGGAGTCGATTTTATCATTACCTATTCCCAAAGGAACTTTAATAGATTGCTTAGACGAGTATAATAAAAAAGAAATAGTAGAAGATCAGGAAGGTTGGAAAAAAAGATCTGCTTTTCATGATTTGCCAAAAATTTTTATAGTTGCTTTATCAAGGTTTAAGGGCACGGGAAAAGATTCAACGTCTGTATCATTTCCTCTTGAAGGTCTTGATATGAGAAAACATCTCTCACATGAATCAACGATGAAATATTTTGATAAACATACAAAATATAATCTAATTGGTACGGTTATTCATAGTGGTTCTCTTGGTGGAGGTCATTATTGGGCTTATACAAAAGATAATGAGAATAAATGGTATAAATATAATGATTCGGATACGCCTGTTATTGCAAATATGAAACTCATTGCTGATTCTGGAATGGATAAAGGCGCAACTCCTTATGTGCTTTTTTATCAATTAGATGAAAACTCTAAAACAGCTAAACAAGTTTTAGAAAAATTTCTTATAGGTTTTACAAAAGAAAAATTATGGGAATACGTTAAAAATGTGGTAGAAAAGCTTGGTTCAAAGATTGATAATATCGAACAATTAAAGACTAATCTTAATGGCTTAGAAAAAATTAAAGATATTAATGACGCAGATGTTGAGGAGCTTTATAAAAAATTAGCGCTACTTGTTATAGATGGAGCTGGCGCAGATTTGGGCTTGTTAAAAAAAGAAACAAAAAAAGAAGATCAGGAAAAAAACACTCAGTATTTTAAGGGTGTAAAAAAAGAAGTTTCTACTTGGATACAGGAGCTCTTTGGAACAAATAAAAAAGCACCATATTTATCTCGTTTAGTAAAAACATATCAAAGCAAGCTAGCTGTAGATAAATTCTTGAGCGTTAATGGTGACGATTTATCTGATTCAGGTAAAAAGTGGCAAGAACTTTATATGAAAATGAAAAAAACAAATGAAGACCATAAATTAAATTTAAAAATAGTGTTTGAGCAATTAAAGAAAGAACATATTCCCAAAAATAAACGTGAACGAAGAGATACGACTGACTTTACGATACCTGCTTTGACTTTGTATCAACAGGTAGGCTTTTAATTAAGGTTTTGTCTGAGTCATGATTTTTTCCATAAGTTTATAATAATCATATATTTTCCTGATTACACTATTTGCTAAAATCTCTTTGTATGCATGAGAAGTGAGATTTCTATCATCAACCATTTGAATTAACTCTTCACATTCTTGTGTATCAACGAAGCTTGCGCTAAAACATTCCCGGAATATTGCTTTTGGATAGATTCGCTCTATCCCTTTTTTTATCAAAAAATAAAGTTTTAAGTATTTCCAAAGAGTGTCTACAGAGTATTTAAAACGTTGAATTAAGGAGTCACGTAGTATCTTAAGCTCTTCTTCTTGCTTGTCTGAATTTATAAAATCTAGAAATTTTATATTTTTTTCTTTTTCTATAAAGTTAAACAATTTGTTTAGACTTTCTATGGTTTTATGAGCTGTTTCATGTTTTAATTCTAGCTTTTCCATAATACACCATGTTTTAAAATTTGTTCTTTCATTTTATCATCAACACTATGTAGATCGACTACATCTACAAAATAGGGGATTATTGATTTTTCTATTTCCTCTTTTATTAGGCCTAATATCTTTGAAGAAATTTCTTTTTGATTATCAAGAGCAATATCTATGTCAGAGCTACGAACATGGGATCCTTGTGCTCTTGAGCCAAATAAATAAATCTTGCATTCAACTAAATGCTTTTCTATAATATTTATTAGTATAGATCTATATTTTTTTTGTACCATCAAAACTCCATATTACCCAAATTTTTCCAAGAAACAACATTTCCCAAAGTTCGTTTTTGGGTTTGATTTCCGCCATAAACAATAATAGGTTTCTGGCTATTCTCTACTTGCTTTGTAAACCATGTAATCGTATCAAAAAAACTGTTGTTCATTGTTTCTGATGCTTTTATTTCTATGGGTATGATTTTGTCGCCTAATTCTATAATTAAATCTACTTCATTCTTATTGCTATCCCGAAAGAACGTTAGGGAATAATTAAGCCCCTGTGCTTTAAGCTGTTTTATTATATCGACAACGACCATATTTTCAAAAAGAGCTCCATATATTGTTCTTTTTTTGATAATTAACTCTAGGTTAACTCCCATAAGTGTTGCTGCAAGGCCCACATCATAAAAATATAATTTTGGTGATTTTGTAATGCGTTTTCCTAAATTATCGTGATAAGAAGGTAATAAAAATAATATAAAGCTTGTTTCAAGTAGGCCAAGCCAACTTCTTGCGGTACTTATGCTAATCCCGCAATTTGCAGCCAGATCTGTAAAATTTAAAGTTGTTCCAATTCGTAAGGCGCACAGTTGCATAAACTTTTTAAAAGCTAGTATATCATCAATATTTCTTATACTTCTTATGTCTCTTTCAACATAGGTTGAGATGTAGTTCTTGTAGTATTCCTGAGCATTAACTTGTGATTGATAAACTCTAGGATAAAACCCTTTATGTATCTGGTCTTCTGCACGGTCACAGAGCAAACTTGCTCCCGTTAACTCTTTTATAGAGAAAGGTAGAAGTGTATAAAAGTATACTCTTCCTGCTAATGATTCACTTATTTTTTCATGCAATAAGAAATTTTGAGATCCAGACAGGATGTAATAGCCGTTTCTAGGGTTTTTATCTACTTCAACTTTTAATTGTGAAAATAGTTTGGGAGCATATTGAGCTTCATCAATTATTACCCCTTTTTCATTTTTATAACTGTTTAAAAACCCTTTAGGGTCTTTGTTTGCAAAATCAAAAATTTCAGCATCTTGCATATCCAGATAAGCATAATCATTAAAGATTTTTTTAATTAGAGTACTTTTTCCCGATTGCCTTGGTCCAATGACCGCTACAATTGGAACCTGTTTTGCACCAGACTTAATATTAGGTGTTAAATCTCTTTTAATAAACATATAGACCTCTTCAGTTTATGAAAATCGCAACATATGACTTATGAATATCATAACATAGAATAGGCCTAATTTCACGTTTTATTTGGAAAAAGTCTGATTTTTCTTAATTTTAATTGCCTTTATTTTGAATTTAAAGTATACCATACCTGATTAAGTTTAAATTTTAAAGATATTAATAGTTTGGGCTAATGAAGATTCGGTTACTTTTTAAGATTACAATTATATTACTTTTTATAAGTTTTCCTTATGTTCATTCAGAACAGGTTTCCCAAGACTCTGTAGAAACAGAAATCCAAAAGTGCAATTTCTTGGAAAATAAATTGTTACCTAAAAAAGAACCTATATCTATAAAAAGGCGAGTGTTAAATATAGGTTTACAGTTTACAGTGCCAATATTAACAAGTTTTTTTCTTTGTTATTTAATAGATTATATTTTTCTAAAAAATAAATATTCTTTAAGCAAAGCACAAATAGCATTGTTTCTATTAAAAGGTCGTCGTCAAGCTATGCAAGAAAATAGGGCGTCTAGTTTTTATGATTCTCAAGTAGATAAACGAGCAAAAGAGCTGTATGTTGCACGTCGTAATATAGACACTGCAATATTCTCCTCTCTTTTTATAGGGACTTACTTTTTAATAAGATGGGTTTTAAGATCAAAAGAAAAAACAGAATTACAAATAGTTACGGATCTTGTAAAAGATTGGAAAACTGATAAAAAAAATATGCCGG
Organism: uncultured Pseudomonadota bacterium; assembly: GCA_964453985.1. Lineage (GTDB taxonomy): Bacteria > Babelota > Babeliae > Babelales > UASB340 > CAYVQB01. The sequence goes on from CAYVQB010000060.1 coordinate 5,110, forward strand.
ATTGTTTCCTGTCTCGTCTTGAAAGTCTTTTTGTAGAGTTTCAGAAGTCTGGTAAAATTAATTGGACGAATGCACAAGCTGGAGAGTTCGCTAAAAACATGATTTACGAAATCATTGACTATAGGGGGCATTTGAGGCATAAGCTTTATCGTATGATTTCTTTTTTTTGAAATCCTTGAAATCAGACCCTAAATATTAGCATTAATATAAAAATATGGTATAACTAAAA
>CAYVQB010000061.1:0-5164 GCA_964453985.1 uncultured Pseudomonadota bacterium
GAGGCTGTAATCGTTCTTATGCTTATGCTGGTGTACTTGCTACGCATTTGAAGAATGTTGATCATAGTGATAAAGGGAAATTTCAATTATCTCCTAAGTTAGAAAAAATTTTGAGCTCTTATAAGTGAGTATTTTTAGGATGCCAAAATTTTTATTGTTACTTTTTGTTTTGTTGAGTCTGGGAGGTTTGGGGCTTAGTGGAATGGAGGACGAAGATTGTTTTTGTTCAACTCAAGAATTTAAAGTTTTCGAACCAGACTTAAGTGATCCTTTTAAGCCGTGTGATTTGAATTTAGGTTCTGAGTATCCTAGAATAATATCCCCTTTCTTAGATCCGTGTGGTACTCATCTCGTATGTCCTTTACGGTATAGTCAAAAATTATTTATTTGTGAGTTTCCTGGATGTGGGTTTGTTAATCTAGATGAAAAAATTATGATTGAGCATATGGAATATCATCAGATAGTTTTGAATGAAGGTAATATTACAAAGAATAGTTTAGAAAATATAGATAAGAAAGAAGTAGCCAATAATGTTTGTTTTTGGAGAGATTGTAATTATATTTTAACGGATAAAGAAAGTTTTTTTAATCACTTAAATAGACATTTGTTTTATTTGAAAAAAAATAATGATAGTTTTATTTGCCCATGGCCTGGATGTGATTATTCTTGTCGTTCTAAGCCAGGATTGAAGTCTCATATAAAATCACAGCATATATTTAATGAATTATTTAGATGTTCGCGGCTTGGATGTAATTTTTCTAGTTATTATAGATCAAATTTTAATAAACATATGTATGATCATAAAAATTGTTTGAATATTCAACAAGCACTAGGCTTGTCTGCTCAAGAGCGTTTTGCGTGTCATTGTTGTGATGAGGTATTTAATAGTAAGCATGATGTAGTAGATCATATTCGTTCTTTGCCTAACTTTTTTATTGTAAGAACGAAACCCACATAGTTTTAAGGTGTTTATAGCCTAAAAAGCGATAAAAAGCCTGTATTTATCGCTTTTTTTGATTTTATATGAAAATTAATTACAATTAAGAAATATAGAGCCTATTAGAGGCTTAGCTAAAGTTTTATTTTATAGGAGGTTTTATTATGAAAACTTGGAATTATTTTAGATTAGTGTTATTACTCGCTACTTTGTCTTCGTCTGGTCTTTTTGCAATGCAAGGCTCTGGCGGTCCTAGTTTTGATGGGCGAAGTCCAGCAAATGTTCTTTTAGACAATCTTTTACGAGAAGCGCAAGAAGAGGTAGCAAGACTTCAGGCGTCAGTAAACTGCCAACCGGTAGAGACTCTAAATCAAAGAATGCATCGAGAGGTTGGGTCTGCACGAGAGCAAATAAGGCAGGCGAAAATGGGTTTATTAGGAATTCATCAAGAAAAAAAGTTTAAAACGAAGATACAGAAAATTTGGCAGGCAGATCAGCAAATTAAGCCGGCATTTAACCGAATAAGACAGTGGCAAGCTTTCTGTCAACAACAAATGAGTCAAGGGCAAACTGAACGTTACTATTACAAAGGTGTTCTTTGTGAAAAAAGGCTCACTGCAGATGGTGTGCTGTGGTATTGCTTGCAGGAAGGTTGTCGTTATTATTATGTATGTAAATCAAGTTTAGATAGGCATATCAAGGATAACCATGTTCGAAATAAAAAAAGATAGGTTTTATTATGAGCATTTTTAGAAAATTTTTATTGTTAATATTTTTATTTTTGAATGTAAATTCATCCAATGTTTTTCCTATGGAAGAAGAAGATGGTTTGGAGATTTTAGACCAAGAAGTGACTCGTTACAACGATGATCAGGGTAATCTCCAAGGGGAATGTTTTGGGGATTTATGTGATTCTATTTTTAACGAGCCTGCAGTAAATCCAGATGAAGATTGGGTTGAAGATGAAGATTGGATTGGGCCAAAAGAAGAGACTTTTGAGTGTCCATTTTCGACTTGTGGTTTTAAAGCTGATGAGAAAGATTTATTGGATCTCCATACCTTTAATTGGCACAAATGTATATGTCAGAAAAATAACCAAGACGAATTATTTTTTTGTCATATAGATGGTCAGTATGGTACACCAAGTGAAGAGGATTTTGTTACGTATTCCGAAAGCAAGGGAGAAAATCCTCAAAATCCTATAAAGAAGAAGTTTTTCAAATGTTCGGGAAAGGGATGCCGTGAAGCCTTTTTTCTAAGGAGTGAGCTTGTGGAGCATTTAAAGGATACTCATGAAAAGAGCTTTTTTTGCTATTTCAAGGGTTGTTTTAAGGCCTTTTGTACTCGCCATAATTTGAATGAGCATACACGGTCTAGTCATTCGGAAGAAAATCCCTACCGTTGTCCCGATTGTAAAAAGAGTTTTGCTTATTCATATGGTTTGCGAGTACATTGTAAAGATAAATGTCCTGTAACTCATCCTAGACTACAAAAACCTTTTGTCTGTCTAAAATCATGTGGCAAGAGTTTCTCTGGAGAGCCTTACCTAAAAAAACATTTAGAAACTTGTAAGGGTTAACACTTTATATATCAAAGAGGTTATTATGAATTATTTAAAAATTAAATTTTTGGGATTAATTCTTTGTCTTTTGGGCATTAGTTTTTTTAATATTTTTAGCATGGAGCAACCCAAAGAAGAAAGTATTTTTTCTGCCATTACACAAGGTTTTGCTCTTGATAGCCACTTAGCAGGGCAAGAAGCTAATGATCAAAATGAATATGAAAATTGGGATTCTGAGATTGCAGCATTAGCTAAGAGTTGTGAGCGATCACTTAGTGTTTCATGTGAAAATAAAAAACATACAGATTCTAAGAGAAGGGCCAAAAGTCTTCCTACCCCAAATAGTTTAGAACGTATTGAGGGTTTTCACGCACTTGATTTAGGCCAAACAGTTTTTACTCTAGGTTCACCAAGTTCTCCTGTTATGCCCAAGAAGCTTAGAGGGATCAAGTCTGCATTACCTAGAAAGAGATATATTTATCGTAAGTATGGCAGAGTAAGAGATAAAAGACTTTGTGATGGTAAGTAATTTAATATAGCAAAAAAATAAGCTTTAAATTTGGTTTTATAGGAGGTTTGATTATGAGTATTTTTAGAAAATTATTTTTCTTTATCTTTTTATTTTTGAATGTAAATTCATCCAATGTTTTTAGTATGGAAGAAGGTGATTTGGATTTCTTATATGAAAAGGTGAGCTGTTGCAGTGAGTATGAGGATTATTTAGCGTTTCTAGATCAAACGGGTGCTGATGATACTCACACTTCTAACGAAGTAGCAAAAAATATTGTTGAAGAAGATGAAGGTCTTAATGGTGATGACTCAAGGCACAAAAGACTTAGATATGACTCAGAACCCCAGAGGTGGGTATTTGTGGGTCCCCAAAAAATTTACTGTCCTTTTGAAGAATGTGACTATGAAACTTATCAAACGGATATATTAGATAACCATACTTATGAAGAACATGTTTGTGTATATCAAGAGGGAACTTTTTGTTGTATAGGTTGTTTGTATGGGACTAAAGATGAAGCCGATTTTATAAGGCATTGTAAAAATTGCAAAGAGTTAAGAGTTTCGGCGATAAGATGTAGTGTGCGAGGTTGTCATAAGTCATTTTTATTAGAAGATAGTTTAATTAAGCATATTCAAGAGACTCATGAAACTCCTTTTGTTTGTCGATATAAGGATTGCTTTAAGGGGTATAAGTCTAATAATGATTTAGATGCACATATAAAATCTACTCATGAGAGCTTTAACGACTTTACTTGTCCATATTGCGAACTTGTTTTAGCTTCTCGAATCAGTTTAGAAAAACATCTTAAAAAATCTTGTCGGTTTGTTCATCCTTGCAAAGTTAAAACTATGCCGTGTCCAAATTTATGTGGCAAAAGTTATAACTCATTGGCTGGATTAAAGGGGCATTTACAGCTTTGTAATAAGGTTAGTTAGGACAAATTATGAAAAATTTAAAAAAATTATTTTTATTTTCGATATTTACATGTTTAAGTAGTTCTTTGTTTTCTATGGAGTTTATAAAACCGGACAGAGAAGAGATCGAAAGGTCTCCAAGTGCATCCCACTTAGAAAGTCCTGCGTATTCAAAATCGTCGAACAATATTTTATTTAAATGTTGGATTTCTAAGTATGATGGTATATTTCAGTCGGTTGTAGCTAAAGAAAAAGAATTGCATGATACACATCATGTTTTTTATCATGGTCAAAATATATTTTTTTATGTTCTTCAAGATTTGATTACCCGTTTTCAAAAATATTATAAAAATTTAAAACTTGATGATTCAGCGTTTTCTTTTTTAAGATCCCCTGGGGAGGTTTTTGAATTTAATAATATAGATGATTTTTTGTTTTCACATAGTCCTATTGACGATACTAATTCAAGATTAGGTGAACAGCTTATGTCTGTGAATTTATCTTTTGCAGGTAGTTCAAGTGATTTATCTTGTTCTGCTTTTTCATACTTTATGCAAAACGACAGCTTTAATTCTAGGCCTACAGATATTTTGAATGAAGTTTTTGATTTTTTTGAGAAAGAGTTTCATTTAACGATAGAAGCAAAAATAAGAGATAGTTATAAAAATAAATTACTTGAATTGCTTGTTGGTTTTCAGCAAGGTTGTTTGGTTCAGATCTTTATACCAAAAGATAAAGTTAATCAGTGTGTATATATGTCCCAAAGGTTGGGAGTTCCTTTAAGGGATCAAAATATTGTACCTGGTTTATTTGATAAAGAAAAGAATAGATATGCAGATACTTCAAGATTTATCAATAATTATTTTAAGCGACTTGATCTTATGCATAATGATAATATTCAAGCAAGAATTTTATTCACAAATGATATTATGCTTAATCCAGATAGTGGCGTTAAAATTTATAAATATTTGGATCTTGAACCTGAGAAATTAAATAGATTTAAACAAGAGCTTGAAGATCTGTTTGTAGGATTGGCTGTAGATATAGCATGTAATAAATGTGATATGGATCTTGATGATGATTTTGATGATGATGAAAGCGATTGTGAGATGTTCCTAGATCAGGTATAATGGGTGTTATGAAGATAGTAGCATTAGTATCAGGTGGTGTAGACAGCTCTGTGGCCTTAGCCTTGCTAAAAGAACAGGGGCATGATATCACCGCATATTACCTAAAAATCT
>CAYVQB010000062.1:0-5016 GCA_964453985.1 uncultured Pseudomonadota bacterium
CACAAAAGGCTGTGCTGGTTAAATATGTGTAAAATTATTACATATTGTATTTTGTATTTATTAATACATGTTTATTCTTTATATGAATAATTAACCCCCTTTGAAGAGCGTTTCTATATCTAGGATGCTATCATATTGGCGTTTATAGTGCAGAGGCGTGGGGTATCTTATTTCAAAAAGTTGTTTTGTTGAAAGCCTGCAATATAATTGTGGATTTTATAAGTTTTTGTTTATATTCTAGATGAATAGCTAATTTTTAAGGGGGCTAATTCTATGATAGAAATAGAGATCAAATGTCAGCCGACGGCTGAACAAAAAACAGAGCTTTTAAAAGACGCAACTTTTGTAGGCGAATATATTGATACCGATATATATTATGACACGTCAGAATATGATTTAACCTGTAAGGATTTTTGGCTTCGTAAACGTAACGGAAAATTTGAGCTCAAAAAGCCTGTACAGACTCACGCTAAACATGAAATTGATGATGAAGATCAAATTCGTATAGAACTTAATCTTTCAAAGCAGGGATCTTTGCAAGATGCATTAGAGGAAGTTGGGTATAAAGAATTATATATTTTAATAAAGCATAGAAAGCAATATACAAAAGAAGGTATTAATCTTGATTTTGATACTTTAATCTTTGGGGATAAAGCCTTAGAGCTTTTTTGTGAGTTTGAGATCATGGTTGAAAAGCCAGAACAGGTTGAAAAAGCTAAGCAAAAGCTTATAGATTTTGCTCGTCGTCATGGTATAACCCGTGAGCCGATAAAGGGTGATCTGCTAACACTTATAAAGAAATTAAATCCTGAACATTATGAGGCTATACAAAGGGCGCGGGAACAAAAAAAATAAATAGTTTTTATATATTGATAAAGAAGTCTTTTATGAAGCTAAGATTGGCTTTAAACATTATTTTGTTTTGAGTTTGCCAACTATTTCTTTTGATTGCAAAACCAATAGCCCCAAGAGCTTTGCTTATACGAAGTAGGGGCAGAAGCTCTTCAAGTTCTGGCACAGCTCGAATAGTTGCATAGCCCTTTAGAAATGGTTCTTTGCTAGACTCATCTTTAGACCAAATAAAGCGGTCCATTCTCATAAAATCGTCTTGGGCAAATCCTGAACGGGCACCTTCCCAGTCTATAACACCTTGAATTTCGTCTTTATAAAATATTACGTTACCAGGTTTAAAATCTCTGTGAATAATACATGGTCCATCAAAGATATCAGTATTTACCATGTTATCGTTAAAATAGTTTATGCATTTGTCTAAGAGTTTTGATGAGATAACGCCATTACATTCAGAGATAGATTCATTAAGATAATTGAGCATCTCTTGTATGGGATCTGTTTCTTTTTGTTGAGGGTTTGCCAAATCGCCATATTTATCTGTGCCTGTTTCATGAAGCTGGCCCATTAGTTTGCCCATTTTAAATGCCATGTCGTGTGTTAATTGTGAGGGGGTGATAACTTCTCCCTTTAGACACTCCATGAGTATCGCACCATCAAAGTCTGCTTCCGGTTCTATTTTTTCTATTACTTTGGGTACTGGTATTAGATTTTCTAATTTTTGTAAATAATAAAGTTCTCGTCTGTAGCGACTTGGATTATAGAAAAATTTTAAAATTAAACATGTATTATCTTGTGTAATTATTTTATAGACATCAGAGCTTATAGTCTCTTCATGCTCAATTTTATTAATAGATTTGATGTTGAGATTTAGTTTATTGATATAGTCATTTAGCTTCAAAATTTACCTTGAAATACAGATTTTGTTGTCTTGTACCTGAATTTTTACTAAGTTCGCTCTTTCTAGATCAGTCAATAGAGCCATTATTGCTGTTTTATTAAGCAAGAGTTGTAGTACAGACATATTTTCTGTTTTTTCATACTCATTCATAACTGCTGCTTCCAGGTCATCAATAAAAATTTTGTCTTTTTCAGAAATCTTTTTCAGCAAAAAATTTTTTACTTCTATAATTTTCTCTTTATTTATTTTGATTAGCTCTTGTGGGTTATCTGCTTTGCCGCCATGATACATAATAATATTTGGGTATTGTTCTGATAAGCTGGTAAGTTTATCTAAAGTTTTTAATGTGTTTTCAATGTTTGTATGAAACAGAAGTCCATGGTGAGTAAACACAGTTTCTGAAAATAATGCATCAGCACAATAAAACACGTTATCTGTTGTGCCAATACCTATCATTCCTGCTGAATGCCCTGGTAATGTTTTAATTGTTAATTGAATTCCTGAGAGCTCAAGAATGTAATCATCTTGATATGGTATTATATCTGTAATTTTAGATGGCTTTGCATTCAAGAACATATTGTCTTGTATAAAGCTAAAAGTTTGGGATCCTGAGCTTAGGTACATAGGGACCAAAAAGTGGTTTTCTATAAAAATCTTTTCATATTCTGTGGCATAGATTTTTATATCGGGATATTTATTTTGGAAAAAATTATTTCCACCGCAGTGATCAGCATGATGGTGAGTATTTATAATTCCAGATAATGAGAGCCCTGCCGTTCTAATTTCTTTGTCAATGTCTTTGGCGGCACTTTTATTCATACCAGAATCTATCAAGATTGCTGTCTTTAGTGTTTCGTTAACAACCAGGCCAACAGATGGTTGACGAGGGGTTCCTGAGATTATATAACTATTGCCTATAATGGGTACAATCTTTAGAGCCATGCTTGCCTTTCTTTGTTACATTTTGTATTAAGCTTACCCGTTTCAAAAATTGGGCAATATTGCTTGAATATCACCTTGTAAAAATAAGTCGTCTTCGTTTAAATAAAGGGGTTGCTCTTTGTTAATTGCGATAATTATACCATTGGAATTAAATTTTTTGTATTTGCCTAAAATTGCATCAAAGTCATAGCTTGTGCCGATACAGATAATTGCTTCTATACCTTTTATTACCTCTGGATTCCAGTCGACTTCTACTGGCTTCTTTTCAACTTTATAAGGTTTGATGCCTGACATTTCATGCAAAAAATCAATATTACCTGTTATGATTTGTGCGTTTTTAGTTAAGGCCAATCTTGTAAGAGCGTAGTGAGCAGGTGTTGGTCTTGCAAGAATAAAAGATTTGTTTATGTCTGCAATTTTGTTAGCAACTTTTTCAGGGTTATATAAAGCATCTTTTACGAACTGATCAACTAGCTTTGTTTTTGAAATTCCTAGTTCAGAGTTCATTTTTTGTAGTGTTGGAATCCCTACAGACAAAGATAAACCTGATCCTGTTAAAAACATAACTTTTTTATTCTTTATAATTTGTGCGCATTCTTCTACAGAAATATTTCGGGGAGTAGGTTTTGTAGAAAATGCACTAAAATCACGCATTAATTCTTTTTCAGTTTTTTTCTTTAAAACTTTCTTTTGAATTTCTTCAGGAGATTTTATATTTGAGGCGCCAGCATCATGTGCTCCATAATGATATTGATATGTGGGAATTTGTTCGTTATTCCATTCTTCACGAACTAAAGTAAAACGTTCTTTTTTTTCCTGTGATAAGCTTTTTGGTAACTTGTAAAAATATTTTACTGTAAAAAAGATATCATAAGCTTGTCCGTCTTTTATTTTGCAACCTATAACGTTTTCTTTTGTGCTTGGAGTTTTTACAAGCGTTGAGCCTTCGGGTAAAACCCATCGCCATCCGGTTTCTTTCTGTAATGTATTCTGAATTTTGATTATTTCTTCTTGAGATACTGCTTGAGGAGATTGAAATAATGGATTTAGGGGTGGATATTTTGTGGTGCAATGTGGAAGGAAAAGTATTAATATGCTTAACCCTAATAAACGAAACAAACTTTTTTGCATAGTTTTTATCCCCTTTAAATCTTATTCTCTTGTATAAACTCATAACCAATTATTGTAGGTGTATCAAATATTTTAACAAAACCCAAACTTTCCAAAAATTTAAAGTACCTATAATTTTTAGAACCCTTGTTTTGATAGGTTTTAATTCTTCTAATTTTTGGATATTTGTTTAACACAGAGTCTATTAGTTCTCTAGCTAATCTTACTTGGTTGATATCTATGGCTAGGGTTTCTAGATATAATTCATCAGGTTTATTTGTTATATGAAATAAAACAAAACCTATAATTCGATTTTCTAATTTTGCTGTTTCCCAGAAAGTAGAGAAAGTAGATTGTGGATTTGGTTGCCAGTTTGTTTTGATATCGGTAATCATAGCTTCTAATTTGCTTTCTACATGATCAATTTCATCAATATTAATATTATCAATAAGATAGTCACGTAGTATATTTCTAGAGTTTTCTAATTCTTGAATGTTACTATAAATTCTTGAAATGCAGTTCTGTTTGTTTGTTTCAGGTGTGTTGGCTTTTGTAATTTCATAAAATATGAAACTTGAATCTAGGGTATATATTCTAGCGCCCAGCTTTTCGTAGAAAGAGTGGGCTTTTTTATTATTTTGATCTGAAGGTGTAATTAAATAAATTCTATTTATACATTCCTGTTTTTCAAATATAGATAGGACTAGCCTTCTGCCAAGCCCTTGGTGCTGGAAGTCTGGATGGACGCAAAGAATATTTAAAAACACATGGTTGTTGTTTGAAAACTTATAAAACAGACCAAAGGCTATTACTTCAGTATCTTTTTTTATCACATGAAAAAATTGATTTTCCCGTGGTAGGCGCTCTGTCGGTTCTAAATATTTGTAGTAGAATTCGTCTAGGTTGATCTTTGTTTCTTCTAATTCTGCCTCGGTTTTTTGTTCAAAGTCTTGAACTGGTGCAAAGCTTTCCAACAAAGTATTTCTGGCTTTTGGTAACAAAGAGAAATCATTGTAAACAAATTCAAAGCCTGTAGCTTGGTTTTGTTCTTGCATGCCAAAGATGCTTTGAACAAAAAAAGAACCAGCGATTAAAATTGTTAAAAGTGATCTTTTAAATAATTTATTCATAAGAACCTCACAATTTTACTCAATAAAAGCTTATTTTTTTTGTAGGCTTAACCATTTTTCTTTTGAGAAATTATAAAAAATCCC
>CAYVQB010000063.1:0-4856 GCA_964453985.1 uncultured Pseudomonadota bacterium
ATTAGCAACATAATCAAGATCACATTCAGGATCAGGATTATCAAGGTTAATAGTAGGAGGCAAAATTCCATTCTTGAGCGCAAGCGCAGTATAAGAAATCTCTGTGCCACCAGCAGCACCAAGCAAGTGTCCAGTCATAGATTTAGTGCTACTAACAGCCAAATGCCCAGGATTTTGTGGTAAAGCACGCTCACCAAATACCTTTTTCAAGACTTTGGTTTCAACAATATCATTCATCTTCGTAGATGTACCATGGGCATTAACATACCCAATATCCGTTTTATTAATTTTAGCGTCTTGTAGCGCAATCTCTATAGCCCTACAAGCACCTCTGCCTTCAGGATGCATAGCAGTAATATGATAAGCATCACAAGTTGAAGCATAACCAGCAACTTCTGCATAAATAGGCGCACCGCGTTTTAAAGCGTGCTCCATATTCTCTAAAATCAAGATTCCCGCACCTTCACCCATCACAAAACCAGAGCGATCTATATCAAATGGACGACTGGCCTTTTCAGGCTCACCCTGCCAACTAGATAAAGACCTCATATTCCCAAATGCAGCAATAGAAAGAGGTGTAACACAACTTTCAGTGCCACCCGTTAGCATAAAATCAGCATAACCATCTCTGATCATCCTAAAAGAATGCCCCACAGAGTCTCCACTGGAAGAACATGCATTTACAATAGCATTAATGCCGCCCTGTAAATTCCATTCCATAGCAAGCCAGGCTGAAGCCTGATTACTAATAGCTCTTGGAATCAAAAAGGGAGAAACTTTCTTAGGACCACCCTCATGCATCTGAATAACAGAATCTGTTATTGTAGAAATGCCACCAACGCCAACCCCTAAGCTAACCCCAAAGCGTTCCCGACTTTCAGGATACTCACGGTTCAAGCCTGCATCTTGCATAGCCTCATGCGCAGCTAAAACAGCAAGCTGTATAAATTTGTCTGTCTTGCGTTGCTTTGCAGGAGTAAAAATTTGATCTAAATCAGATTGATCATACTTTGCTCTTCCTGCAACTTTACATCTATAATCTTCTAGGTTTGGAAAATCCAAAAAAGAAAGGCCGCTACGGCCTTTACACAGATTATCCCAGGTAGTATTTTTGTTATTACCTAAAGGAGTAACTAAACCCATTCCGGTAATAACAACTCTTTTTTTTTGCGACATATTTTTATTTGGTTCTTGCAACATGAATATGGTCTATAGCATCTTGAACAGTTTTGATCTTTTCAGCATCTTCATCTTTAATTTCAATGCCAAAACTTTCTTCAAAACTCATAATCATTTCAACTATATCCAAAGAGTCTGCGCCCAAATCTTGAAATGATGCGCTAGTACCTATATTCTCTTTTGGCATATTTAATTTTTCTGAAATTATTTCGATAACTTTATTTTGTGTATCATCTTTCGAAAAAGCCATGAATGCTGTCTCCTGATTATCCGACTAACTAAAAAAACAATATGCGAAGATTTTAATAATAGCGACTTTTATTTTTTTTTCAACATTAAACCATACCGCCATTAATATCAATAACAGAACCTGTTATATAATCAGCATCACCACTGGTTAAAAAGCTAACAAGATTTGCAACATCTTCAGGCTTACCAAAGCGTTTTAAGCTTATACGTTGCAAAATTGCATCCTTAACTTTTTCAGAAAGTTTATCTGTCATTTGTGTTTGGATAAAGCCAGGCGCAATAGCATTGATCAGAATATTTCTGGACCCATATTCTTGTGCTAAACTTTTTGACATAGAGATCAAGGCTGCTTTACTGGCAGCGTAATTAGCTTGACCAGCATTGCCAGATAACCCTACAATCGAGCCCATATTAATGATATAGCTCTTTTGTTGTCTCATCATGCGTTTTATAGCGTTTTGGCAACAAAAAAAAGCCCCTCGACAGTTAACTGCAAAAACAGAATCCCAGTCTTGCGGGCTCATTCGAATTGCCAAATTATCTTTGGTTATTCCTGCGTTATTTATTAAAATATCTAGGCTATCTTTTTGTAAGATTTCAAAAACAGAATCAAAGCCTTTTTTGATAGAATCTAGGTTTGCAATATCTACAGTAAAATACTTTATACCTAGTTTTTTTAGATTTAAAGCTCTTTGATCTTGATCATCTATATAATCAAAAACAAAGACTTGATCACCTCTTGAAAGCAATTTGAGAGCAATTGCGTTACCTATCCCTTGCAACCCCCCGGTTACGATAGAGTTCATATAATGGCCTCATAGCTATTATTTGTAATATTTATTTATAACGAGCTATAATATAGTCTAATTCGCTATTAAAATCCATTACAAACTAGCTTCTTCGTCTTCAACGTTTAATGCTTCAACAACATTATCCGTCACCTCTATCTTAGGCTCTAAGACTTTCGCAGGTTTTTTAATTTTTTCTACTTCATCAGCAATGCCATCCATCTCATCTTTGATAATCTTTTTATCTAAAAAGGTTAAGAGATCATGCATGTCATCCTGAGAAGCTATAGACATAATTTTTTTATCAGGCCACTCTTTTTGTAGCATCTTAGCAAGCTTGCCAGATGGTCCAAGTTCTAAGATAAGATCCATATCTTTAAAATGTTGCATAGACTGCCACCATAAAACTGGTGAACTTATTTGTTTTACCAAAGAGCTTTTTACCTGAGTTTTGTCAGAAACAATTTGTGCATCAACATTATTCACAAGCTTTGTCTCTGGATTTAGATCTTTAAAATCTACTTTTACTAAATAGAGGTTAAAGTTAGTTGCGGGTTCTTTCATCAATCTTGAGTGAAACGCTCCTGCAACATTAAGAGAAATCGGTTTAGCCTTTGCTTTCTTGACCTCAAACTTAATGCCTTCAAGTTCAGGAGTAGTACCAGAAACAACAAATTGATTTTTAGAATTATAGTTAACAACCTGAGCAACATGTTTATCGCTTTCAGAATTGTTATATTTTTCACAAATCGCTTCTAACTCTTCTTGCTCCATACCTATCACAGCAAGCATCCCACCATCTTGATTAATCGTGGCTTCTTGCATAAAAGCTGCTCGTTTTTTCAGAAGATATAAAGCATCAGGGAAATTCATTCCACCTGCGGCATAAATCGCAGCGTATTCGCCAGAACTATGTCCAGCAACAAGATCAGGAGTTATATTATATTTTTTATTCAGAATATTAAAGATAGCTGTTGCTACCAGAAAAATAGATGTTTGAGCGTTTACGGTTTCTCGTAATTCTTTATCTGACGAGGCAAAACATAAACGAACAAAGTTCTGGTCCAAGCAACTTGAAGCTTCTTCAAATAACTCTTGAACAATACGTTCACTATCGTAAAATTCCTTACCCATGCCCAAAAACTGCGCACCTTGGCCTGGAAAAATTATTCCTATTTTCATGATAAACACTCCACTAAAAAGCTTATTCTCTCTATAGCTTTTTCTTTTCCTATAAGACCAATGAGTTCGAAAACACCTGGACTTACAATTTTACCTGTTAATGCCAATCTCAACGGTTGAGCCAACGCCACCAATTTACTATCAAACTTCTTACAAAGATCTTTTGCCATTGCTACAAGTGCTTCATGATTCAAAGTCTTTAACTTTAAAAGCTCTTGCGCAAACTCTTTTAATAGATCTTTTGTTTTATCTGTCTTCCATTTAGCAATTAAATCTAAATTCAAACTCTTTGGATTATGAGCTAGGCTAATCATATCTTGTGCAATATCTAAAACAAAAACTGCTCTTTGTTTGTATTGCTCGAAAAGCTCTTTTAATTGCTCACCTGTCCATAATTTTTGTAACTCTTTAGATAAATTTGTATCTATATTATTAATAGCTTCAAAAAACTTATCTAAATCTAAATTTCTTAAATAAACTCCGTTCAACCACTCCAATTTCTTTGGGTCAAAGATTGCGCCCTTTTTGCCTACATCCTTTAATTCAAAGAATTCTATAATTTCTTCTTTAGTAAATATCTCTTGATCACCATGCGACCAGCCTAAACGAACAAGGTAATTAAATAATGCATCAGCTAAAAAACCCTTGTCTTTATACTCTTGTACGCTAACTGCAGCATCTCTCTTACTAAGCCTGTTACCAGATTGACCTAGAATTAATGGTAGATGAGCAAATACTGGAGCCTGTACTCCTAAAGCATTGTAAATCAATATTTGTTTAGGTGTATTTGATATATGATCCTCACCTCTTATAACATGAGAAATCTTCATAAAAATATCATCTACAACTACTACAAAATTATATGTTGGCGTGCCATCTTGACGCATAATCACAAAATCATCAAGCTGATCAATATCAACTTTTATTTTGCCCCTAATAGCATCGTCAAATTCTATAGTTTTTAGATCTTTTGGAATTTTGAATCTTATTGCGTGCGGTTTTTGTAAATCTTGCTCAGAATAAGCTTTATCTCTGCAAGTCCCATCATATCCACCACGCTTACCAGACGAACTTAACTCAACCTGTCTATCCTGCAAACTAACAGGATCACAAAAACATGGATAAGCTAAACCTTTATCCAAAAGTTCTTTAATAATTTTTTTATGTTCACCAACTCGTGTCATTTGATAAACAATAGGCTCATCAGACGATAAATTTAACCATTTCAAAGAGTCCAGCTGTGAATCTAGATACTCTTTTTTCGACCTTTGCAAATCAGTATCTTCAACTCGTACTAAATACTTGCCACCAGTATGCCTAGCATACAACCAATTAAACATAGCAGTCCTTACACTACCAATGTGTAGGTGCCCAGTTGGGGATGGCGCAAAACGTACTCTTACTTCGTTTGATAAATTTGTTTTCAAGTTTGTCATACCTGTTCTCTTCTAATTTAGT
>CAYVQB010000064.1:0-4834 GCA_964453985.1 uncultured Pseudomonadota bacterium
AGGTTTAAAACAAGAGCACCAAGTGCAAGTCAAACAACTAGAAACACAACTTTCTCAAACTCAAGAACAACTTATTGGTGCAAATCAAGATGCACATTCATATTGGCAACAATTTAATAATGCAACATCAGAAGCCCCAACATATATACCACAACCAACATGTACACAAACTCTAGGCATAAACATAACGCCTGGTGACAATATGGTAGGTAAAATTGGCGCTTTTGCCAACGGATGCCAAAGCGTAGCCAAAATCATCTGGAGTCAATAGGAGAAATTATGAAGAAAAATTTTATAAAAATAGTCTCAATTGCCTTGGCAACCTTAAGCTTAACAACAAATAGTAAAATTTTTGCCATGGAAACAAATAAAATAGATACAGGACTACAAGTCTTAAACACAAGTGGTAAAATCAGCAATAAGCTTACAGAAAAAAATATATTTAGCTCCACAAACATTAAAATTACAGGCAAGTTAACAACAGGCTTACAAAACTTCTTTAAGGAAACTTTACTTGCAGAATTACAAATTAAAGAAGTCTTTTACGGAGCAAACAAAATTAGTAAGCCAGACGAATTATATCAACTAATTATAGGAGTAACAAAAGAAATAATTCATGGCATTACACAAAACTTACAATTAATGGGAAGAATCTCTAACTATGTAAAACATTATAGGCTTGAAAGGCTTGATTTTAAAGGAACAGATCCTATATCTGCTTTTTTAAGTTCTATATCTGGAGCAAAAGTTAGTATATCTTATGCTCAAGATTCTGACACACAAATTATTCAAGATATAGATGTAGTTTTTAATGGTTATAGTTCAAGAAAAAATCAAACAAATAATACTTCAAACGAACTTACTTTAGATCTCAACCCAGAAATAATAGATACCACGATAAAAACAAGCATAGAAAAATTAAACACAAAACTTAATGAATTTAATTTTGGATCCCAATTTGAATTTAAATTGCCAACCTTAGAAACACAAGAATACAAATCAACAGGACCCCAAAAAGTGATCCTAGAAAAAAAATATACATGGAAAGATTGGTTTTTTTCTAGAACAGTAACTTACACGGTACCAGCAGTCGCTCTCTCTAAAGTTTTTTCATGGTTAAGTCAAAATTCAACAAACCCGACATCTACAGGAAATTTAATCATATTGGGCGGTACACTTATTATTAGTACAACAGGAAATCTAATAGTAAGAGGAATAATTAAACTTTACAAAAAAAATAAAGAAGTATCTATGAAAATACTTCCTGACCCATACATAAAAAATAGTGAAATTAAAATAGAAGAAGTTAAATAAATAACAAATAAAGAAGGAATAATATTATGAAGAAAATATTGAAAACAAAAAACATTTTCGTTTTAGCAGCATTTACAACACTTTTCAGTTTAAACATAAATGCAATGGAAGAAGAGTTTGAATTTACTGATCCATCAACAACATTTGAAATAAAACAAACTCACGATAACACTAAAGACAACACTCAAATAATACTTAAACAAGATACTGAAATACAAAATGCTTATGTTTTAGGTCAATTTTTACAAAGCTTTGGGAAAAATCAACAAATACAAACCCTCAAAGAAAAATCTCAAGCCTTGAAGAAGCAAGGCTTCGGAATAGCAACCGCAGGTAAAATGGCTCAAGCTTTATTAGAAATAGGCTACGGAGAAACTAAAAAAGAAGAACTCTCTCAAGAAAAAGAAGCCCTTCTAGCTATAGTAAAAACAAGAGTTGCTCAAATTGCCACAATAACACGAAATAAACCACAACAGTTAAAAGATGAAACAACAAGTCTACAACAAGACATAAACCAGCTTAAAATCGTAGAACAACAAGTTCCTGAAGCAACAAGCTTTTTGAGTAAACTAAGTTCTTTTTTTAAAAAAAGTTAAAGATAAATAGATCACAAGCAGGTAGAAGTGTTTAACTTCTACCTGCCCAAAATTTTCCAGAGAGGTTATTATAATGATAAAAATAAATAAAAAATTAATTACAATTTTATTTCCCGTAATACTATTTACTATTAACAACTTAGGTGCAATCAACTTACCTTTAGAAATAAATAAGATATTTTTATCACAATTAAGCCCTGTTTTAGAAAATAGAAATAGCTCTTTGGACAATAAAATTCAGGCTATAACAAATACAATAAAAAATTCTATTCCGTTATTAAGAGAAAAAAAATTATCTAATCTTGGAAACAAACAAAAAAATTTCAGGCTTGAAAACGTATTTTTTCGTTTAATCAAAGAGAAATACAATCTTTATATAACTCAAGCACCACTTGCACTATTCAACAATCCAACAATAGGTGAATTATTAGACTCTTTAGAAAATTTAAAAATCGCGTTACAAGAAACCGCACGTCCGCAAGATTTAGACGACTTAGAAAATTTTAAAAGATATATAGAAGAAAGGCTAGGGTTAACAGGAAACTCAACTAATACAAACAACTACGCTTCATGTATATCACAGGCAAATAAACCTGCCTTACAAACTTTATTAACAGCTCTTATAGAATATAATCAACAGTCTCAAACAGAAAACTTATCTTTAAGAAACAATACTCTCCCGATTGCTTCATCAATAGAAGAATATTTAAGGTTAGATGGATCTGTTGAAATAAAAAAACAAAAATTCCACCAAATATGTCAATACATAGCTGAAGCACAAAATAGTATGAAACAAAACATCCAAGAAAAAGCTACCGTAGTAAATGAATTAGAAAATGTATTACAAATAATTACAACGTTTTTACAAACGCACCTACAAACTCACAACTAAAAATAGACATTTAAACCTAAATCCAGAGCGTAACCTCTGAAATTGCTATTGCGGGGAGCAAAATGATACGCTCCCCCTAATTTAAAATCAACAAAAAAACCATTGTCCCAAAAATCTAAAATATATCTTAATCCGGCGTAAATCTTATATGTAAATACCTGTTCTGATCGACTAGCATTTAGATCAATGCTTTTATCATTCAACCAATTATAACCAAATCCAGAAGCAATATCATTTGTATCAAAATCATTATCAAAATCATAAGTAGGATCGGATACAGCATAGGTATCTTCAATAATACTGTCTTTTAATTTTATTTTTTCCTCTTCACGAAATAAAGCACCCAATCCTAAATTCAGATCTAAATTATTAAAATTATATGAAAAACTCAAATCACAATCTAGTTGACTCAAAGAAGAAACACTAACTCTTTTTGTTAATAAGTTTGCGGCGGGAATCAACGGATCAGTTGTCCCTTTTTTACCAAGCAAATAAAACTGCCCCCAATTTGCGCCCTTTACAGAAAGAATTCTTGTCTGACTATTACCAAATAAATATTTATAGTTTAGGTCAAAAAGAAAATTTAAATTCCCACACCCTTTTTCAAAGATATTAATGTAACCATTACCACCAAAATCTACACCCCAACTTCCACCATTTCCACAAACAGGTTCAAATAAATATTCGCCCTTTGGCTTATTCCCTAAAGGAACTATTAAACCTAACTTCAAAAATACATTATCAACGTTCGAGTCCCAAATAGCGTACCCCAAAGAAATATCCATATCAGCAAAACTAACCTTGGATTTTTCTCCATTAATTTTTGAATACCTTAACGCTTCCTGTTCTCGACCTGAAGCAGATTCTAAATTTTCATATTCTCCATTTAAATACTTTTTTATAACACCAGAATCTTCATCTTCTTCATAATCAGAACTACTAAAACTTGCATTTGGTTTATTTTTTACTTGCATGAAAGGCAAAGTTAGCTTGAAATAAAGGTTTTCTATAAGACGAGACAAATCACAAACAGCCAACAAATTCACTCCTAAATACTGCGTTTTTGAATTTAGGTTGACCTTGGTTTCCCCGTTAGTAACCCCAGGTAAGTGAATTAAATATCCATGAAAAACATCCATGTCATTGCTTTCACCACTAACAACCACGTTGTTCTTTTCATTAACCCCAAAATACCTACCAATAGCCTCACCATTAGTAGACCAAAAGCCAAAGCCAGAAACACCCAAATTATGTTTAATATCAAGATCTTCAGCGTCATACTGCTCGGCAGCAAACTCAGCAAATGTAGTCTTAGTAGGTCTTAAAAAATCGCTATCAAGTGGGCGCAGATAGGTTTTGTTTGTATAAGAATTTAGACTTGAAAAAAAGCTAAGAATTAATAAAACCTTTAAAAGATTTTTCTTGCAAAACAAATTCATCTCTCTCCTTTTAAGAAATTTAAATCTCCAAAATTTATAAATCTAAGTTAATCTATATCTTAATTAATTTATCAACTTTTTCAAAAAGACTATTTATTTTGTGCTAAGTTTTATAAAATTGCATTATATTAAAATATTCAATATCAGAAAAAAACAGCTGTAACATGAAAAAAAGATTTAAAGATTATCAAAAAAAATTAATTAACAACTTACAGGATCCAAAAGAAAGACAAGCTTACCTTAACGCTGCACTTATGGACAAAATCCCTCAAGTCTTCTTGCTAGCTTTAAAAAATGTTATTAAAGTTGAAAAAAGGCAAAGAAAGCTTATATCTAATGCTTACAAAAAAAGGCAACCCTAAACGATGGCACCTAAAATAATAAAAAGAATAATTTTTATAATAAGCCTGCTTTTATTAACAATATTTCTAACAAACAGAATCTTCTTTTTTAACAAAAGCTTTATAGAAAACTGGGCAAGCACCCTAACCTATCCAGTGATAACAGTAACAAGTTATATAACAAGCCCAATCAAGAATATATTCAATAAAAGAAGAAGCTATAAAGAAATTAAAAGTAATTTAGAAAAAACA
>CAYVQB010000065.1:0-4591 GCA_964453985.1 uncultured Pseudomonadota bacterium
TTTTTTAATCCAAAGGCAATTGACTGGATTCAGAGAGCATTAAGTAAACATTAAAATAGCATATGCTCTCCAAATAGAATTTAACCAAGCACAGCAGGTTTCGTACTTGAAATCGGCACAAAACCTGCCATAATATTAAATAGACAGGTAATTTTAATTTAGGGACAATCAGGGACAATTTTCATTATTTTATCGTAGGGAAACACAAGCATGACAAATAATTTTTCACACATCTTCAAAAAACATAAACATATAGTATCAGCATTTCTTCTTTTCTTTTTTACTGGCAACATTGTCTGTGCAACAGCTTCAGAAGTAACAAATGCCAATAAAGAACAAACTGTCAATAGCTATACTCAACTAGCAAAATACCATTTACCATCATTAGCACAACAGGATCTTGCTGAACAGGAAAATGCAAAAAATATTCTCGCAGAAAATAGCAAAATAAAAATTGATCAACAAAATATTAAAAACCTTGGCCTAGTTAAAATGCCACCGCTTGGTGATATTGAATCATTAAAGCTTTTTTATAATGTTTTTGCATCACAACAAGCCGGTGATTCTGTGCAACCATCACTTGCAGACAATATCGCATATGATTTAGAGGTATATTGTGGGAGTAAGGAAACACCAGAACAACACCTTTTTGCTAGCTTAGATAATACACAAACAGTTGTTGGTAAAATTCAACTACAAAAAATCTTGTATCAACCAACCACAAACATAGAAATATTACAGCAACGACAAGCAATTGTTCAAACACTCCTTGCAGATGAATCTCTCTTTCAAGCTCTTGATAAAAAACTTGAAACTATTAAAAATGTAGAAAAAGATTTTATTTGGTTTTGGAAAGAACTTGATACCACAACAGACTCTTACTTTAATCAAGTATACTTTAAAACCGGATGCCTCAAGAACCTCAATACCAAGCCTGGAGTTATGGGAGTTAATGCAGTAGGCAACCTGATAGGCAAACCAACTCTTTTGTTTTTACAATCCAACATATTAGGGGCATTTTTACAAGCAATATATTTAAAACCTATGATGCTTAAAGCTATAGACATCAAAGATAATACTGGTTTTATTAAATCATTTGGACAGTCAATCTTAGATGGAGTTAATCCATATAATTATTACCAAACCATAAGCAAGTGGGGTTTAAGCAAAGGCGCTACAGCTTTTTTAGTAACTATGTGGTTCGTTGGCAAAGGAATATTAGCATATCAAATAGTTGACACGGTTAAAACATGCAAGTTAAATAACAGCATTATGACCAAAATTCAAAACAAAATGATTAATGTCGGAACCTTTGTTAATGCATTAAACGGAATACAAAACCTTGTAAAAGATTATCCGGTTTTAGATAATGACGCATTAATAACAACAAATCTAGGATCATCAAAAGATATTAATGTTGCTAGTTTTGCAAAACTATTTAATTTAAATACAAATACAGAGTCAGCAACATGTAGTAAAGGAAAAGCTCTTGCAGCCTACAAGCAATTGCCTTTAATTAAAAATAAATTTATTGCATCTCTAGAAACACTTGGAAAACTAGACGCATATCTTTCTATTGCCAAACTTTATAAAAAAACAGAAAACAATCCAACCGCACGTTTCTGTTTTGCTGATTATGTCCAACAAGACAAACCATATGTTAATATTAACAACTTCTGGCATCCAATTCTTGATCCAGAAAATGTAGTCACTAACAACTTTGAACTTGGTACATGCAATGGTCAGACCCAAGCACAAAATGTAGTTCTAACAGGACCAAACAAAGGCGGTAAATCAACAGCACTCAAGGCAACAATAATAGCTGTTATCTTGGCACAAACACTTGGTATTGTTCCTGCACAAAGCATGACAATTACACCTTTCACTTTGATCAATTCATATCTAAATATCGCAGACTCTATTGGTAAAGAATCATTATTCCAAGCTGAAATACATAGAGCACAAGACTTACTTAATGCAATCAAAGCTCTAAGCCCAACTGAATTTAGTTTTGTGATTATGGATGAAATTTTTACAGGAACAAATCCTCGTGAAGGTATGGCTGCTGCTTATGGTGTTGCTAAAAAACTTGCTACATATACAAATAATATGGCAGTTATAGCAACTCACTACAAAATACTTACCGATTTACAAAAGGATACTAACGGTGCCATTGAGAATCTTAAAGTCTCTGTTGACAGAGGACCTAAAGGCAAAATCATTCCTACTTACAAACTTGAAAAAGGAATCTCCAATCAAGAAATAGCGATTGATCTCCTAGAACAAGGCGGCTTTGATACAGAGATCTTACAAGATGCACAAAGAGTATTAGACCGTAAAATACAAGCTGCTTAAGTATTAAAAAACGAAATAGAGCTGTCTTTTGACTTGTTCAGATAAAAAATTCAGACAAAGATAGGCCAGCTCAATTCAATATTAAATCGGGCATCGAAATTTCGGTGCCCTTTTTTTAAGTCTTCCTTAAGAGAGTTTTTTGACCATAGCAAGAAAAAAATCAGTACCCCAAACATTAAGACTTTCACGTTCAGGTCCTCGTAAAAAGTTTTGGGCATCACGCCTTGCATCTTCCCAGTCTATTTTTTCTATTTTTTCAGTCAAAGCCTCAAGTAGCCAATTTTTTGTAACTGTTATATTTTGTTTTTTCCATGGCCCTTCTTGATTAATGGCTTGTGTTAAATGGGCATAATTAGGAACAACTTTTTTAGAAATATACCAGACAAAATCAAACCAATCTCGACCCTTTACAAATGGCCTACATAATAAAGCATGACATTTGCCTGCAAATAAACTTGGCAAATCTTGTGAAACAATTGAAAAGGCATATGGAAAATCGATAAAATGCTTTTCAAATTCTGACCCTGCAGGCGGGTTAGTATCAACTTCTAGCTTAATCTTAATTGTTTGTTTATCTGAAAGTCCTCGGGGATGAGCAAAGACAAATACCTTTCCAAAAGAACTTTCTTTCAAAAAAGCCATTTTAACAGCTCTATCTGCCTTTGATCTATCAATCACATCAAACTCAAGACTATAGAGTTTAAACTCTAACTGCAGAGACCTTAAAAAAGGCTCCCAAGCAAATGTGTTATCTGACTCAAACAAAATAAAATCTAAATCCTCTGAAAATCTATTAAGTCCATGAACAATTCGCAAACAGGAACCACCCTGAAAAGCTGCTTTATTAAAAAAATTAGCCCGAGCTAAAGCGCATAATGCAATCTCTTGAATAATTTCTTTAAGAGCATTCAACTCATCTCGTGGTGAAATTGGAGCATATTCCTTTAATCGATCTTCTATAATTTTTATGCTCATACTTGCCCCTTCAAAACTTTGGTAATCTCTTTAAAAAATCTTTTTAAATTTTCCCGTACACGACAACTTGGATAATTTTCTGCTAACAGCTTAAGCATTTTTTGATCACTATTAATAAGAGTTTCTCTATCAATCCTAAGATCTGCCTCAAGCTCAGCAAGACTCTTCCATGACTTGCGTCTTGTATAAATAAAATCAGCAAGCGCTCTCCATGGGGTAGCAACAAAAAAAACACTCTTTTCATTCTTAATACGATCAACACCAGTATAAAACTGATCTTCTGGAACTCGTTTATAACTAAATATACCAATTGGAGTTTTGAACTCTTTTGCTCGTTTTATACTCACACAAGTAGTTGTATAAACTCCTTCAGGAATCCAACCATGATATGAAAGAGCAGACTCCAAACTAACAAACGAAGGGCCATAAATAATAATGGCCAACTCAAACTCTTGCACGAACAACGGCTTTGATTTTGTTGCAATAAGATATAACCCCCTCCTGATACGAATTAACAATCCTGCCTTGAGAGCCCTTTTTACTAATGAATAACGGGCATCGCTTGTCTTATCCATAAACATCGCTAAATCAGCATCTTCAATAAAACACTTTGGCCACTCTTCAATTAAATCTCGCAAAGTTTTCCCCATACTTACTCCTAATTTTATGTATGAAACTGGCAAAAAATGACAGCTTAATACATATTATAAAGATAAAGATGTATAAAAAGCAAGATTTTACGGAAAATTACAAAGAATCCCCATATGATTTACCAAACCAGACACACCAACAAGTTCATGCTAAAAAGATACCTGCAAGTTAATTTTAATAATTTCTTGTAAAATCAGGATGGCTTCCTCCAAAGCCGTTTGGATTTGTTTCATAACCCCCTCTTATTCCTCTTATACCTGAAGCAAGAGCATAAATAAAAACTCCTATAACAAGCACAGCTGCTATCACAGAAATAATCTTATCACACCTTGTATTCAAATCTATATGATGCGGACGAGTATTTACGCGTTTAAAAGATTCCTCTAAAACACTATTCGTAAAATCTTTATTTATATTATTAAATCCCAATTCTTTCAAAAGCTCTTCAATGTTATGAGCTAAAAATTTATTTACAGGAATTTTATGTGTTTGCGAATCAACTCTTTGATCAATAAAATCATAAACCTTTCCAACCAAAAGATCTAAATCTACATCTATAGAATCACCATATGATTCTCTTAATAATTTTTCACAAAAAACTCCAACGCAA
>CAYVQB010000066.1:0-4420 GCA_964453985.1 uncultured Pseudomonadota bacterium
AAAGAGCTGTTGACAGGGTGCTGTCTGAGACAAAAGAAGAGATAAAGATAGAAGAACTTATACGAAAGTCCCTCAAGTTTGTTTGATCAGTCAAGGAGACTTTAACGCCTGCCACGAAACTTTATAGTTATTGCTTGCGCTCCATAATAGCCAGCCGCATGCTCCGGTTTCTTTAGCAGCTCTTATCTGTTCAAGAATGTAGTCTTTATTCCACTTAGAGCGGGTTACTTTATAAGGGAATGCCTGAAGCCATGGCCTTATAATAACGCCTGTTTTTTCTGTAGCAATTCCGGTTTTTTTACAACCTTGTGAAATAAAATAGTATGGATGGTCTGCAGGATTCTTTTTGCCTTCAAACCTGCCGTAGAAATGAGATGGATATAGCATGGGGCTTATTATATCAGCATATTTTGCAAGATCCCGAATCCTCTGACCTGTGATTTCCTCATCTTCCTTTCGTTGCCATGCCGTAATTGCATAAACATCTATAGATAATAAAACTTTCTTTCTGCGTGTTAATTCATAGGCTCTTTTCAGAAAACTTGTTATTATCGCGTGCTTCTCTGTCTTTGCTTCATCAAATGAATACTTTGCATTCTTGACATTCCCCATTGCAGGAAATCTGAGATAATCAAACTGAATCTCATCCACCCCCAAATCGCATAGCTCCGTGACAAGGTCAAGATTATATTTCTGGACAATTTCAAGAGAAGGGTCCACCCATCGAATCTTCCCCTTTTGTTTCCACACACCAGCACGCGACTTGCTTTGCACAGCTAAATCAGGTCGATTTTTAGCCAAAATCTCATCACAAAAAAGCGCAATTCTTGCCACAACATGTATTCCATCTCTATGCAAAAGATATATCATTTTACTTATGTCTTTTATTTGGGATTTTCTGGTAGCACCTATTTCCTTTGCGAGTGATACAGAGCTTTTATATGTTACTACGCCATCAACATCTTTCACGTCAAAAACTATGGTGTTTCCTCCAAGCGATTTCAGTTTTTTCGCTAACGTCAAAATGCTTTCTGTTCCTGCTGTATTGCCTGTTATGTATATTCCTTTGGCATTAAAAGATTTGTCTTTTGTGACTGTTTTTGCCTTGACAGGCTTTGTTCTGACAATAGGAATTTTAAGTTTTTTATTTATCTTAAGACTTGTTTGATTAACATTATTAATCTTTTTTATTTCCTTAACAAAAGAAGATAATGAATAGAAGTCGCTCAGGGGGAGGTATTTCTTAGCAATTTTATGTAATGATTCTCCGCTTCTTACGGTATGATTTACAAAAGAGGGCGCATCAGCGTGCAATGGCAAAAGGAAAAATCCAAATAAGATACAAGGGACAAACAAAATCCGAAATGTTTTTTTTGTTAAAGAATAACTCATTGGGCAGAAACTATCATTTTTCATAAATCAAGTCAAATGCATGACATCTCCCTAAAATCCTTCTTCAAATTATTGCGCAATCTTTTTGTCATTCTCCTGCTTGACATTGGAATCCATAGTTTTCTTGTAGGGGCGGTGCTTGCCTCCGCCCTTTTTTCTTGTAGGGAATGTGCATTTGCTTTTAAGCTTGGAGAGTTTTATAATGAAAAGAATTAAATTATGACAAAAATTAAAGATATACCAAAGATTGATCGACCGAGAGAAAGATTTCTCAAAAAAGGGTCAGATGCTCTTTCTAAAAGTGATCTTTTGGCGATTCTTTTAGGTAGCGGGATAAAGGGCAAAAATGTTAAACAGCTTTCAGAAAATATAATAAAAAAATTTGGTAAAAACTTTTTAAATATAACTGTTGATGATTTATTAAAAATTTCTGGAATTGGACAAGCCAAAGCTTTGCAAATCGTTTCTGCAATTTCTTTGGTAAAACGCTTTTATCAAGACGAGAAAACAAACGAAATTATTATTAAAAATTCTCAAGATGTTTTATCCATTACTTATGATTTAAAAGACAAAAAGAAAGAACATTTGGTTTGTTTATACCTCAACGCAAGAAATGTTCTACTTAAAAAGGAAGTTGTCAGTGTAGGATTATTAGATAAAGCCTTGCTTCATCCAAGAGAAATATTTTATCCCGCAACAGAATTAAACGCTGCTAGTGTTATTTTAATTCATAATCACCCGTCAGGCGATTTTTTACCAAGTGAAAAAGATAATCAAATTGTCGGGAAAATAGCACAGGCAGGAGAAATAATGGGAATACCTGTTATTGATTTTATTATCGTCTCCAAAAATGGTCATTATAGTTTTTACGAAAAGCTAAAAACACAAGATGAAAATTTTGATTATGTAGCTGACGGAAAGCAAATGAATTTTTTTGATTATTTAGAGATTGAAAAGACTGTTTATGAACCAAATAGAGAGAGAAAAAACAATGTTAGTGATAAGCCAACCTATATTGACTTATTTTGTGGGGCTGGTGGATTTTCGCTTGGATTTGATAATGCAGAATTTAACAATATTTTTTCATTAGATATTGAAAAAAACTTTTGCGAAACGTATAAAGCAAATTTTCCAAATCATAAATTAATAGAAAAAGATATAAATGAATTTACAGATAAAGAAATTGAAAAATTCATTAGTAAAGGAAAGATAGATGTTATTATTGGAGGTCCTCCATGTCAAGGATTTAGTATTGCTGGAAACATAGGAAGAAAATTTATTGATGACCCAAGAAATCATCTATTTAAGGAATTTATAAGGGTTGTTAATGTTGTACAACCAAATTATTTTGTAATGGAGAATGTGGCTCGTTTATATACACATAACAATGGAAGAACAAAAAGAGAAATTATCTCAAAATTTAATAATATTGGATATGCTGTAGAATGCAAAATTCTAAATTCAGCTGATTATGGTGTCCCACAAGTAAGAAAAAGAGTTATTTTTATAGGTTCAAAAATAACTAATGAATTGATATTTCCCCCAACTGTTAAAAAACATAAAATAGTTGAAGAGTTTTTAAGTGATTTACCGAATTTGAAATCAGGAGAAGAGTCCAGTATACCAAATCATATAGCAATGAATCATACCGAACAAATGCTCAAGAAAATGAGCTATATTTCAAACGGAGGAGATAGAACAGAAATACCATTAAAAATAAGACCAAAATCGGGAGATGTAAGAAAATATATAAGATATAACAGCAATAAACCTGCAATAACTATAACAGGAGATATGAGAAAAGTTTTCCACTATTCTCAAAATAGAGCATTGACTGTAAGAGAATTAGCAAGATTACAATCTTTCCCAGATAGTTTTATATTTAAAAGCACATCTATATCTCAACAACAACAAGTTGGAAATGCTATTCCTCCGCTTATGGCAGAAGCAATAGCAAATAGCCTTAAAAAAATGATTTCAAATCAAGCTCAAAAAGTGGAAAATAATCGGATCAAATTTGAAAATAAACTTCCAAAAGTTAATTTCATAGGGAATAAAGAGAAAATAGCTAGTTGGATTTGTGATCATTTTTCAAAAGATACAAGTTCAATTTTTGATGCTTTTTCTGGTGGTAGCTCTATTAGTTATGAAGCAAAAAAAAGAGGGTTCAAAGTTATAAGCAACGATATTTTAAATGTAAATTACTTACTTTCTAAATCTCTTATTGAAAATAATCAAGAAATATTAACAAAAGAGGATATCAAAATTATTTTTTCAGGTAAACCATTTAAGGGCTTTATGTATAAAAACTATTCAAATGTTTTCTTTTTTCCAAAAGAATGTATGGAGTTAGATTTATATAGAAAAAAAATAGAAACATTGTCATCAGAATATAAAAAGTCTATTGCTCTGACTCTTTTAAGAAGGGCTATGATTAGGAAGATGCCATATTCTAGATTTACCATCAATTGGGAGAAAATAAAACAATTAAGAGATGAAGAATATAGTTATAAAAAATACAAAAGAAAAAGGGCATATCATAATAAATCTTTTAAAGAGCATTTTTTAGAAAATTTGAGCGATTATAATAATGCCATTTTTGACAATGAGAAAGGTAATAAGTCATATAATAAAGATGTGTTTTTTTTATTAAAGAAAGTAAAAGCAGATATTATCTATCTTGATCCTCCATATACAGGAACTATGAATAATTATTTCGGGTTTTATGGACCTATGGATGAATATATCAAATCACAAAAACTTAAACCCTTTGAAAATAATTTCATAGATAAAAGATCATCGTTATTGCTATTTGATAAATTATTTTCTAGCTTATCTAATTATAAATATTGGTTTTTAAGTTATAATAATAATTCATATCAAACAAAAGATGAACTGCTGTGTATAATTAGTAAATATTCTAAAAATATAGAAGTTATTGAAAAACATCACAGTTATAAAGTTACAGGAAAAGAAAATAAGAATAATAATAAAGAATATTTATTTATTATTAAAAATGATAAATATT
>CAYVQB010000067.1:0-4298 GCA_964453985.1 uncultured Pseudomonadota bacterium
TTATTTAATAAATTCCAATTTGCTGTATAAATGTTTAAAAATAAAAATGATTTTGGTTATTTATATGTTTATAATGAGGAAAACAGGAAATTTATAACAAGAAGTGAAAAATTATGTAATGGAGAAGATAGTAATTTACATAAAATAAATAGTAAAGAAGATGTAAAGCAAATAAATATAATATTAGCTGAGGAAAACCTATGAGAATAATAAATATAAAGAGCATGAAGAAAGGAGAGATATATCTATGGAAATGGAGAATGAGACCACATAGCTATTATGTTGGTAAATTTAAAACTCTTGG
Organism: uncultured Pseudomonadota bacterium; assembly: GCA_964453985.1. Classification (GTDB taxonomy): domain Bacteria; phylum Babelota; class Babeliae; order Babelales; family UASB340; genus CAYVQB01. The sequence continues at coordinate 305 of CAYVQB010000067.1, forward strand.
AGAGGAAAAAGGAACTCACCATAAGACATTAGAAGAATATTGGTCTTATCAAGCAAATTTGAGAGGAAAAAATTTAAACAATATGAATTTTCATAGTGAAAATGAAAGCATAAGTGTAACTATGTATCATGGGGTTATAGAAAGTCGTTATGATTTATTTAAATTGCGTAAAGATGAATTGGAGATTATACAAGCTAAAATTACACTAATGAAATTATAAGATGATACATAGTAATATTGGATATTTAGAACAAGCCAAGTCTAATAATAGTCATTGTTGGTCATGTGGGAAAAGAATAGGTAAAGGTGTGCCGAGATTATGGATTTGGTCAAAGTTTGGAACTAATTGGAAAAGAAATGTTTGTAGAGAATGTAGTCAAGTTTTTCTTGATAGAGAAATCTTAGGTATTAAGAGAGAATTGACAAGATTTAAGAGAATGAAAACAAAACTAAAAAGAATGGAGATAAAGTTTAAAGATTGTATAGAAGATGAAAAACTCTTAATATCAATAGAAGAACTTTAATTAAATATGGAGAAAAGAAGAAAATCGGAATAATTGGTTGGAATGGTAGTTGTAATATGTTTGGAACTGATAAAGCTGTTATAACTACAAAAAGAATTAGACAACAGTGTAAATGTAGAGGTTGTGGTAAAATCTTAGGAAAAGGTAGTATAGCATTTGGAACTACATGGGATAGAAGATGTTTGGATTGTGGATTAAAGGTTTGTCATAATGTGGTTAGAGAGTTTGAATTAATGATTAAACAAGTAAAAGCGAGTATTAAGAATGTTAAAGATAATAGAGAAGAATACGATATGAAGAATTTGGAAGCTTCACTTTAAATTTGTTTAAATACAAAACCTATAAGAGCATAGAGGGGGTAAAACCCCTCTCTGTTATAACTTAATAGTTAAAGATAAGTATATAAAGAGAAATGTATATACTATAATATGAAAAATATGGAGAAACAAAAAAATGTTGAAAGTGAATAAAAAATCGGATTAGATATGTATTTGTGCGTAAGAAAGATAGGAGAAACTGAGAACAACGACGACGGAGAATATGTAGGACATAAAGAGGTTGGGTATTGGAGAAAAGTAAATCAAATTCATAAATATTTTGATAATCTTATAGGTGGTATTGAGAATTGTGAGGATTATGTTATAACACAAGAGCAGTTAGAAGATTTACACCATACCTGTAAAGTAGTTTTAACTGACCATGATAAAGCAGAAGATTTATTACCAACAAGTAGTGGTTCTTTCTTTGGTAGCTTAGAATATGATAATGATTACTTTCAAGACTTAGAACATACATTAGAGATATTAGAGAATGTATTAACAGGAACTGACTTTACTAAATTTGAAATATTGTATGGGGCAAGTTGGTAATATGATATTAAAAATAGATATGGAATTTGAAGTAGAGGGAAGAGATGAGGAAGAGGCATTTGCTAACTTAGAAGATAGCTTTGGTAGAGAGAATACAACAACAGAGAATGTATTTTGGGATAACTTAGAGGTGGTAGAATGAGCATAGTAAATTGTGAAATATGTGGGAAACAAATAGACTTAGATGTTGAAGATGATTATGCTATCAGCGACGACAATAAATACCTATGTGATAATTGCTCTGTTGAATTAGATACATTTAATGAGTTTGGAGAATAATATGATAATGAAAACAATAAAACACAAAGAGTTAAACGAGAAAGAAGTTAGAAAGTTACAAAGGAAACAAGCAGAGGGAGAAACAGAACGACACCATAACATAATAGTAGAGTTAAGAAAATCAAGAAAAAAATAAAATGGTAAATCAAAAATCACTATCAATCAATGAAGAAGTTAAGAAACTTTATGATGATTACAAAAGTTATCTTATGCCTGAGAGTAGTGCTAATGATTTCATTAAAAGATTAGTTGTTTCATCTCCAGAGTATAATAATTTTATAGAGAGTGTTGAGAATGAAAAACTTATTAAAAAGTTTATGAAGATGAGTAAGATTAATCCTAAACTATCATGGGGAGATTTCATGTTGATAGAGGAAGAACTTAATGAGAAGTAAATATAAATCAATATGTAGAGGTTGTGGTAAGGCTTGTAATAGTGTGTTTGGTAAAGGTATGGATTTGTGTAGAGTATGTCATAATCAAAGTGAGGAAGTCCATAGAATACCAATGGGTGCTATGAAATTTGATACAGAACTATCAGTTAAAACAGGTCATGGGGATATTGATATGACAGAAGAACAAGCAGAGTTTGTAGATAAAAGATTAAATGAATTGTATCCCAATAGAAGAAAAGACCATAGATTTGCTAAGTTATCAGGATACCTAAGAGGATTAGTTATAGAAGATTTTGAAAGACATCAAACTGAGGTAAAATATGGAGAAACAATTAATAAATTTATTTAACAAGCCTAAGTTCATAGGTATAGTTGGAGATGTGAATAGTGCTAAGAGTAATCTTTTGTATTACCTCATCACCGAGTTAAAGAAAGCAACTAAGTTTAAGTTGGTAACCTATGGATTAAGGAGAACTATCAAAGGAAGTCAAGAGATATTTTCTGTTCAAGAGTTAGAAACAATAGAGAATAGTATTATAGTATTAGATGAGGTTATGTCAATGTGGGATTTAGATAATCGTAAAGAGAAGAAGATGATTGAGAAAACATTAAGACTTATCTTTCATAACAATAATGTATTAGTGATATGTGCTTTACCTGAAAACATTAAGAAGTTTATAGCAAACAAGTTAGATGTTATTATGTTTAAGAAATGTACCTTAGGGGATTTCATTAATGGAAGTAAAGTAAAGAGAATAGTTTTAAGTTATAAAAATAACGAGCTGGGAAGTAGTGTTTTAAATATACAGAAAGGAGATGTAGTAGTGTTTGACGGAACACATTACAATAAATATATCATACCTTATCTAAAAGAATACGATACTAAAGCTAAAAATGTTCCAATTATTGTTCCAAAAGAGGTTCGTAAAAAAGGTAAAAACATGAAAAAAACTAATAATAATGGAAAAGGGGGTAAAAAATAATGTCAAAATACGCAACACAAAAACAGGTATATGATTTCACAAAGCGAGAGATTAGAGCTGAAGTGTATAAACTTAATGGTAGAATTACAGATGTAACTATGACCTTTGGAGAAAATCAAGATAGACTATTAAAAAGATTGTTTAAATCAATAGAACTTCTTGGAGATATAATAGATAAGGTAATAGATTTAGAAAGTGAAGTTAAGAAGTTACAACCTGTTAAGAAAGTAGTTAAGAAAACTGCTAAGAAATCTCATCACAAAAAGAAGTAATTTTATTTCTTTCTCTTTTTTTTTTGTCTTTTCTTTTTTATTTTTTATGCCCCTATTTTTTTGCTTTCAATTTTTTTTTATTTTTTTATTTTTTCTATATATTTAGACGCAATTTTAAACGCGATTGTCACACATAAGTAGTAAGATAGGTTTATATAAAGTAATCAGTACAATATATTATGGCAGATGATAGATACGCTGATAATAATATTCCAGAACAAAGAGAATATATTAAGCTGATTAAAAACACTAAAGGTTTCAACTGGGAAGTCAAAATTCTAGCCAATAGAGATGGTGAGCTCGGTGCAACAGAATTAGAACGTCTTGGTATATTAAATGAAGAATTAGAGTCAATGTACGGTTCTACTGCACCTAAAACGGAGGCTATGACATAATGGGACTTGGAATATGTGAAGGATGTAATAAAAAGAGAGCTGTGTGTTACATCAGAGGTGAGCCAGTGTGTGCTAAATGCTTTTCATTACTTAGATTAGATAACAGTAGGATGTTAGGTAAGAGAAATATTCCACGTAACTTAAACTTATACAAAGTTAAGATGGATAGAATACTAAGTAAACAATACAGTTCTTTTTTGAAACACCATAGAGCATTACTAAATGATAAAGAGGATACAGAATGAGATATTGTGAATACTGTGGAAATACGATGCGT
>CAYVQB010000068.1:0-4280 GCA_964453985.1 uncultured Pseudomonadota bacterium
ACTCTTAACATTACCGCCATAATGTTAAGCTCAACATTATGGCGGTTCTATGTCTAGGACCCCAGTTTGGTGAAAAAGTTTGAACAATATTGAGAACCTTATAAAACCTAATATCGAGGGGAAAGATGGGTAAAATTAAACATTTGAGCTCAGGCAGAGTAGGCCGACGCCATTTGGCGGCGGGTTGCGATTGCTTGAAGCGATTTGTTCTACAGCTATTTTTATCAGTACAATTTAAATACAATATTAATTTCTGTTTTTAAATTCTTTTATCCAATCCGTTATTTTAGTAATGTCCTCTTCTATTTCGGTAGCCTTAGGCAACTCCACTGGTGTTTCTGACGATTGGGAGTGTTCATATTTTGAATATTTTGTCATCATATTATCAAGAATTTGACAATCATTTAATTTAATTTTAGAAAGTTTTTCAATTTTTCCTTTAGTAACAATACTCCTCCTAAATCGGAGAATAACTTCATCTAATAAAATGTTTTCAATTGCACTTTCAACTAATATTCTAAAATCACTACAAATACCTTTTGCTAAACAATCATACTCTTGTTGCCCTTTTTCGAGATAAACTTTTTTTGCGATAGCAAGACGATTATCTTTTAAATTATTCAAAGCTCTATCAGGCTTTTTAGCAAAAAAAGAAGTCTCACTAGGCTCACCATTCCCCCACGGCTCAGAGCGTAAGCATATTTCAACAGGTGATATGCCAGATTTAGTACTTACATCTGTTAGCATTGAAAGCAAAGAAAGACGATGAGTGAATACAATTACTTGCCGTGTTTTTGATAAGTCCACTAATCTTTCTACAAGCTTTTCCTCATATTCTTGATCCAACGATGATACTGGGTCATCAAAAATGAACGGTGAACTATCTGTTCTGCCACAAGCATCCGCTAAAAAGGCAGCTAAGGAAACTATTCTATATTCACCTTGACTAAGTACTTCCTGCAAATTGGCAGATTTTTTCATATTTGTAATCACCAATTGGTGATAGACTTTTCCATGGGAAGTTCTTGTTTTGATTATTTCTACATTAATGTGTTTTGCCCCTAATTTATTTAGCTCTTCTTTGAACCTCGTTAAGTACTCTGCTGATAAAACTACTTCTGCTATAGAAGATTTTTTTGTTGAAAGAGATTGAGTGTTTGTTAGCTTCTTTGCATTTTTTAAAAGCACGATTGTTTTCAGTCTACTTATTTCATTATAGATAGCCTCTTTTTGTTCTGACAGCCATTTCTGCGTTTGTAATTTTTTGGATTCTTTTTGAAGCTTTTCCCTATTTTGACCTTTTGCGTCTGCATCAAATTTTATAGCTCGTTCTTCTTGAAGTTTTGACAATTTACTTAAAGATTCTTTATACTCAAAAATTTTAATTAAGGGCATGTCTTCTATTTTTTCTGCTTCTTTTAGCCACTCACACCTCTTTCTTATTTCTTCAAATAAAATCGCTAATTTCAATCTATTCTGCTCATCCACAATCCCACAGGCATCCAAGGTATTTTGAATATCTTCTATTGAAGGAATGGATGGCAATGCGTTCAGTGATTTTTGATAATTTACTTCAGCCAATTTAGCTTCACTTTCTAGTGAGCTTTTTACAAATGTTTCAAATTTTTTGAACCGTTCTTTCGCTTTGGTATCTAGCGGCTGCTGACATAAAAGACACAATGCATCTTCAGCTAAATAGGGAAATTCTTTTTCTATATAAGCAACTTCTGTTGAATACTTTTTTGCGGCAGTCCACATTGCTTTCCATGTTTCTTGACCAACACCATTCAATGATGAATCTTCAAAAACTAATTGTGCTTCCTTATCCACACTTTTCCTCTTCCTAGCAGCCTCACTTTTTTGATTTATAATATTTTCACATGAGACTTTATCTATTAATTTCGATATGCTGTTTATTTTCAGTATTAAGTTGTCAATGTTTTTCTTGATCCTTCTGGCTGTCTGAGCAAGTTCTGTTGGATTTGTTGCCGTTAACCTTTCTATTGAATCTTTGAGCGTTTTTTCTAATGCATCTGACCAGCTACAATGTGTTTCAATTTCGGATTCTTTTGTATTCGAATTTAGCTTGGAGTACCAAATCCCACCTTCCGTTTCATTATATTCAACTGGCAATAAAGGCTTAGAGGATGGCAAGGCAGTTATTTTTAAGTCGAGCTCCGTAGATACTAATTCACAAACACCAATTATGCGACTAAATAATCGCATAATGTATGGTTCATATGCTGTTTCATTCTCTTTTGTTGCATAAACATCCGCACATTCAGCATCAAATATTTCAACACTTGATAAATTTTTAACAACACCTATTTCAGGTTTCCATTCAACATCTTCTCTTTTACCATTTCTATCAATTTGCAATTTACATTCAATATCAATATCATCTTCTTCATAAATGTTACCAAGAAGTTTCCCTGGATTTTTTGCCCCACAAATATTTTTCAATGTCCTAGCATATCCTGATTTTCCCGTCCCATTTCCTCCGTAAATTATTGATAAATTTTCATCACCTAAATTGAGTGGGCTTCTAGGAGCTAATGAATTAACACCCTTTATTTCTTTGATCTCCGCTATCCTAATGATTTCTTTGGATTCGCCAAATGTGAGTTGTTCCCTCTTAATTGATTCTACCTGAACACTTTCTCCATTTGCTTCTTGCTGGCAAAGTAATATAAATGTAGAGATATCTTCATCTAAAATCCTGGTTTTTTTTATGAGAAGTCGTGCTGATTCCTGCAACCATGCAGGCCTCTCCTTAAACCAATTTTCAAGTTCTTGATATAATTCTGGCATTTTTTACCTATAAAGGTTTGGCCGCAGGCAAAATCCGCTGGATTGCCTTGTTATAGTTTTTCCAATTTTATTTTTATCCTTTTTGAGTATTTTTTTAAATTTTCAATTATATTTTTAGGTACAGGCTCTTTTGCATAATTAACCCAAAACACATTTTCTCCAATAGTAAATTTGCGTAAGGCTTTCTTTAAATTTTCAACACCAACTATCTGTGTTCTAGGATCCGTTATTTCAGTAATAGTCTTTCTTCGATTAGTTCCAGGAAGGAGGCTGAAATGCCATTGCCCACTTGCAGGATGCCAAGAGTTAAGCTCAATCCCTTTGAATGCGAGTTTATTCTCATTCTTTACGGTTTTCTCTTGAATACATCCGGATATCAAAATTAAACATATAAATGTCAATAAAATATTTTTCATTTTTTGCTATAATTGTTAGCGCTCACCGGCGAGCGGTAGCGAGTCCGTGTGCAACGCCTGGTTAGCTGCTTTTCGTCCAGCCAATATTGCTACATAAAAATATAACCACAATATCCCCGGACCTATTAATAAAAAATCACCGTCAATCACACAAAGTAAAGTGATTGCCATAGTCAATATAGCTAGAACCATATACCACACGTTTAATTTCTTTAAACCCATACGACTGATATTTGCACCATTTACATAATTATTTTTAATTCCCAAAAGATTAATTCCCACCCAACCTAAAAGCAGTAACGCCATAACCGGCACCCCCATTAATGGAATGCCTAGTGAATCTGCCCAGTGTGGGTAGCTCCCTCTATTGAACTCCAAAAAGAGTCTACCAACATAGGCAGCCACTGTAGTTAACGCCGCAGTGAGCCCACACAAAACCACGGCCCATTTATTTTTAGGCGCTCTAAATGATCTCCATCCTTTCCATACAGACGCTGATATAAACAATCCCAAAATGACAAAAGTGTAACCATAGTCTTCGATTTTATATTTATTCGTAAGATATGATTCTCGCAATGAGTGAAATTGTTCGAAGGAAGCTTCTCGACCGAGAGACTCTCTATCAATTGACATGTATTTTTCTGTGTATTGTTGTTCATTTATATAGGGTTCCATCGTGTAAGAAATACCCAACAATGTGAGACCTATAATAAAGAGTGATAAACCTATATATTTCATATTATACATAACAATTAACATATGGAAATATTTCCTCGATTCATCATTACAAAACATAGCAAATTTTTATTGATTTGACAAGATGACGTATTGTCCAAGTACGTTATGTTGGCTATAAAGAAGATATATTCTACAATGTGGCTGAGAACAAGCACCTGTCTGGATCGAAAGTGAGAGGGTCAGATGGATTGATTTGTTAAGTGATTTTTATTTCATAGCACCAAAAAGTTATGCTTTTTTTATTTATCGTTTATAAATTTAAGAATTGATGTTATCAATTCGGGTTTCAAAGGTAATTCAGGTAGATTATAGGTT
>CAYVQB010000069.1:0-1331 GCA_964453985.1 uncultured Pseudomonadota bacterium
CTCATGCTAAGTTGCACAACAATATTATCATTGGAAACAAAATCATCCCTTGTATGATTTAAAGACTCAACAGATATACTTATAGGCCTTGCATCGGTTAAAAAAGAAAATAATTCAAAGATATGACAAGCCTCTCCAATAATCCTGCCACCATGAAGCTCAGATTGCACCCAATGATCTTTTGGAATAAATCCAGCATTCATACGATAATTTATAATTAGAGGGCTTGTTCTTTTTTTTAGACATTCTTTTATGGAAAGATTAAAAGGAGCAAATGATCGATTAAAGTCTACACAGTAAAAACTATTTTTATTAATTTCAAAAAAGTTTTCCAAACTTTTAAGCTGCTCCAAATTAATGCCGGCAGGCTTTTCTACAAAAACAGCTTTACCTGCTCGCAAACAATCTAAAGCTTGGCTCATGTGATTGTAATGCGGTGTTGCAATAACAACCATATTAATATCATCATCAAAAACAACTTTTTTATAATCATTTATCGCACGCTTTGCACCATAAATACGACCCGTATTAATTAAATTTGTAGAATCAGTATCAACTATAGTGTGTATATCTACATCATCATTTTTAGATAATATTGGTAACAATTTAACTTTTGCAAAACCACCAGCCCCAATAAAAGCTATCTTTAGAACTGAACCACGAGCCTTGTAATCAACGACATGAGCTTCGTCACCCGTGACACTTAAAAGAGTATCTAGCTCTTTTAGGAACCGATCTCGTTTGTTTTTATCATAAGATAAAACTACACCCAACAGGTTTCTCTTTTTTAAATGTTGATAGGCCTTATCTACTTCTTGAATCTCAAATTCTTGGCTAACCAATGGCGCTACATTAATTTTATTATCTTTAATTAAACTAACAAAGAGCTCCATATTACGATTTTGTGTCCAACGTACATATGAATGAGGATAATCTATACCATCTTTTTCATAAGACGCATCATAACGACCAGGACCATAAGAACATGATATTAGAAAATCTATCTCTTTTGAATAAAAAGGATCACGATCAAAATCTAACTTTACATCTCCAACCAAGACAACACGCCCTTTTCTTCTTGTGATCTCCATTGCTTGTTGAATAACCTGGCCAGATTGAGAAGCCGCAGTGATAATGGTAACGTCTACACCGTAATGAGAAGTTGCAAAATCTATCTCTTTTTTAAGATCAACCGATGTGGGATCATAAACATAATCCGCTCCAAAATTATTTGCTACCTCTAAACGATCTTGCTGCAAATCTACCCCAAAAACTTGGCACCCTGCAAGCTTTGCAAGCTGTACAGAAAGTTGACCAATAAGCCCTAAACC
>CAYVQB010000069.1:1431-4033 GCA_964453985.1 uncultured Pseudomonadota bacterium
AAAGCCTTAGTTCCATAAATACCATTTTCTTTTATGGCACCTATAATTTTTTTACTATTACCAATGGTATCGGAAGAAAACTTTTTCAAAATGGATTGCGAAGAATTTTTAATTGTTGCAGATTCTGTTCCACTACTAACAAATGAGTAATAAACTTGGACCAATATCTGCTTACTAGAAAATTGAGGCATTGGGACTTCTTGTAGGCCAACTTTACCTTTATGTAAAAATAACTGATTCATCATAACTCTCACTTAATATTTATATTTCACATTCTAATTTTTTTGCGCCCTGAACAAATATATTAAATTTAGCCTTATCAATGGCATATAATAATCCACAACTATCTATAATATCTTTGTCTTTTAGATCTAACTTTTTGATAGCCATAAACTCTGAATGCGCAACTAAAATTAATACAATATCTGCCCACTCCACACTCTCAGGCATTGTCATAATATTATCAAAGCCAATAGACTTTAATTGGCTTTCTTTTATATTTGGCTCACACACTGCCAAATCAGATACCTTATTTAATTCCAGAGCTATCTTTAGGGCAGGAGACTCCCGCAAATCATCAACATCAGGCTTAAAAGTTAAACCTAAAACTGAGATTCTAGGATTAGTAACTCCCTGCTTTTTAAGAAGTTTAATTCTGCTAAAAACAGAATCTAAAACAATATATGGTTTTTTATCATTTATATCTCTGGCTTGCCTTAATAATTTAGATTCTGCTCTAAATCCTTCTATTAAAAACCAAGGATCAACGGCAATACAATGACCCCCAACACCACAACTTGGCTTTAAAATATTTACACGGGGATGTTTATTTGCAAACTCGATAACTTCATTAGAACTAATACCAGCCTTACTACACATCATATCAATGCTGTTTGCAAGAGCTATTTGAATATCTCGAGAACTATTTTCAACTAGCTTTACCATTTCAGCCGTCTTATCATTAGTTAAATAAAGCTTTCCTTTGGTAAATTTTGAATAAAAATTTTTGGCAAGATCACTTGCATGATAACATGTCCCACCTATCACTCTATCATTCTCTACCAGCTCCTGAAAAATCCTACCTGGTAATACTCGTTCTGGACAATGTGCAACACAAAAATCTAAGCCTAATTTTAAACCCGATTCTTGCTGTAATAACTGAGCAAGCTTTACGGTAGTTCCAACCGGAACTGTAGACTCTAAAATAACAAGGTTTCCATGCTTTAATTTTCTAGCAATATTCTTTCCAGCATCAAAAACATAACTTAAATCTGCTTTTTTAGAACTATCTTTAAATGGTGTAGGAACAGCTATAACAAAACAATCTGCTTCCTGTAGCTCACATGTAGCCTGAAAGCTTTTATTACCGAGCACAGCATAAAGACGTTGATTAATTCCCGGCTCAATAATAGTAGGATCACCCAAATTAATCTTCTCAACTCTGTCTTTATTTATATCAAAACCAGAAACTTTATACCCAGACTGAGCTGCAAGGATTGCAGTTGGTAAACCTATATAACCTAAACCAACAATTGATACTAGCTTCATTACCAAATCCCTTTTAAATTGTTAACTTTAGCTCACTTTTAATAATATTTACTATTCTCCTACAAGTATGTCCGTCACCGTAAACAGTCGACATTTCATTATCCGTCTGATCCAGGCTATAAAATTCATCTAGTCCCGTCAAAATTAATTCCGGATCAGTTCCTACAAGTTTTTCCGAACCATCCCAAACACCTTCCCAACGTTCTGTAATATCCCTCAAGACTAAAACCTTTTTACCCAGACTTACCGCCTCTTCTTGAATCCCACCAGAATCTGTTGCAACAAAATCTACATTTAACAATAAATAAACTAATTCTTTATAAAATAATGGATCACAGGTATAAATGTTTTTTACAGATTCAATTCCAGATTCTTTTACCGCAGATAAAACATTTGGATTTGGATGCACTGGATAAAAAATAAAAACATCACTATGCGCTTGAGCAAACTTTTTGATAGCACCAAAAATCCTTAAAAGACCTCCATCAAAAGACTCTCTTCTGTGAGCAGTCAACAACATTGTTTTTTGTTTTTTTTCTTTGCAAGCCTGCATAAGAGATTTAATTTTTTCATCTATCAATATTTCATTTTTACTAATCTTATCTTTCATCTGTAATAATGCGTCTACTATCGTATTTCCAGTACAATAAACTCGCTCTCTTTTTACTCCTTCAGATAAAAGATTAGCAGCAGAGAAAGCCGTTGGAGCAAAATGATAGTCTGCTATCTGACCAACAACTCGCCTATTCATCTCCTCAGGAAATGGCGACTGCATATTTCCGGTACGCAAGCCAGCCTCCACATGACCAATTGGTATATGCAAATAAAAGGCAGCCATTGCTGCAGCCATTGTTGTTGTTGTGTCACCGTGAACTAGAACAAGGGCAGGATCTGTTTGCTTATAAACTTCTTTTGTTTTTTCGAGAATAACAGTATTTAAATAAAAAAGGTCCTGACCATGTTTCATGACATTCAGGTTAAAATCGGGAATTACATCGAAAATCTGACACACTTGATCTAGCATGTCTGAATGCTGGAAAGTACCGCACAAAAG
>CAYVQB010000070.1:0-4008 GCA_964453985.1 uncultured Pseudomonadota bacterium
CCCAAATAGAGCCTTCAGCAATTTCTCCATCACCCATCATTACAAAAGTTTTATAGTCTAGGTTTTCTTGTTTTGCATTTAGTGCCATGCCAACGCCAATGCCAAGACCTTGTCCTAGGGACCCGGTAGCGGCTTCATTATATGCAAATCTTGGAGTTGGGTGTCCTTCAAGTACGGAATCAAATTTTCTTAAGGTTAAAAGTTGGTCATCTGATATTACACCTAGTTGTTTCCATGCTGCGTATACTACTGGAATGGCGTGGCCCTTTGATAAAATAAACCTATCGTTATTAGGATTTTTAGGATTTTTTAAATCATATTTTAAGAAATTAAAAAAGATTGTAGAAATAATATCTGCAGCAGAAAGACAAGATGTTGGATGCCCTGATTTACTTGCTGTTGTTGCTCTTATTGAGTCTATTCTCAAGTTTAAAGCTTTATTTTTTAAAAAAGATAGCTTCTTCTCAGATGGTAGTTTATTTGTCATAATAACCCTTTAGCAAATGTACCCTGGGGGGTATTTATAGATTTAATTTACTGATTTAACTAATATTAAGTATAATTCTTGTGTAAGTCTAATCAAATTTAGGTAATTATTATGGCTGAGCAACTCGCTAATTTTTTAAATGATCTCGTATCTCCAGCACATGTCTGGAAAGTTAAGCTATTTGAAAACTGGGGTGCCATAATTGGAAACCTTAGGGACAAGGCAAGGATAGAGCGAATAGAAAATAAACTTTTAGTAATAGGGGTTATACATCCTGCGTGGGCCCAAGAGCTTTTTTTATTATCAGATATTGTAAAAAATAGAATTAACTCTTTTTTAGGTAAAGAGTATATAAAAGATATTAGATTCAAGACAGTGGTTTTTAAAAACAAAAATGACAAGCCGAAAAAAGCTTTTACTAATAAGCACAAAGTTTTTAGAAGAACCTGTTTGACTCAGTTTGAAAGTCGGACTCTTTCTAGGATTAAAGACGAGGAATTAAAAAAGTCGTTAAAAGAATTTTGTTTTAGATGTAAAGGGGAGTAATATGTCTTTTGATAAGAAAATAAACTTTTTGGTTTTATTTTTATTTCTTTTTTTAACAAGTAATATTTATTTAAATCAAGATGATCATGAAATAGAGCTTAGCAATCTTGACGATAGTACTGAACAGAAGATACAAGATAGATATTTATATCTTAAGGGTACTCATCAGCATATGATAAACAAAAAAACTGAAGCTTTACAAACACTTGGTAAGATGTCTAATGGTTCTCCTGGATATGCTTATAATGAAAAGATTAGACTTTATTTTAATGTTGGACAGTTTGACAAGATCATAGCTTTAAAGGATAAAATCAAAGAGTTTTTTAAAGATTCATGGGAGTTGCAATTTATTTTAGCCAATGCATATTTAGAGACTAATCGGAATCAAGAGGCAGAAGAGTTGTTGCAGGAATTAATTGATAAGTATCCTGCTAATGAGCAGATAGCTTACTATAGGGCCGTTTCTTACATTAAGAATATGCAGCTTGCAAAAGCATTAGAGTTTATAGATGAATGCCTAAAAAAGCCTTCATTAAGATCAAGACATTTCCTTTTTTATTTTCTGAAATCAAAAGTTTATATGCAAATGCATATGCATCAAATGGCTTTACAAGCTATAACAAGAAGTTTAAAAATCTATCCTAAATTTGAAAGAAGTTGGTTGTTAAAAGCTCTAATTGAAGAGCAAATGGGAAAAGTTAATGATGCAATCGCTGGTTACAAAAATTACTTAGATATTTTTGGGCATGATCTTGGTGTTGAAAAGCAGTTAGCACAACTATTATTTTCGCAAGATCGCTTTAAGGAAGCTGCTGATGTTTTAAGAAACATGGATGTTGATAATCCTATGTATAATTATACTTTGGCGTTAACTGAATGGAAGGCTCGTAATTATAATAAAGCCAAAATAGCTGTAGATAAAGCTTTGAAAGCCATGCCAGATTTAAAAAGGGCAAAGCTTTTAAACATCGATATTTTGTTGGGCCAAGGTAAAAAAGATGAAGCACTACAGTTTCTTCAAGACTGGTTGCAAAGTGCTCCAGAAGATCCTGCTATTGTTCATTTTGTATTATTATTAAGACGTGTTGGTATTAGTAATGATAAAATAATAAACCTTTTTGAAAATGTTATTACAAAAGATAAGAAAAGTGTTCCAATTTTAGCTGTTCTTGCTGATTTATATTTAGAAAAAAATAATTATAACCAGGCTCTAAAATATTGTGACAATATAATTTCTTTGATTAAAGATGATAGATTAAGATCTAGAGTATTGTTCCAGAAAGCTCATATCTTATTTACAACAAAGCAGGAAGACAATATAGAAAGTACTTTGCAGGATTCAATAAAATGTTTGGGCGTTTATCCTGGCGCTTATAATTTACTAGCCTATTATTATGCACAACAAGATAAGAATTTAGATAAGGCATTAAATTTGGCTAACCTTGCTTTACAATCCACTCCTGAGTGTTCATACTTTTTAGATACCAAGGGTTATGTATTATATAAGTTGGGTAAGTATGGTGATGCTGTTAGCACTCTTACAAAAGCTCTAAACATAGATCCTAAAGATCAAGTTATAAAAGAGCATTTGAATTTGGCCAAAAGTAAGCTATGACAGATAAGTCAAAAGTTTTATTTTTAGTTGCCGGAGGCTCGGGTGGTCATATTCTGCCTGCATTACAGCTTGGCAAAGATTGGAAGAATGCGCACCCGGACGGCAAAATCTTATTCTTTTCTAGTCCTAGTAAGCTTGAAAAAAATATCTTAAAAAATAATAATCTTTTATATGAAACTGTTTATTTAAAGCTGGATAATATGCCGGGTAAAAAGCTTTGGCTTTATCCTAAATTCTTTTATTTACTCTTTCTAACTTTTGTAAAAAGTTTTTATTATCTAAGTAAATATAGACCCATAAAGATTATAAGTACTGGCGGATATATTTGTGTGCCTATTTCTATTTTATCTAAAATATTTAAAACAAAAATTGATTTGTACGAGCTTAATTATGTGCCAGGTAAAGCCATAAAAGCGTTACAAAAGTTTGCTGAAAATATTTTTATTGTTTTTGATGGAACAAAGAGATTTTTTGGTATTCATGATAAAAAATGTATTACGTGTGATTATCCAATTAGATTTACACAACACGATAGGCTTTATAACAAAGAATCTATTTTAAATAAAATAAATTTTTGTAAAAATAAAAAGACTATATTCTTGCTTGGTGGTTCTAAAGGGTCTTTATATCTAAACAAGCTTTTAAAGACCTGGCTTACCGCGAATAAAGATATTATTAATAAAATCCAGGTTATCCATCAGACTGGTATAAATGATAAAACAGATTGGTGTTCTTTTTATAAAGATTTACAGGTTCCAGTAATAATTTTTAGTTATGATCAGAATATAAAAGATTATTATTTAATAGCTGATTTAGTGGTATCACGTGCTGGTGCGGGCACTATATTTGAGTTAGAATTTTTTAAAAAAAAGAGTATGATTATACCTCTTGAAACTAGTTATACTGACCATCAATATGATAATGCAGTAAATATTTGTAAAAGAAATAAAGATTTGTTTTTTATATATCAACAAAAGACAATAGAAAAAGATTTTAAGAATTTTAATAACAAAATACTAGAAAGTCTTGAGTTAAATTTACAATGAATTATAAAATAATTAAACTTTTTTCAATGGTGTTTTCTCTTGTTTTTAGCTTGCAATCTATGCAATCAGATATAAACATTGGGGATCGTGTTTATGTTAAGCGACCTGAATATACTAGTGCGCGGATTTATCCCATAATAATAGACGAGAAATTTGTAAATAGTTTATTTGTGGATATGTATAGCTTTAATCCTGGCATAGGAAAAGTTATAAGGATTCTAAATTTATTTGATAATACTAAATTATTCAAGATAAAATTAAAAGGTCAAAATAGTTCTGTTTACTTAGAGTTAAGAGATATTGTTAGAGTTGTC
>CAYVQB010000071.1:0-3968 GCA_964453985.1 uncultured Pseudomonadota bacterium
GTTGCGAGCAATAAAGAAATAATAGCCATCAACTTAATTAAGATATTAAGAGATGGTCCGGATGTATCTTTAAATGGATCACCAACTGTATCACCAATAACTGCGGCTTTGTGAGCATCAGAGCCCTTGCCACCGAAGTTGCCAGCTTCAATAAATTTCTTTGCATTATCCCATGCACCACCGGCATTTGCCATGGTCAAAGCAAGAACAACACCGGTAAGTGTAGCACCAGCTAAGAAACCACCAAGAGCCATGTTGCCAAATGAACCAAAACCAAACTTAATTGCGATTGGAGCACAAACGGTCAAGATACCAGGTAGAAGCATTTCAGTTAACGCAGCATTTGTACTAATTTCAATACAACGTTCATAGTCAGGCTCAGCTGTGCCTTCCATTAAGCCTTTAATGGTTTTGAATTGGTGTCTTACTTCCATTACCATTTTCCATGCAGCATTACCAACAGATCTCATTGTTAAAGCGGAGATTAAAAATGGCATTGAACCACCAATAAATAAACCAGCAATAACTGTTGGGTTTAAAAGATTTAAGCTTGTGATATTGGCTTTTTCACAGAATGCAGCAAACAGTGCTAATGCTGTAAGAGCAGCAGATCCGATAGCAAAACCTTTTCCAAGTGCCGCTGTCATGTTGCCAAGAGAATCGAGCTTATCTGTAATTTTACGAACGCCAGGTCCAAAGCCAGCCATCTCTGAGATTCCACCAGCATTGTCAGCTATTGGGCCGTATGCATCAACAGACATTGTAATACCAACTGTTGCAAGCATTGATACTGCTGCTAATGATACGCCGTATAGGCCACCAAAAAATTCGTAAGAAATAAAGATTACTGCAGCGATTGAACAAACAGGTATAACAACGGATTCAAAGCCGATAGCTAAACCAAAAATTAAGTTTGTTGCAGCACCAGAGTTTGATGTTTCTGCTAATTTTTCTACAGGTTTACCGTTTGTATAGTGGTCAGTAACAAGACCAATTGCAACACCAACTAATGCACCAAGAACAATTGAACCAAAAAGTTTTGTTTCAATGCCTGTGTATGATACATATGCCCATGAACCTGCTAAGAAAGCAACGATTGCAACATATGTTGAGTTGTGTAACATTTTGTTAAGTTTACCTTTAAATAGGTAAATAGAACCAAGACCTAAAATAGAAGATAGTAAGCCGATGGTTATAAGTATTAATGGTAAGGCTATGTATGTAAGGCTTGTGAAGGTTGAATAAGCAAGTGCGATACTTGCAATTGTTGCTCCAACATAAGATTCAAAAATATCTGCACCCATACCGGCTGTATCACCAACACAGTCACCAACGTTGTCGGCTATAACTGCTGGGTTTCTTGGATCATCTTCAGGAATGCCCATCTCAACTTTACCTACAAGGTCTGCTCCAACGTCAGCAGCTTTGGTAAAAATACCGCCACCAACACGAGCAAATAGAGCAATGGAACTAGCTCCTAAACCAAAACAGGTTAGAATCTGAATGAAATCAAGAGTCTTGCTACCTACGAATAAGTAGAAAATTACACCCAAGCCAAATAGACCTAAACTTGCAACAACAAAACCCATTACAGAACCACCAAAAAGTGCTGTTAAGAATGCTGCGCGTTCACCTTCATTTTTTGCAGCCATTGTTGTAGCCTCGTTTGCACGTGTTGCTGCGCGCATACCGATGTAACCTGCGAGCATAGAGAATAGTGCTCCACTTAAGTAGGCACTTGCTGCAATCAAGCTTGTGAATATGAAAAGTGCTGTAAAGACTACTGCAATAACCCCTGCCAAAATCGAATACTCTTTTCTTAAGAAAGTCATAGCTCCAAGACGTATTAGCTCTGCTATGTGTGCTGCTTTTTTATCACTTTTTTTAATGGTTGTGATTTTTTTAAATAAAATCGCTACCAAGATGATGCCAAGAGCGGCAACCCCAATAAAAAGTGACAGATATTGTAATAGTTCCATACAAAAACTCCTATAAAATGTTATTTTGAAATTAAACAGACAACTAGTTTATATTTTGCATATATTTATACAACAGTTAAGATTATACAAGAAATAATAAATTTTAGAAATGGGTTTTATAAGGCCTTTTTTGTTTTGCTTAGGAAATCTTTTGTGTTCTGGCGAAGAATCTTTTTTGTAATAATAATTTTTGTATCCTTTTTCCTAGGAACCTTCTTTTTTTTGTTTGAAAAAGATTGGGTAGACTTCGGCCGTATGGAGTACGATGACCCTGGAAAACCCTCAATAGTTTTAGATGAGCATGGAGATGAACTTTTTAGGTTTCAATACGATAAACGTGAACCTATAACTTTCGAGAAATTACCAGACGTTTTAATTAAAGCATTTCTTGCAGCAGAAGATAGAAATTTTTTTACCCACTCAGGAATATCTTTCAAGGGCATATTAAGGTCCTTTTTGGTTAATCTTTATCACAGAAGATATGTGCAAGGTGCAAGTACTATTACTCAACAATTAGCACGAGGATTGTTTTTATCTTACGATAGAACCATCTTGCGTAAAATATACGAAATCTTTTTATCGTTTCAGATTGAGCGTCAATTTACTAAAGAACAAATATTAGAACTCTATTTAAACAACATGTATTTTGGTAGAAGTATCTATGGTGTACAGGCTGCATGTAATCGATTTTGGAATAAATCTGTTAGTGATATAACTCTTGATCAGGCTGCAACATTGGCTGCTGTTGCAAAGTCTGCACGTTTTTATTCCCCCTTGAATTCTGTTGAAGGTTCAAAAAAAAGAAGAAATATAATTTTAAAAAGTATGTTGAATCTTAATTTTATTTCAGATATTGACTATAAGAATGCTGTATATTCTGAGCTTGAAGTAAAAGATCATATAGCTGGCAACCCTGTGCGATTATACCTTCAGGAATGGATAAGAACTTGGGCTGAAGATAGATGGGGTAAAGACACTTTGTATAAAAAAGGTCTTAAAATAAAAACAACTATAAATAAAAATCTACAGGGGTTGGCAGAGAATATATTTTGTAAAAAAATTAAAGATATAAGAATCTCTTTAGATAAAAAATTAAACGGTGGCATGATTTCTTTGGAGAGTTCAACGGGTAAAATTAGGGCATCTGTTGGGGGTTATGATTTTAAAGAATCACAGTATAACAGAACCTTTCAAGCCTCTAGGCAGGTGGGTTCTGCGTTCAAGCCTATCTTATATACTTGTGCCGTACAAAATGGTTTGAATATGTATGATGTTATGGTTGATGAACCTTTAGAGATTCAGATGCCCAATGGGCAGACTTATAAACCAAGGAATTGGACCCGGAGCTTTGATGGCCAAATGACATTGTTACGGGCTTTGGTGCTATCTAATAATATTATTGCTATAAAATTGTTTTTATATATTGGTGCACAAAAAGTTTTGAATCTTGCAAGAGAGTTTGGAATTACTCAAGAACTAAATGAGTATCCTTCAAGTGCGTTAGGCACAGCACAGGCGACTGTTGAACAAATGGCAGCTGCATTTAATGTTTTTGCAAATTGTGGTGTATATGTTAAGCCTACGCTAGTTGAATGGGTTAGGGATGAATGGGGAACAAGGTTATGGGAAAATGATATTTTTAGAAAAACTGTTTTAGATTCTAATCTCAATTCTAAAATGGTAAACGCCCTTTCTTATAGGATTAAGCGTGCGCATCTTTTGTTAGGTCAACCAAGGAGTTGGATTAAGTCTGAATCTATAGGCAAAACTGGTGCTACGAATAATGCTTCTTCTATGTGGTTTGTTGGCTCAACTCCAGAGTTTACTACATGTGTTTATGTTGGCAGAGATGATAATAAATCTTTGGGTTCAAATATTTTTGCAAACAAGGTCACCTTTCCAATTTGGTTGGATTTCAAAAAAAGTTTAAATCCTGAAAAGAAGCATTTTTATATTGACCCTGAGCTTCATGAAGTTAATGTTGATTGG
>CAYVQB010000072.1:0-2955 GCA_964453985.1 uncultured Pseudomonadota bacterium
TGGAAAATTACAAAATTTGAAATTTCATTAGCAGGAGAACGTTGAGAACCTGTGCTTGAGCCGCCTTTCCGCGATGCACTAATATTCGGTTCAGGATGGTTTTTATTTTTCATATGCTTTTCATTTCCCTTTAAAATCAATATTTTTGTTCATCTTGAGCAATTGTTAAGAAATCCTTAATAACTCAATTTATCTGAATTATCACCAAGTTTTTATTCCTTTTTCCCAATTCCCAAAGAGACCATTTTCCTGATGCCACGAAAATGATATTTGACCCCCAAATTCATTTGCTGACACACTAAATGCACGAAAAAAAATACGGTATTTTATCTTCACTCATAATTATTTTCCTTCCTTGCATTTATGACTATTCCTTTTGTGATCAAATAATGCAAATCAGCCTTTACTATAGTTAATTCATTGGCTCTATTTTCCAAACCTCTGCGATAAGTTTTATTAACATATCTTGACGCGTATCAATGCTGTTAAAATCCCATACATTAAAGCTCATTAAATAAGCATTTATTCTATTGATAGAAGTGTTTTGTCCTACCACATTCAATTCAGCGAGACTTCTCGTTAAATAATGTCCTGATTTCTTGTAGAGCTCACATTTGTCTGTATAAAAACTTCTTCCAGCTACGATGTTTATAGGTTTTTCCAATAAAGTTAGATTCCCCAATTTTATCTTATATAATTCATAATCTTTATCTGGGCTACTTGCTTTGAAATCATTTATTAGCTCAGCATTAGGAGTATTCGGCAAAATATGCTCTATTTCTAACCATATGTAGTTACTTAATGAATCGGGGAAGAGCATTCCTTTGTAGGCCATATCAACATATTGAGTTAATTTACCTAATATATAACGTGTTCTATATTGCTGTAAACTTTTAAAAGTATATCGCCTTAAAGCATCTTCAAATTCAGGCTGTTTATTTGCAGTATTTCGTTTGAATTTATCCTCGATGAATATGTTTATAGCGTCTTTTTGTTTGTTGTAATCTGTACACTCTCCTATGTTTCTTAGCTCATCTGCCCAAGCAGAAAAGCTTCTTTCAAGCTCTTTTGTAGGAGTTCTAGTAATGATGTAATAAAACAAAAAGGTTTCTAGTTGCTTGAGTAAATGGTCAAATAAATCTTTAGGTAAATTATAACCAGCCAATAGTAGAACATAATGTTGGCTGAATGCACCGCCACATAATAATTTAATATTATTCATATATATATTGTCATTATTATCATTTCCTCTACCATCTAACAACGACATAAACGATTCGACATTTTTTATTATTTTTCTAACAAATTCAAATGGTTTATTTTTATAATTGCAAAGAAGAGCATTATTCTTCTCAGTAAACCATTCATAAATTTCATCCTCTCTTATAATCCCATCTTTTCTAGCGTTATCAACTTTATAATTAGCCATTAAAAAATATCTTAAAAATCTTAAAGGGTTTTCGTTCTTCTCTTCTAAAGGACTAGTTATTTTTTTCCATTCATTTTTTAATTTTGTAAAATCATCTGGTTTAACATGATAGAAAAGCAGGTTTTTTAATAAATCCATAGGATTTAAACCAATACCTCTTTCGTTAATAGTTTCAAAAATTTTCAATGCACTACTCACATCTGTTTGTATTTGAATAAATACAACATTGTTTGATAAGTAACCCCAATATTTTTTCAGTGCTGTTTTATCAGCAACATCATGATAGTTGCTTTTTAAAAAATTATAAATAATATCATAAGCATTTATTAAATTTTCTAAAGATCCAAATTGTTTTATACCTAAAGTTTTAATAGCGTTTCTTACATCAACTGGATTACTATTTTCCTCGACAATTTTCTTCACTATTTCTTCAGCATTGTCATATTTTGTATCCAACTTTAAACTTTCGTCAATCTCGCCATCAGAATTGGTATAACTTGTTTTAATCAATGTTGTTAATATGTTTTCTTGAGGCTCACCTTTAAATAACGTTCTTAAGGCACATAACATAAGAAAAAGAGTTGTTAATCTTTGTTGACCGTCGATAATATCAATATGATCTTTTATTTTTGTTGGAGATACCAGAATTGTTCCAATAAAATATTCACTCGTAGATTCGCCTCCGATTTCGTCATTTATGTCTTCTAAAAGTTTACATATTTCTTTTTCTTTCCAAACATATTCTCGCTGATAATCAGGAACAACATAAAAACAATTTTTAAATGCATCTTCTATTGTATATTTGTGATTTTCAATTTTACTCACCTTTATTCTCCTTTTTTTCTATTAATATTCTACACTTATTATTCTTGATTTTATTTTGTAGAATCCTCCACTATTTTTATATCTCCAACGTTGAATTGGAGTCAGTTTTGCTTATCTAATAGGAGTCCACGATTCAGGACCACTTCTTTGTCCGCCTGCGACAATACTTGCAGCTCTAGACCAAGTACCTATCTTTATATTTTCGGTCAGAGTATAGTTATCGTCAATCAAACCTTGGTTGATATATTTTTCTCTTACTTCTCTATTTTGAGTGTTTAAACTCGGAACAATTCCACGGCTAATTTTTGATTTTTCACAAAGGACAAACTCTCCTTCGTCCCAATATCCACGTGCTCGTTCAAATTTATAATAGCGTTTTCTTATGTATTTTTCATTCAATTCTTCTATTGAAATTACAATGTCTTCTTTGTTGCCACTTTCATCACAGATATACCGCATTTCCCAATCTCCAATAAGTTATTATATATTTATTTTGCAGAACCCTCTATTGTTGCTATTTCTTCGGCTATTAAACCGTATAGTTCATAGACCATTTGGTCGATTTTATTTTCGTATTGTTTTACTTTTAATTGTTTTTCTTGATTGGTCTGATAATTCACTGATGATGTTAATAACATTATTTTATCAACTAATTCTTCAAATGGTTTTTGAGCTTCTTTGGAGATTTCAGGGACAGGAAG
>CAYVQB010000072.1:2965-3951 GCA_964453985.1 uncultured Pseudomonadota bacterium
TTTCTCAATGTACATTTTTTGCAAACCTAAACTACCACCTCCTAAAGTCATAACTAATTTCAAAATATAGTGTTCAAAAAGTTTAGAATTTAATATAGAAATGAGATATTTAAGATTGTTAGCTCTTAACATAAAACAAGTCTTATCCAAACAATGCTCTCCTCCTAAAAGAGAAAATCTTGGAAAGTTTCGATTGCCTTTGAAATAAATTTTGATTGTTTCTGCCCACGCAATTTTCTCTTTTTCGAACTCTTTTAAATAGGCACAATTTCTAAGGTTCGTCCAATGCTCTCCTTTATCCTGTCTTTTTTTAAGTTTGTCTTTATATTGTTTTAAGTATTCATAAATTACTGGATAATCTTTTTTAACATCGATTCTAGGAATATTTTCACCACGTACTCCGTTGTGAGTATTAATCAGCCACAAGTCTGCGAAATTAGTCAAATAGCGTTGAATATCTCTACCACGTAGGATTGGTTTTATGATTTCTGCATTTTTGGGGTCTTTTGCAATTAGCTGATCCTTTTTTTCTCCGTCAATGATAAATGCGGTGTTAAAACCTGTCTTAATTCCATAATTAATAGAAACATCCCAATCTTTGAGAGGAGTGCCCACTGCCTCAATTTTCCTTTTTATTCCATATTCTTTTTGAGATGAAATAATCCATGAGTCATCAGAGAGATTATCGAGAGTGACGGCATTCTTTGCTAAATATTTGCTAATGTCTGTTTTAGGAGTAAAATCTTTTTTTATTGAACATGCGGTGCAATTTTGTTCATTTGCTGCTTTTTTAAAAATTAAAATATTTGTATCGACAGTAGCGGAGTCAAACACCTTATATCCACCAAAATCAATTATTTGCACTGTATTTGTTTTTTCGGCAAAGAATTTTCTTGTAGCTTTCCCATAATTTGCCCGCATCCACTTGTTGGAGGTAATTAGACATAGGTGTGCATTGTCTCCTAAAATCTGATATCCCTTTTCAT
>CAYVQB010000073.1:0-3934 GCA_964453985.1 uncultured Pseudomonadota bacterium
ATAAATAATGCTATATTTGATTTATAATCAAAATTAAAAAATCTAAGTTTTAAAAAAAAACCAACCCTCCATTTACAGCGCAGTTGCCTAGATGTTAACCATCTGGGCAATTAGCCATTTTAAACCAAATATGCTAGTATTCTATTTCGTTTTTAGTTATGCATTACTATATTGTTTGGTTGGGGGCAATGGTGAAAAAAACATCAAAAAAAGTATTTATTATATTATTTCTTATTTTCGGAACGATTCAATCTTCTTATGATCCAGACGAAGAAACAACCTTCGCTAGAATCGCTAATCAATACTTACCATCTATCAGCAGGCCAACCTTGACCAGAGAAGAGATTAGATCTTTAATGGATAAAGATAATCCAGGCCCAATAGATAAAGATAAAATCAAACAACTTCTAGAAGAAAAAACTGCCGCATTTAAAAGAAAAAAAATAGTATTCGATCTTTTTGATGAAAACCAGTTTAGTAAAGATGAAAATAAAACAAAACAAACTCCCGAGTGCACAACCAATGAAGTCTTGTGGCAAGACCTTGAGCTATTCAAGGGACAACATACCGGACACATTCATCTATTAGGAAAAATTAACAGAACAAGAACAGATGTTGGAACTGCAATGCTGGCTAAAATGTTAGCAGAACCTACAACCAATATTCCTGAACTAAAAAGACGTCAAAATATAATAAAAGAATTAGTAGATAACGAAAAACTATTTAATCAATTAGATAAAGTACTAAAAGGCTTTCAAGAAGTAGAAGCTGAACTATTATCTTTTTGGGATGAAAAAGTCTCTATTGATATCTTTGGATCAGAAAGTTATTTCCCATTCTTCCCATTAAATCGTTTTCCTAAAACACTTCAAAATTATTTATTGCCTGAAAACATAAAAAATAAATTCAACCAAAGCCCTAACTCTTTAACCAGTTTAAGTTTATGGAATTTATGGATGGCATACGACTCACTTAAGAGCGAAGCTCGTCATATGGTAATGTATAAAGATAGTAGCGGTAAAAGCTTTCAATCTTTCAAAGCTAACGCCCATATTACAAAACTACTATGGAAACATATGTCCGCATGGCAAAAAACTAAACAATCTTACAAGACAGCAGGGCTTTTAAGAAATGCATGTTCTGATGCAGGACACATTGTCCTTTCAGCCTTCTATATGAAGCGTACAATTGAAGATGAAATTAATAAAGTAAAAGCATTAAAAATAGCACATACTAAACTAAAAAATGCAGCCATGTGTATTGGTTGCTTAACAGACACAAAAGAATTAATTGAATCAAATGAGGCACTAAAAGAAAACATTGGATGCTTAGAGCAAGTTAAATACTTATTTGATGGAACATCAAGCCAATCACAAGAATTTGATAATCTTCTAAAACAGTTACAATCAAGTACTTTCGCTCCAAATGCTTCACAATTTTTACCTGTATTATTATCAAGAGGTAAAATATTAAGTTCTGCTTTTTTAATGCTAAGAACACAGAACAATTTGACAGATATCTTTCAAACATTAGGACAAGTTGATGCCTATCTTTCTTTAGCCAAACTATATAAAGAAGGTAAATATTGCTTTGCAGAATATATAGAAAACGATAAACCATATATCAATCTAAAAGAGTTCTGGACACCCTTTATAGAGCCAGACAAAGTCA
Organism: uncultured Pseudomonadota bacterium; assembly: GCA_964453985.1. Classification (GTDB taxonomy): domain Bacteria; phylum Babelota; class Babeliae; order Babelales; family UASB340; genus CAYVQB01. Next base: position 1,672 of record CAYVQB010000073.1, read on the forward strand.
TAACAAATGATATAGAACTGGGCGCAGATCAAATAAGAAACATGATCGTCTCTGGACCAAATGCTGGTGGCAAATCAACTATTTTAAAAGCCATAATGATCAATTTATTATTTGCTCAAACATTTGCAATTGCACCATCAGACAAGCTTATGTTTACACCATTTACCTATCTTGATAGTTATTTGAACATCACTGATGATATTGCATCAGGAAACTCTCTTTTTAAATCAGAAGTACTAAGAGTAAAATCTTTACTAGAAACAATAAAAAACCTAGAACCTACACAGTTTAGCTTTGTAATAATGGATGAAATCTTCAGTGGAACCAACCCAATAGAGGGACAAGCTGCTGGATATGCTATCGGTAAACACCTTGCAACAATACCAAATAACATTTCAATAATAGCAAGCCACTTCCCAACACTTACAAAACTTGAACAAGACACTAATTTTATTTTTAAAAATTACCAAGTATGTGTGAATAAAAAAGATAATGGCACCTTGAGTTACCCATTTAAATTAAAAGAGGGCAAAACAACTCAAACTATAGCCATAGAAATAATGCGTACACAGGATTTTGAACCTCAAATAATTAGTGATGCTTATGCAGCTATAAAAGACAGGAATAATCCTATAGGCTGGCAAGCCTCAGAAGCTGATACAAATAGCAACAATGCCTAAACATCTCCAACAGCATAACAGCTTTCAATGGGGATTGTTTGACATTAATAAGCAAATTGCTATACTCGCAGTATATTCAATTTGAAATACTAACAAGCTTTAAAAGCAAACCCCAAACAAACCCCTTACAATTTTATAAAGGGACCAATTTTTTTTGGTCCCTTTATAAGGGGTATTATATCTCAAATAAAAGTTCTGCGTTCTCTGTAGTAATTTTCTCAAGCTCACTTAATGCTATATTTTTTAGCTCTGCAATAGTTTGAGCAAAAATCGGAATATACGCAGGACTATTTTGTTTTCCTCTAAACTCCTGTGGAGGCAAAAAAGGCGCATCTGTTTCTAACAAAATTCTATCTAATGGCAAGGTTGCAACAAGATCCCGGAATGCTTGATTCTTAGGATAAGTAATCGGTCCATTAATCCCTAAATATAATCCCCAATCCAAAACAGTATCCGCAAAAAATTTATCTTGAAAAAAGCAATGGATCACACCCCTGACTTCTTTTTTATATTCTTCCAACACCAAAAGAACTTCGTCTGCTGATTCACGAACATGAATAGTTAAAGGCAAGTTAAACTTTAAAGAAAGCTCTATATGAGCCTTGAAAACATCTATCTGTCGTTGTTTATTAAACGGTTTATGATAAAAGTCTAAACCAGTCTCCCCTACTGCCACAATTTTGTTTTGTTTATTATTTTTTAAAAATTTTTCAACCTCTTTAAAATCCTTTAACCAACTACTATTACTGTCACAAGGATGTATTCCCACAGCGGCAAAAACATTTTCAAATCGTTTTGCTATGTTTACAGAATTTATACTTTCTGCAATACTGGTTCCCACAGTTAATATTTTATCAACACCACTATGTTTAGCTTGCTCTAAAATATTGTTGATTAATAAAAACTCTGATTCGCTTAAAATCGTATCATTCTTGCTTTTTGCCATCATATTCAAATGACAGTGAGTGTCTACAAACATTTTTAGTACCTTTCTTTCATTCAGAATAAAACTCCCTACTTTAGCGACAAATACTCGTATTATTATTTTTTAATAATAATAATAATATAAAAGATGTAATTAAATACTACTTTTTTACCTTTTTTTCTTGACAAAGACGCAAACAAAATTTAAATTTTCCTCTAAAAGCCCTTTGAAATAGTTTTATTTTTTATTTTGAAGCAATTGTGTTTTATTTTAACTTTTTAACCACTTTATAACAGGGAGTCCTTATTATGAATAAAAGCGAACTTATTGGCGCTTTAAGTGAAGAAACCAACTTTAGCAAAAAAGACATAGCTAAAGTTCTTGCAGCTTTCACAAGAATAGTAGAAAGAACATTGAAAAAAGGTGACAAAGTTTCTTTGACAGGTTTTGGAACATATTGGATTTCTCGCCGTCCAGCAAGAATCGGTATCAATCCTGCAACAAAAGAACGTATAAACCTTCCTGCAATAAACACACCTCGTTTTAAACCAGGTAAACACCTTAAAGAACAACTTCGCTAATAAATGAGAGAAGTAATTAAAAAAATTTCAAAAGTTGCAGGGCCGATAACTCTATCGGCCCTATCGATTTTATTGTC
>CAYVQB010000074.1:0-3755 GCA_964453985.1 uncultured Pseudomonadota bacterium
ATGCAAGGCTATATATTCGAACTAATAAAAGAAGAAAAGAAAAGAGAAGAAAATACAATATGTCTCATAGCTTCAGAAAACTATGCTTCTCCCGGAATATTAGAAGTAGCAGGCTCTGTCCTCACTAATAAATATGCAGAAGGCTACCCCGGAGCACGATATTATGGAGGCTGCCAAGTTGTAGATAAAGTTGAAAACTATGCACGAGATATGGGTAAAAAAACCTTTTGTGCCGATCACATAAACGTTCAACCTCACTCAGGCTCCAATGCAAACTTAGGCGTATACTTTAGCCAATTAAATCCCGGGGATACAGTTCTTGGAATGTCGCTAAGCGCAGGCGGACACTTAACACATGGACACAAAATAAACTTTTCGGGTAAATTCTTTAATTTTGTTCCTTATGGCGTAAGCCCTGAAACAGAACAAATAGATTATGATGAAATAGAGATTCTGGCCCAACAGCACAAACCTAAGATGATTGTTGCTGGCACTTCTGCTTATTCAAGAGTTATAGATTTTAAAAGAATTCACAAAATCGCAAAAGATAATAACTGCTTATTATTAATAGATATGGCACACATTGCAGGCCTTGTTGCCGCAGGCGTTCATCCAAGCCCTATCCCTTTTGCAGACTTTGTTACAAGCACTACACACAAAACATTACGCGGTCCTCGTGGAGGATTCATTTGTTGTAAAGCTGAATTCGCAAAAAAACTAGATCGCGCAATAATGCCCGGATGCCAAGGCGGTCCGCTTATGAATATTATCGGCGCAAAAGGTCTTGCCTTTGAACAAGCGCAAACAAAAGAATTTAAAGAGTATCAAGAACAAGTAGTCAAAAATGCAAAAGCTATGGTAAAGGTCTTTAAAGAACTCGGTTATAGAATTGTTGCAGACGGTACAGATAATCACCTGTTTTTAATCGATTTAGAAGCTAAAAATAAAAAGGACCAATTGGAAGGACAAGCAAGACTTACAGGTAAAGAAGTGGAATTTGTCTTACAAAAATGCAACATAATTCTAAATCGCAACTCAATACCGTTTGAAACACAGCCACCAACAAATCCAAGTGGCATAAGAATTGGAACCCCTGCAATCACAACCAGAGGATTTAAAGAAAAAGAAGCAGAGACTGTTGTTTATTGGATTGATGAAGCAATAAAAAACAAGGACGATCAAGCTTTTATTGAAAAGCTTAAAGTAAAAGTTGAACAGTTTTGTAAAGATTTTCCTATATACGAAGAATAAAACATGAACAGCTTAAAAAGAGTTTTAAATTATACAAAAAAATACTGGAAACACCTTTGCATATCAGGTATTACCGCATCACTTTATGGCCTATTTTCTGCAGCTCCAACCTATGCCATAAAGCATACTGTAGACGAAATTTTTGTTAAACAAATAAGCTCCCTGTTAATCCCTTTTATTTTGGGTTTCATTTTGCTTTTTGCCCTAAAGGGCGTTTTCATGTACCTGTCTCACTATTATATGAACTTTGTTGGCAACAAGGTTATTAATGATATTAGAAAAGATCTTTTTCACAAAGTAACCTACTTCCCAACGTCTTTCTTTCAAAAGAAAACAACTGGCCAACTAATGTCACATTTTTTAAACGATATACAAATGATCCAGAACGCATCATCTTCTGCAATAAAAAACGGCGTACGCAGTCTTTTTGAAGCCGTATTCTTACTTGCTGTTGCATTTACACAAAATTGGAAACTAGCACTCTTGATGATGTTCGTGGGACCAGTAATAGGTATCTCTATACAAAAAATGGGCCGCTCAATAAAATCTGCATCTATAAAGATACAACACAGTATGGGCAATATTAGTAATATGCTACAAGAAGTATTTGTAGGAATACGCGAAGTAAAAGCATTCAATGGTGAAAAGTTAGAACTAAAAAGATTTAGCAAAAATTTAGGCCTATGCTTTAACTCTATAATGCGCAATGTACAAATAGAAGCGTTGGCCCCAGCATTTATAGAAACAGTTGCAATGCTTGGCAGTAGTGTTGTTTTTTATGTTGCCGCTCAACAAATCATGGCTGGAACTATAAGCGCAGGGCAACTTACAGCTTTTTTTGCAGCAATTCTACTTGCATACCAACCACTAAAAAGATTAATAAACGTCTATTCAGAAATTCAATACGGCCTTGCAGCTGCTGATAGAGTCTTTGAACTTATGGACAAAGTATATCCTGCAACTCAAAATAAAAATCATAATATAATTATAAAAGATAAATTAAATAGTATTAAATTCGAGAACCTGTCTTTTAGCTATAATTCCCAAACAGAAGTTCTGAAAAATATAAACCTAGAAATTAACCAAAACACAAAAACTGGCCTTATTGGACCATCAGGCGAAGGCAAAAGCACTCTTTGCGACCTGCTCTTAGGCTTCATTGCACCAACTTCAGGTAAAATTTATATTAACAATCACGATATAACTCAAATACCATTTAATACCTTGCGCAGCCAAATAGGATATGTGGGACAAAAAACATTTTTATTTAACGACACAGTTTATGCAAACGTCGCATATTCTCAAGAAAATAAAACTGAACAAGAAATTATTAACGCCTGCAAAGCTGCACACGCTGACGAATTCATTCAGAACCTACCTGAAAAATATCAGACAATAGTGGGCGAAAACGGCAACAAGTTATCTGGTGGACAAAAACAAAGAATAACTATTGCACGAGCTTTATTAAAAGACCCACAAATTATAATTTTTGATGAAGCAACCTCTGCGCTCGATCAAGAATCTGAAGAAATGATTCGTTTAACCTTAGAAGAAATATGTGAAAATAAAACTGTGATTGTAATTTCACACCGGTTATCTTTTATTGAAAAAATGGATAAGATCTTTTTGGTACAGAAAAAACAGATTACTGAGATGGCAAAAAACACAATGTATCAAAACTATAGGGAGTTTGGTAATGAAAACAGATATGAAAAAATTTTATGATACCTATTTTGTAAACGATGATTATCACGTAAACCGCCATGACGTTGGCAGCTTTTGCACAAGAAAAGCCATCATATCACAAATAACACATAAAACTGGCAACCTATTGGAAATAGGGACAGGAATATCAAGTCTTTTATTAGACCTTCAAAAATTTAACTGCCATGGCATAGATATATCTCAAAAAACTATTAATTTTGTAACATGTCTATTCAAACAACTAAACAAAAAAGCATCTTTCTTTACAGGAAACGCCGAGAAATTACCCTTTGAATCAAATTACTTTGATGTAATAGTATCTTCTCACACTCTTGAACACATAAAAAATGACGCCCAAGTAATAAAAGAGTGTTCAAGAATATTAAAACCTAAGGGAGAGCTCATAATTTTTGTTCCGGGGAGAGTCAGCGGAATTTCAACGGAGAAAGAATTTTTAAAATACGGACACCACAGATACTATAATTTAAAAAGATTTAAAGAGCTGGAAAATTTGGTATCTTCTGAGTTGAAAATCGAAACGCTTCTATACCCCCACAAGATTCACAACTTAATTTGGAATAGATTAAAAAATGGTTTTCGATATGCTAACTACCCAATTAAAAAATGGATATTAAGAGACAATAAAACTTATCAACTAAGACCTACGTATCAAAAGCTGTTTCTGCCTGCAATATCAAAAACACTTGACCAGTTAGATAAATTAACGATGCATTCTGAAAAAAATTTTCTTGGCACAGAATTTAACGTCTTAGTAAAGTTCGAGAAACTTTCCCCTTAAT
>CAYVQB010000075.1:0-3655 GCA_964453985.1 uncultured Pseudomonadota bacterium
AAATGTTTTGTTTTTGCAGACGGCGTTTTAAAACCCATAATTTTTTTTAATAGACCAGATTTGTATTCTATATTAAATAATATTGGTGATAAATCTTTTCATGTTGCATGTTACATTACTAAAAATGAGTGGAATAACAGGGTTTCTATAGAGCTTCAGGGCCTTGATATTTGTCTTGAATAATAGATTTAATTAATGCGAGTTCGATAATTCAGAAGTTCTTTTAGATATGGCTAGTTGCCCAGATGGTTAACATCTAGGCAACTGCGCTGTAAATGGAGGGTTGGTTTCTTTTTAAATCTTAGATTTTTTAATTTTGATTATAAATCAAATATAGCATTATTTATCAAACTGTCAATTATTTGCTTGTGATGACTAAAAAAGGGCTAATTTTTTTAAATTAGCCCTTTTTTGTTTTTTTGAGTGTTTTTTAAAGTTTTTTATGCAAATATGCCCATTCCTGAGCGTCTGGTTCCTTGATAAAGTTCTTTTACTGTATTAAATAGACTCATATTCACAGGATCTTGGCGATATTTTGAGTTACCTAATAATACAAGTCCAAATTCATTCTTTTGTGATCCAATATCAACAGTGTCTGCAATCCCTGTAAATAAATCTCTTTCTTCTTGTAAGTCATTAGTTTCTTGTTTCTCTACGGGTACTCTAATAAAAGAGAATGGGGTTAATGTTGCAGTTGTTGATGGAGCAAGGCCCAACTTTGCTAACAATGTAGCTATTGCTATATATTGCATTTTATTTGAATTGGTTCCTGTTTCTAATTTTTTATTAGATACAAAGTTATATTTGTTTGAATCAGGTTCTATTGGATTCCACAAATTATTAAATTGTACATGAGGTGTTGCTGTTGTATTATTTTCTATATTTATATAATCAACTAAACAAAACTTGTTATTTGTATTCTTATGTTCGTTAAATAATCTAGCCAAAGACATAAAGTAATCTACTTTTGCAGTAGCTCTGACGGCATCAAGAACAAGCCTTTTATGATTTGTTAAAAGGGTGTTTATGTCTTCAAATATTTGTTCCATGAGCTTTTTGTTTTTAGCATATTTTTCTTTTGGCTTACGGATATTTTTTATTAAAGTTTTAAGCTCAAGTTCTGTTGGATTAATTAAAGCTGAAATTTCTGTAGATAAGTCTACAAAATCAGGATCTTCTTTAATACTGTTATTTACTACTTCTAAGCTGTTTAATAATTCCTGAACATTTTCTATGTGTGGCATAATTTGGCTTGGACGTCTCCACCAGTTTATAAGCTTTTTGCCTAGAAAACCTGTTGTTTTGACAGTACCAATAATTCCAAGAGTATACGGCATGCTTAATGGGCTTGTAAGTATTAAGCCTGCTGTTAGGCAATTATTTAATAGTCCTGACCAACGGCTATTTGGCTTTGCTATACCAGCGACTTCAGAAAGACCATATGCTCCTAATAAAATCTTAGGGCTTGTTGCAAGATATCCAAGACCTCCGGCTATTGCGGGAACATGTCCCATTCCTAGGGTTAAAAGATATCCTGATACACCTTGTATTAACATTGGAATTATACTAGGGCCCATAACAGGAATTGTGGCAAGCAATGGAGCAATAAACGTAAGTTGTGGTCCAATAAATTTTGCAACAGGAATGCTTATGACTGACATTAATAAAAGCATAAGACCTTTAACGGCAAGGCCGCCTGTTAATTTAGCTGCGTTTATGCTAATAAATGATGCTATGTTAAAAGCTTTTTTACTTCCCGGTATTTTTGATAATAATCCTGGTAGCTTATTTATGATTGGTGTCTTTTTTGCTAATTCTAAAACTTTGGATAAAACAGATCCGCCAGTGTTCAATATTATTCCTCGTTCTTTAAATGCTATAACTAAGCCAGCTATGATAAGTTGTATAATTGCTTTTTTTGTAACATTTGCTGCATCTAAAGAATATGTATTTTTAGAATTGGATATATTAGCATAATCAATATTAAGTTGTTTTTCTTTTAGGTTCTTTAGATAAAAATTTTCAGATTTCAGGAATTTATCTAAAGAATTCTCTATACCGTCAAATAACGTTTGATTCGTTGTAAGTTTTTTCAATTTAGCTTTATTATTTTGTAAAGCATTAAAGTCTTCTGGTTTAGATGACAATTGGTTTACAAGATGTGCATGTGCAAGTAAAGACTTTGTTTTATCTATTGTATCAAAAAGCGATTTACCTTCAGGATTTTGATTTTGATAAAGAGACATTTCATCCATAGAAATTTCATCTACGAACTCTATATTATCATTATTGTCTTTGTGAGTAGAAAGTTGCTTTTCTATAGAAATTGCAACATCTAAAAGCTCTGCGTTCTCTATATCATTTGCGTTACAAGTTTTTGTTTCAGCAAAATCTTTTTCTAAGTTTGTTTTTTGATCACTTTTTGGCAACTTCTTAAGTTCAGCTTCTTGTTCTAGCAACTCTTGTTTTGTTTTTAATAAAGAAGCTTTTTGTGTGTTTTGTGCTTGAGTTATTTGGTTCCAGCGACTCTGTTCTTTTGGTTGAGATTGCTGTTGCGCCAAGAATGCTTGAAGTTTAGGAGGAAGTGTTTGTGATTGCTCCTGACTCATCATTTCTTGTGCATGTAAAGAGCCCCAACCCTCTGCGGGGGGGCAACTTGATAACACAAAAATATTAAATACTAGTATAAATACTTTTTTTAAATAATTCATTTGAATAACCTCCAGAATTTTTCCATTAATCAATAACTTAATACTATTTTAAAGCATATATAATTACTGGTCAAACGGGTCTGGCACGGCAAAACGTTAAAATTAACAAAAAACTAAGTTTTTTGAAGGTATTTGTTAGAAAAGCTACAAAAAGAGCCTTTTTTTAGGGTTTGGACGCTTTCGTCTTTTATTCATGTTTTATTACATATAGAAACGTATTGTAATTGTAAGGTTATTTGAATTTAAAGAACTTTCTGGGCCCAAAATCAAGTAATAAATGTGAAAGGGCGCCGATAACAAAGAAGATATACCCTGAAAACACAAGGTTTGATTCTGATAATTTATAATGAATAGCTAAAATAGGTATGATTGCGGGTACAACTATAACAAACCATTTTCTATGGGTTAAATTTCTGTGGTTTGCCAGTATTGGGATAAAGATTATAAAGCTTAAGATTGTTAAAATTAGCCAGTTTTGCATAAAGATAGCGATAAGCGTTAACAAAAAGAGTGGGTAGTATGAAAATTTCTGGATCTTACTCTTTGTGTCTATATCAGGAAAAAGTGAACCGAAAAGACAAAAACTTATATAAATAGGCAAGTAATTTAGTTGTAAGTTAAATAGTTTTAATTTTGTTATTAAGATTATGGATACGATACAGAATATTAGGCCGCCGGCTAGATGGGCTTTATATTTAGGCATTTAATCTCGAGAGTTTGGTTCCTGGATAATAAAAATTTAAAATCTTTCTAAAATTCCAACCCTTACGAACAAGCTCTCTTGCTCCGCGTTGACAAAGGCCAACCTGATGTCCAAAACCGTGACCGTCAATTAAAATTTTATTACCCTGTTTTTTAATATTAAAATTCAAACTTCTAACTTTGTTTTTCATACTATCCCAAAGTTGGTTGCCAGAAATAGTAATAACTTTTTTTGCAAAGAT
>CAYVQB010000076.1:0-3652 GCA_964453985.1 uncultured Pseudomonadota bacterium
TACTTTAAAAGAATCTGGAAAGTTGCACCCTGATCTGTGGGTAAAAGCTTTATACTGCCACCAATTTGTGTGATAATTTCGTGCACAATAGCCAGGCCTAAACCCATATTCTTTTTTTCAGTAGAAACATGAGGTAGAAAAAGTGTGTTTTTTACGCTAGATGGTATTCCTGGGCCATTGTCTGCAATAAGGAGTTCAATTTGGTTTAATCCTGACTTAAAGCTAGTTTTAATTTTTATTTTTTTCATGTTTTGTTTATTTTGAATTAAGGCTCTTATGCTGTTATCTAATAAGTTGATTATCACCCTTTTTATTTTTTTCTTATCTATTTTAACAAAGGGTAAGAATTCTTGTAGGTCATAACAAAACTCTATCTCTGGGTAACTCACCTTATATAGACAAGTTACTTCTTTAATTATCTTATTAAGGTCTAAGTTTTCGATACTACTTGCTGGTAGTTGAGCAAACTCTGCAAAGTTTGTGACAAGATCTTTTATTATTTTAACATGATTTAAAATTGTATTTGTACAATCTGTGAACACTATGTCTTCAGTAAAGTTTTTGCGAAATCTACGTTGCAGTCTTTGTGTTGCAAGTTGTATAGGGGTTAGGGGGTTTTTAATTTCATGTGCCATTTGTTTAGCTGCTTGTTGCCATGTTTTGGTCTTATTCATTTTTACTATATCTGTAAGGTCTTCTATGAGTACCAATAAACCATTTTCAGATTCCTGTACTCTTGGTTTTGCAAATGTGGTATTGATGTATCTTAATTGAACCATAAGGGTTCTTTGATCTGATTGAAAAGTAAAAGTTATTTCTTCTGTTATCTGTTTTTTATCGCTAAGATTTAATTTCTTTACAAGCTCAAAGAATTTTTTTGTTACATCTGGACCAAAGAAGTTTATTTTTTTGTTCTTAAAACGAGTTAAGTTTAAATAATTATTTACCAGCTCTTTTGAGGCTGAATTATAGTTAAGTATTCTGCCGTATTTATTTACATAAAAGAATGCTTCTTTTAGATTCTCAAGAATCATAAACATTTCTTTGTTTTGTTGTTCTAGTTGGTTGTGTGCTTGTTGTACAGCCTTTGTCATTTCATTAAAGCCTATAGCTAAATTACTTAGGTCGCTTGTCGGGTTATAGTTTATTTGAAAGTCCCAATCACCCTGCCGTATTTTTTCTGTTCCATTTAATAATTCTTGTATGGGCTTACTGATTCCTCTAGCTAAATAAAATGCACACCAAATAGATAGAAATATAATTAATAATGTAACTAAAATAAATGTTAAAAAGTAACTCCAATAGATAGGGTTACGCATAGATTTTAACTGTTGATAATCAGCTATGGAGTCTTGAATTTTTATTAATGGATATCTGATTTCTTTTGGATATCTATATATTGCAATAATATGATATTGATCTAGTTTTTTTATGTAATATAATGATCCGTAAAAATCAAATATAACTTCCGGAATTAATTCAAAGAACCTTTTTTTTAGATTTAACATGGATCGATCATTAAGTTGTCTAAACTTTCTCCATGTTTTTATTTCTTGTTCTAAAGAACCGCTAAATTCTTGTCCATTGTTTTCCCATATATAAATTTCATACTTATCTAGCTCAGGGTTGTTTTTTTTAACATTTTCAAGCTTATTATGATTGATTTCATTTATATTCTTTAAACTTTCATATAAAAGATCAAAATCTTGTTTTAAATTAGCTCTTATATTTTTGGTCTGTTCTTGGTGTAATAAAATACTGTTTTGTAGGCCTGTTTCTATTCTAGCTGTAAACCAGTTGTCGATTCCTGTTGTTATTAATTTTCCGGCTATAAAGAATACAAGGAAAGAGGGTATTACTGAAAATATTGTGAATGCGAATAGTAAGTTTTTTTTGAAGTTGCTTCCGGGAGCTTTTCTGTGCAGTTCTACAAAGAGTTTTATGCTTTGTCTTATTATTATGTATAACAATATTACTATCGCTACTATATGTAGGTTCATTAGGAGGAATAAAAAAGCCCTGTTTATGCCTCCGCCTATAAGATGATGTTTTCTTTGTAAGAATAATTCTAGCCAGCTGATTATAAACAGCGCAAAGATGCTTATACCGATGATTTGCCAGCGTTTTTTTGTTCTATTTACCATAATGGTTAGATTACTCCATTTGTGGGCAAACTTAAACCTTGGTATAATATTAAAGCTGATTCTTGGGGGAATCTAATATTTTTTATAAATTGCTGTGAAATCGGGATATTTTCATGAAAAAAGTTCTATTATTTTTAATGTTGTTATTTTCTTTGTTAAAAACAAACTTATACAGTACAGGTGTAAGTATTAAGCCTGTAACTGAAAATACAAAACAAAATATATTCAAAAAAACATGGTCTGGAGTAAACAGTACCTGTTCTAATATTTGGGAGTATGATAAGCGTAAGTCTGCAGCTTCCAATGTTCATGCTGCGGCTTATAGAGAGGCTTCAAAAAATAAAGAGTATAAGAGGGCTATTAAGGAATTTGGGCTTAGTCTTAAGGAGGCTTTGTTAGCTCCTAGAATTTGGATTCTTTTGTTGATTGAAGCAGGGATTTTATATAGTTTACGTAGCCGAAAAACTTATGATGATTATGATTATGATTATGATTGGGAATATAAGGAAGATAAAGGGGACAGGTTTTTGGATGAAGCTACTAGAAGTGCCCATCTAAGGCTCTTAGGATTGTCTGACAACGCATCTAAGCCAGAGATTCGAAGAGTTTGTCGAGATCTGATGAAACAATGTCATCCTGAAAGTACAATCAAAGGCGCTACGCCTGATGTAGATAAAATGATGAAAATTTCTAATGCGTGCTCTGACCTTAAAAAATATAATCAGCTAGAAAGACCTGTTTTTGTTGAAAACAAAGGCTTTTTGGGTCAAAAATAATATAAAAAGACTATATTTGTATTAAAGCAATAAATTGCACTCTCGTGTATTTATACCCGTTTGCGATAATTTTTAATAATAGTAATATTATATAAGATGTTGTCGATATAGACTTATTAGTCTGAAAATGGTTTTAAATGGAGGTTTTACAATGAAAAAGAGAATTTTATTATCAATATTGCTTTTAGGCTTAGTTACAGCTTCGGGCAATATCTCGGCGAATAATTATACGCCTGCGCAGATCAAAATTTTAATGAATTATAGTAAGCTTTTGGCTGGCCAGAAAGCTCAGGAATTAAAAGCTCAAAAACAGGCTTTAGCTGAAGAAAGAAGAAAGAATAGAAAGCCTTGGACGAGGGGACAAAAGATTGCCGCTTGGACTACCGGTGTTGTAGGCACAGGTGTTGCTGCTTATTTAGCTTGTAATGCTTATAGATCTGGTTCTTTAAATCCGTTTCCTCAAGTTGGATCTGATTTTAAATCTATTTTAAGTAAAATTGGTTTTGGAAAGACACAACCGGTAATTAATAAATCTAATGGGCAATTAGTGGCCGTAGATAATAAGCTGAGCAAGATAGAACAGTCTGCTCCAAAGCTTAAACAGTTAGAAGTAGCCAAATTTCTTGAAAATAGTAGGCGCCAAGCAAGTTGGTTAAAACCACAAGCTGACGTAAATAATACAGTTGTTGATCATAGACTTAGTTCAAATGATTTAGCAGTACTAAGCTCAGT
>CAYVQB010000077.1:0-3463 GCA_964453985.1 uncultured Pseudomonadota bacterium
TTGATTATATGCTTGATGTTAATGAACAAAAAGATTCAACTTTAAAGTGCATGGATACCGTTGTTAGTGCTGTGCAAGACTTTAATGAATCTGTTGTGTATTTACTAATTAACCAGAAATTTAATCTTGGTGGTATTGGTAGTAAGCTTAAAGATTGGTTTATACATAGACCTGTTGAATTTGTCTCAGAGCATAGAACATTTGCAGCTGTTAGCTCTTCTTTAGTATTGAGCGCAATTGGTGGAGCTGTTTGGTATAACCTTAGAGATAATAAAGAAGTTGCTAAAGATAAAAAGGATAAGGTGTCTTCAGGTTTTGGTGGAAGCAAAGCTGGAAAAAGTGAAGCAAAAGAAACAACCGTAAATACTAATGTTCCTGAAGAAGAAAAAGATAATGAGCCTACTGTAACTCCTGATGATTCTAGTCACCAGTCATCTGAAGAAGAAATAAAAGATAGTGATCCAAAAGATCCAGAGGTACAAAAAGAAAAGCCTTCCCGACGTTTTAGACGTCCTAGAGGGGCTCAGAAAAAAGGTTCTTATAAATAGATAGTTTTTGATAAAAACTAAATTGGGGATCGGTGAGGATACGTTTTTAAACAGTTTTATTTTTAGGGAAAATCATGAACATATTAAGAAAATTGTTTGTTTCAGTTTTATCAATATTATTTGTTTTTACTAGTAATAATTGTGTTGCTTCTGGAAATAATGAGAGTAAGTCTAATGGACTTGTTAGGTTTATTGGTAAGCACAAAATTGCCACAGCTGTTGTTGGTACATCAATTTTAGCTGGAACTGTTGGTGGTGGCTTATTGTATAAGTTTGTTAATAAGAAGACAAAAAATACAAAAGCGATCAAAGATGAAGTTCTTGGTGGTAGTAAGACTAAGTCTCTTAGCCCTGATTTAGGTGAGCAAATTGATTCTGCAAAAAGAATTGCGGATGAAATTTTTTCTGCTCAAGAATCTAAATTGATGTCGAATGAAGAATTCGAAGAGATGGTAAGGAGGCAAATGGCTTCAGCATTAGAGCTAGAAGATTTTACAATAATGGAAAAAGAGCTTGGTGCTGTTGCTTGTATGGGAGAAATGCTTAAAGAGCGAACATCAAATCAATTAAAAGAGTTAACCGTAGAAAATCGAGATCAAGTTGAAGTTAATCTAAATTTAAGACTTCAAGAATTTCTTGATACTTATAATACTTTGGTTAACAGTATTTATGAAGAGGAGTCTTCTAAAGCATATGAAGCTAGAACAAAAGCTGAATCAAGAAAAAAAGGGTTACCTAGGTTACAAAAAGAACTTAGAAGCGCACGCGCAGAATTAGCTAAACTTGAAAAAAGGAAAATGGGTGTCTCTCGAGCAGAGCTTCTTAAGCATGTTAATGAAGTAGGTGGAAAAAAATGGGAAATTACAAAATTGGCACGAGTTATTGATTCTTTTTCTAAAAACTAGGTTGTAAATTAATTGAAAGTTGGCTCTTGATTCTATGCTATAAGGGCCAACATATAAAATTTTGGGGTTTGATCATGAGCCATATTTTGAAAAATATATTTATAGTTTTATTTCTTGTTTCAGGTATTAGCGCAAGTAATAGTCTTGAGACTTTAAATGATAGTAAAGAGGTTAAGCAATCGATTACTTCTTTGAGGGGTTTTTTAAACTTATTGAATCAAAATATAGAAAAAGAAGATGAGCCTGTCAGAGAGTTTGTTTTGGCTGCACAAAGCTTAGATCAAATTGAACAAGAGCTTGTTATAAAAACAACAAGAAGCTTTTTTCATGATAAATTAAAAAAAGACTTTTTAAATTTGTGTGAGGCTGTTTATGAAGTTGAGTCTTTGGAGGCTAATCATATAAGGCTAGTCTTAAGGCATATAGCTGAACTTAATCTTAGGCTGAAAGAAAATGTTAGAAGAGGGGTGTCTTTGCAATATGCTGACCCTTTGGTAGAGGGTATTCAAGATTTTAATGAAGCGGTTGTTGATCTATTAACTAATCAAGATTTTAATGTTGGTGGTATTGGCAATACACTTAAAGACTGGTTTGTAGATAGACCTGTGGAGTTTATATCTGAAAATAAAAAGTATGTCTTTGTTGGTTCTTCTTTAGTTTTAACAGCAATTGCTGGAGCAGTTTGGTATAAGCTTAGAAATAAAGATGAAGCTCAAGAAAAGAAGAAAGAAATTTCTTCTTCTTCTATTGGTGCTCGTAAGGCTAAAAAATCTTCTTCGTCGTTTACACAAACTGATATATCATCTGAGGTTACACTTGCGGATGTAGAAGAGATGGGACAAGAGGTTCTTAAAGAATATGGTTTTGCTGTTAAGTCTGAGGACGAAATTAGGAAGAACATTATTGGGAATTTAACAAATTTAAAAGAAGTGACAACAGAGTTGCAGAAAGCTAAGCATTACCAAAAGAATGGTATAGAAGGTGCTAAGAACGCGTTGCTTAAAGATTTTTTAGAGAAATTAAATTTAGTTAAGATTTCAGAAGAGCATTTTGTTCAAATTGAAAGTGATAAGTTGTTAGCTAGGGCTATTAAGCAAGCTGAAGAGAATGTGCGAGTTCTTGATGTTGTTTACCGGAAAGAAGTTCTTAAGCGAGCTGAAAAAGTTCCAATGCCTGTTCAAAAATAAAAGGGAGTAAGCTTGGTTCAAGATAATGGTTAGTTGTTTTTGTTTGTATACTAATTGGTTAGTTTTTAAATTTAGAGGAAAAAATATGAATGATATTTTAAAGAAAGTTTTGGTTCCTACGTTGTCAATATTATTGTTATCTAGCGTTAACAATTGTGTTTTTGCTGCTCCTAAAACAGAGGTAAAGGATACTGCTGATTTTGTGAAGCTTTTAGTCGATAAAGTTATAGCAGATTCAGAGGGGCGAATTTATTTTCCGTCTGACGAAGAATTAGAAAAAGGTGTACGAGAAACTTTTGCCGAAGGATTACGAGAGGGAAAAGAGAATATTAAAGAAGAGTTTGTTCTGGAAGGGGCTAGGGAGATTGTTAAATATGGAGAAAAAGATAAGGGATTAAAGGAACGTGAGCAAAGCATAATGGATGTTATGCCTGAGGATTTAAGTGTTGAAGAAAAAAATAAATTGTATGAGCAAGTTAGGCTTGAGCTAGTTAGGCGGAGCATAGATTGTTTTATTCGTAGTTTTATGTTAGTTTCCCCTGCATATAAACAAGAACTTGCCAGGTATCTTGCACAAAATAGCAGTAATTAGTTTGAGATTAGCCCTTTAGTGTTAACGCTAAAGGGCTAATCTTTAAATAGGAGTATTGTTGTGAGAGGTAATAAAGTAATTTTATTTAGTTTGTTTTTCTTTTGTATAGCACATGCAGCTGATGCACCAATTGCCAAAAAAGAACAGGCACAGCCAAGTTTTATTGTGCCAAAAGCAACACAGAATCAAGACTTGAGACGAGTATCCAAAAATAGATTAAAAGAAGATATT
>CAYVQB010000078.1:0-3442 GCA_964453985.1 uncultured Pseudomonadota bacterium
GCATCTCTTGAACCATTTACTACAACTATAAGGCCATTATCTCCAACACACATTGGTGTGAAATAGTAGCCAGGATGGGGCTGAAACCATAAGTCATCAGATCTTTCCCATAGCGAGTTATTATGTGCTAATGCAAAAACCTTGCCATCGCTTCCTACTGATACTTCTCGTAAAAGAATACCAGGATTGGGTTCAATCCAATTATTGTTTGTTATATCCCACTGATAAATTTTGCTATTATAGACTCCCCAAATGTGGTCACAATTGCCAACAGAAATCTGTTCCAAGTTGCCGGGCATTAATGTCCATGAATCGTTTTCGCGTTTATATATTTGATTGTTACTATTAACACCCCAGATAGAACCATCACAGCCAACAGAAACCTGTTTTAATGAGCCGTAAACCAAGGTCCATGGTTCTTGTCTCTTAAATGTTTGGTTGTCCATATCTATGCCATAAATATGATAAGCGTTACCTACTGATACCTGGTTAAAGCTTTTTGTAATTTTAAGCCAAGCGTTATCTCTATATTGATAGACTTCTTTTGCAGGGTTTACGCCGTAAACTAGTCCATCATTGCCTACAGATATAGACTCAAATGTACCGGGAATACTTATCCATGTATCACCTTCTTTTTTGTATACAGTGTTATCTATAGTTACTCCCCATATATCTTGTGAATTGCCAACCGCAACCTGTTTGAAAATAGCAACTGTTTGTTGCCAAGAATTATTATCCCATTTAAAAACATTGTAATTTGGTGCAACTGCATATACAGTACCATCTCTGCCTACAGAGACTTGTTGGAACTCGCCTGGCATTTGTATCCAGCTATCTACTTGTTCATTTAAGATATCCCAAGTTTCCCAGTTTTCTATAGCTGTTCTGTTTGCATTTGCATTGCCATCAGATTCTGCGACAAGGTAAGTATTATGACAAGATTTTAAAGCAATTTGATCGGTAAAGCTCACTGGTCCAGTTTTGTTTTCTGTATTAATAATTTCCCAAGTTTCCCAGCTTCCTAGCCATGCTCTATCTGCATTTGCATTACCATCAGATTCTGCAACAAGATGTGTGCTATGATAAGATTTTAATCCAATTTTGTCGCCATACTGTACTTGTCCAGTTTTGCCTTCAGCACTAATAATTTCCCAAGTTTCCCATCCTCCAATTTCTAGTCTGTTTGAATTTGCACTACCAGAACTTTCTCCTACCAAATAAGTACTATGGTGAGACATTAAGACTATTTTGTCGCCAAAATTTATTGGATTATTTAAAATGGTTTTTTTGAATATATAATTATTATTATTTACACCCCAGATATTAGTTTTGTTTCCAACAGAGATTTGTTTAAGATTGTTTGTATTGTTCCTTGTTGTCCATTGATTATTGTGACCAAGAAAACGAATTGCATTATTTTCGTCAAGTCCAAAGGCTGTTTCATCAGAAGATACAGATATTTGAGTTAATTCTATGCTTTTATTTTGCCATAGATCATCTATATGCTTTCTTTTATAGATTTGGCTTTGATGATTTATTCCCCACAATTCAGTTTCACCACTACTATTTTTGCCAACAGAAATTTGTTTAAATTCTCCAGTTATTGCTTCAAGTCCTAGAGTTGCTGGTGAGCCCTTTATATGATCAAAAAGCATTGGCTTTTGACATAGTTTTTGTAGCATTTGATTTCTGTATACCTTGTTAGGATAGGGTGGATTTACAGAGTGAGTGTCTGATGCAAAAATGAAACGGGTTATTTGGGCATAAGAGTTTTTTGAAATTAGTAATAAAAATAAAAATAAAAAAGAGAATTTTTTTTGAATGTTTTTTTTGTTCATAGATACTCCCAAACAAATAATAAAACGATAAAACAATACACATTTTTATTTGAGAGTTTAGAATTTTTTTAAAAAGAATAGCCAGGGTTTTAAATTTTTAGAAGTTCATTTTTTAAAAGATTTTTCATTTCTTCTTCTGTTTGAGTGCGTAAAAGAGTTTGACGCATGAGGCTTGCTCCTTCTATTTTTCTGATATATAAGGGAACCTGTTTTTTAAAGACATTAAAGCCATGTCCTTGTCCATAGTATTGTGATGCAAGCTCAAGATGTTTTAATGCATATTCAAGCATTTTTTTTGTACAGATTTCGAATTTTCTGCCCTGAGATTCTTCTTTTATCTCATGAATTTTCCATGGTGCGCCATATAATGCACGCCCAACCATAAAACCATCTACGCCTGTTTTTTCATATGTAAGCTTTGCCCTTGTAAAGCTATTTACGTTACCAGAAAATATTACAGGTATTTTTACGGTTTCTTTTATTTTTTTTACTAAGTCAAAGTCCAAAGGAGAGGTAAAGCCCTCAGGTTGTGTTCTTGGATGAATTATAATAGCCTGTATTCCCAAGTCTTGTGCTAGCTGGCTTACTTCTAGTGCATTTTTTTCTTTAAATCCTGCACGAATTTTAAGAGTTAGAGGTACAGCGCTATCAATACTTTTCGTTAAAAGTTTTATAATCTTTTCAAGCTGGGGCAAATTTGCCATTAAAGCAGAGCCTGTGCCAGATTTTACTATGTTTTTGGCTGGACATCCTGCATTTAGATTAAGCATCTCAACATTTTTTGATAAAATCTTTTCCATTGCAGATTCGATAAAATCTAGTTTATTTGCAGATACTTGGAAACAAAGAGGGTGCTCTATTGGTGCAAATAGCACATCCTTTTCGTCTTTTTTGTGTGCTATGCATGCAACATGTCGCATCTCTGTGAAAAGTAATTCTTTAGGGCAAAACTCTCTAATTAATTGCCTTAATGGAGAGTCTGTTATTCCGTCAATTGGTGCGGACATGAATCTTGGGTATTGTCTGTTGCCAATAGTCAGATTTTCAAGCCAGAAAGATTTACTCACCAAAGCCTGCGGGATTTTTAGTGTGATGGTCGGTGCTTTGTTCGTATGCATAAGCAACCTGATAAATGAGTTCTTCAGATAATCTAGGGCCCATAAATTGGAAGCCTATTGGTAGATTTTCTTTTGAAAAACCACATGGAACAGAGAGTGCAGGTTTTCCAGTGATACAGTTAGGAACTGTAAAATAGTCTGCCATATACATAGCTAACGGATCTTGATCCGTTTGGCCAATTTTAAATGGTAAAGTAGGCGTTGTAGGACTTATAAGCAAATCTACTTCACTGAATGCTTGGTCAAATTCAGCCCGGATCATTGCGCGGACGTGGTCAGCTTTGTCATAAAAAGCACCCTTGTGAGAAGAGGATAGTACGTAGTTGCCCATAAGGATACGTCTTTTAACTTCAATTCCAAAACCATCATGTCTTGTTTGAATATACATATCTTTTAATGTTTTTTCATCCATAGCTCTCATGCCGTATAAAGATCCATCAAAACGGGCAAGATTTGATGCAGCTTCTGCACGACTTATGATAAAGT
>CAYVQB010000079.1:0-3392 GCA_964453985.1 uncultured Pseudomonadota bacterium
AGATATTCGATTTCAAATTTTCATCGTCAGTAAAACATACAAAATCACACTCCTTTGGAATATATTCTGGTTCAATTAAATTATCTTTTCCGCCAAAAATGGCCGTATAAATAACTTTTTTATTCTTCATCCCGTTAGAGATAATTTGCCCGAGGCAAACATTCTTAAATTAAATAATAATCTTCTTTTCATATTTTTATATAACTAATACTATCATATCGATCTCTTCAAATCTCTAACGGGATTCATTTTTTTAGTAGCTACAACAACAATATTTTCAATATATTTCGGTGTAAACAAAGATAAAAATTTATAAATTCCATATAAAAATTTCCTTTTTAAACTTTGCCTATATTTTGGCCAAACATCATCTAAATACATTCCTTCCGAAACTTTCCAACCATTTTTTTCTAATAACTTTTTTAAAACAATGAAGTTAAAATAAACCGTATGATCACTATTTACACTAGGTTCTTTTTTAAATAATTTTTCCATGAAATTAAATAAACCAAAAGTATTAGGAGTAGTAATAATCAACTTTTGTCCTTTTTTTAGATTTCTTTTACAAGAATCTAAAAACAAACCTAAATTAGAAAGATGTTCAATTAAATCCCCAGCAAAAATTACATCGAACTTTGTCTCAAAATCAAAATCTTCAGCCGATTGTTTTTTGTAATTTTCGGGTTTTTCTAACTTACTTTTATCAAAATTTACATCTACTCCAAAAACTTCTTTAGCTTGAGATTTTAAAATATTATGTATCCAATTTTTGTCTTCAACACCGACCGCCTGTCCCCAAAAACCAACATCTAAAACAACATCATTTTCTGAAATTTGATCCTGAATTAATTCCTTTTTAGATTTATATATTTTCATAAAAATTCTTGAAACAAAAACAATTAAAATTTAATAATTAACCTTCCCATATCATCAATCCTATTTAAAAATACCGGTTTTTTATCACCAAAAAACTCATCGACAGCCTTTCTTGATCCAGCCCAGTAACCATAATCATCTAAAATTAGAACTCCTCTATTGGATAATAATGGATATAAATAAATCATTTCATCACGAGTTGATTCATACCAATCTGTGTCCAATCTTAGTAAAGAAATTTTTTTAGGCAATGCCTTTTTAAGGGTGTCCTCCACTTTTCCTTTTACAAAAATTAAATTATTTTTGGGATAACCTGTAGAAAATATGTTTCTCTTAACCTCAGATAAAGAAGCATAACACCATTTATTTTCGCCATCTTTTTGTCCTTTTTCCTTCCATTTATTAATAATTTTATCATTTTTGTTAATTCTGGAATCTTCTTTTGTCGGTTCAGACATACCTTCATATGTATCATAAAGATAAATTTTTCTATCTTGATTACCTAAATTCTTTAAAGTTAGAGCCATAACCATTGCGCTTCCCCCTTTCCAAACCCCACATTCCACAAAATCTCCGTCAATTTTATTATCCTCTAAATATATTATTGCCTTATATAAAGAATACATCCTTTCTTTTGATGTCATGGTGTATTTTTTACATTTCTTATAAATCTCAGAAAAAACAATATCCCGATCAATATCTTTTTCCTTATTTGAAGAGCTATTTAGTTTTACAATTTTGTAACCACTTTTTTTTAAAATACTCTTAATATTGTTCTTTGTTTTTATAAACATAATTCTATAAAATTATCCAAAATAGTAGTTGCTTTAAAACATTCACTATGTTTTTTTACTTTTTCACAATATTCTTTTCTAAGATTTTCATCTTGTGACAATACAATAACAATTTCGGCTATTTTTTCAATATCTTGTTTCGCTACCAAAACTCCATATTCTGCATATTCTATGCTACCTTTTTCTAACACTTTATTAAAGTCAGAATCAGGAGCTAATAATTCTCGTGAACCAGAGCCACAATCTGTCGCAATAATAGGCAAACCCAAAATACTAGCTTCAATCAATACATTAGAGAAACCCTCCCAAAGAGAAGTCGAAACCAAAACATCTGAGTTAGCCATGTAGAAATACGGATTATCTGTAAAATTTTCTAAATAAACATCTTTTAATTCTAAATCCTTAATTAAATTCTCCAAATTACTTTTTTCTCCGCCCTCTCCTAAAATAATTAGCTGAGCATTTATATTTTGTTTAACTAAAGCAAAAGCCTTAACTAAAGTTTCAAAGTCTTTTTGTTTTTCTAGTCTCCCTACTCCTAAAATAGTAAATTTATCAGCGAAGCCCCAATTTCCTTGTTTTGATTTTTCTAGAATATCTAAAATAAATTTAGGATTATAAATAACTTGGATTTTATTTTCTGGAATTCTTGATACAGTAATCAAGTCTTTTTTTACATTTTGAGAATTAGCAATAATCATATCAGCCTTGGGATATAAAATCTTAATCAGAAACGGAATTAATTTATCTCGTTTTTTCTTATAGTTCCGAAACAAATCAGAAAAAGTCATTCCTACCCTAACAAAAACTTTCGTCTTTGCTTGTGAGATTATTTTAGCCAAAATTAGAACCAAATTAGCATGTTCTGACGTCCCCAAAACCATTACAGGTTTTTCTTTTCTTAAATATCTTATTATCGGAAAAATAGAAAATAAAATTCTTGAAACATTCAGATCAATAATATTTATTCCTGAATCAATTCTATCTGATAAAGGGCCTTTTCTACTGAACAATAATAAATCAACTTTAAAACCATCTTTAATAAATCCTTTCGCTAAATCTAAAACTACTTTTTCTCCTCCCCCTCCGTACAAACTAATCAGGAAAAAAGCTATTTTTTTACTATTTATTTCTTTTTTCATCCTAATAAATTTAAAACCTCTTTTTCAATTATTTTTAAAGAAACACTCTTTAAACACCTCAATCTATCTCCTCTGCATTCTTCTAAATATTCTCTGCCTTCATAAGTATTATGAGAACAACCTTCAATTGAATACAAGATTTTAGCCTTCTGATTATAATAAGGCAACCAATTAGGAGTCCCGTTTTTAGCTATTATAAGCGATTTTTGACCCAAAAATGAGGATAAATGACTTGTTCCTGTGTCCATTCCAATAAATAATTTAGCATTATCTATAACAGTACATAATTCTGCTATTTTGGAATTAGTTAAAATAATAGCTTTATTTTTAAAGATATTTAAAATTTTCTCATCGCTCATTCCTCCAGTTAAGACAATCTTAATTTCTGACAGAAAATTTCTAATAAAATCTACAATTTCATCAATTTCTTCTTTTTTTAAACTTCTTCCTTGTGTGGCTGCCATCGGATTAAAAACAACATATTTTTCTTTTTCTAATTTTAACTTATTCAAAATATTTTCATCAACTCTATATTCTAATTTTGGAATTTCTTTTTTAACCTCAAAGCTCAATTCTTTAA
>CAYVQB010000080.1:0-3271 GCA_964453985.1 uncultured Pseudomonadota bacterium
TAGAAAATTTAGCTGTTACACAAATTTCTAGATCTGGAACACCCCAAGAACTTTTGGAATTTGCCCAGATTGATACAAAGTCTATAGTTAAAAAAGTTATAAACAAGTAATTTAAAGGGAGGGCTTTACGCCCTCCCTTTAAATTACTTATCTATCATATATTACGAAACCCACAAGCTAGTTTTTTGTTAAATTGATAAAAATCTAGATCTGGATATTGGGGATCAATCTCAAATGCTCCTGTTAAGTCTGGCCATTCGCCAAAAGCAATATCTTCAGGCTGTTGCTCTAAAACCATAGCGCTATAATTCTCATCAATATCGCCTGAAATGTCTTGCTCATCATCTACTCGATCATAGAAATCATAGCCTTCGTTACCGTAATTATCATCCTCTTCTTTGGCTTTTACTTCAAAGTTAACCAAATAAACAGGCCAATTTCCGCCATTCTTTACCCAAACCTCACCATAAAATCTAACAATAACTTCAACAATAATAGATCTCCTGCTATTAGGACTACCCTTCCGATGCAAAACTTTATCAATAATTTTAGACAATAAATCTCGGTCTATTTCTGGATCAAATAATTTATTGTGAAGCCCTGATAAAATCTCTATTATAGAGGCTTTTCCAAGCTTTGCTCTTCGTTGTTCTCTTGCTATAGACTTGTTACAACTCGAAAACTCTTGCTCAAAATACTCATCATTAACAAGGTTCTCAAAAAAGCTCTTCCAATCTTCAAAAATATAATTCTTATGATCCTTTTTATTATATTTTTTTAATATACCCGTAAGAGCATTAGATGAAACAAATTCACAATAGCTATTAGTCCAAAAGCTAAAACAAACCATCACAACAACCAAAGAGATTCTCTTTATAAAACTCATAATAAATACTCCTATATTTAGTGAAAAATAAATAATATTAAGAAGGGCTTTACACTCTGCCCAAATTTAACTATTCGGCTTCTAAAGATAAATCATCCATATCTTCAATAAGGTATTCATCTTCCCAAGAATCATTACAAGAGTCTATACGCAGTTTAATCAAGATATTTAAAATCAAATCTATAGACTCTTGACCATAAAAAATACTTTTACCTTTAGAAAAATCATAAAAATAATTGATCATAGGTACTTCTAGGTCTTCATCATCAAAAACATCCTGAAAAACTGGATTATTATTTATAGAACACAAACTTTTTTTGATAACTTCAGACTTCACAGGAATTACACCATCTCTAAAAGGCTTTAACTCTTGAGCCAACTCCCGTAATAAATCATCTTGAATTAACCTTGAAAAACAATCTCTACAGCCTTGATCACTACCATAAATCTCACCTTCATACTCTTTCCACAAGTCAATCAGATTCTTTCTATACGGAGCTAAATCATCTTCTTGCCAAGTGTCAAAAAGACCTTCATCATCATCTTCGTTATTTAAACTACTTTTTTCCATATCCCAAATTTTGGAATAAAATAACATTATAGCTTTTACTACTAAAGTATTCTTCTTCCCAGGACTACCTGTCGAATAAAGACTGTTCAAAACTCCACTTAAAACCCCCGCATATATTTTATCTAAAGCCTTTCCTTCTTTTAACAGATATAGTTTAGTTACAATCTTTTCAATATGATTCTTTTTAACCCTTGCACCTCTACTTCTATTACAAGAAGATTGTCGAACATCTGAAAAAGCCTCAATAACAACCCCTAGAGTTTCAGGACTAAAAACAATTTCATATAATTTTTTAAAGTAACTATTATTAATATGGTTTCGTGTAAAAACACCATTGAATGTTTCTTTCTTAATTAAATCACCATTATTAACCCCTGCTAAAACATCCCTTTTAAAACAGAAAAACATCAATAAAATTAGTAACGAGATTCTCTTTATAGAACTCATAATAAATACTCCTATGATTTGTTAAAAAATAAAACACGTCCTAATAAAATACAATTAAGATTTAAAAAAAGAAAGTTATTCTTATAAGAAACTTTTTTCATAGAACATAAAATTCCTGTTGACAAAAAACCCAAATATCCCGAAACTAACTCTTTCTGATCGTATGTTCTGTTTAATTTCTATAACGTTTTTCCGATGAAAGAAAGGGTGTTTTTATGCCAACATGTAGCAAGATAAATATGCTATTGGCTTTGTTGATTTTTACAGCCAGTTGCAATGCAGGAGGTTCTTCTGAAGAATTAGCCCACACTAAAGCTCAAGTAAAAAAACAAAGTGGTTATGCTAGTGATGAGTTATTTAAAATTACAGTTCCACCAAGAATAGATCAAACTGATGCGCTTGAATTAATCAGAAGAGACGAAGCTGCAAAATCTCCACTTACATTCGCAAGAGGCGATTTTGAGGGTTCTGTTGGCGGTAAAATGAAGGTTGAGTATGCATTTTATAATGATGCAACATATTTGAATAGCAAAATTCCTGATCAATTCGGATTATTCAAACAAAATATCGATATTATCTTTGATCTTATTTATGGTCAAAAAAAATACGGACACAAAGCATGTGAAATGCTTTTAGATTTAAGAAGCAAAAACAAATGGGGCGTGATTGGTTCTTATAAAAATACATCTGAAGCTGAAGTTAGTTTAGATGGTATTTCTTTGGGTTCACATGATCACAAAAACTCTAGACCATCTCCTTGGTTTAAAGATGCATGGATGAAGTTCAGTTTCAATTCTATTTTCAATTCAAAAAGTGAAAATCTACACTTTTTCAAAATAGGTTGGTTCCCATTCAAACTTGGTAGAGGTATTGCTCTTGGTGAATTCTATGCAACAGCATATGAACACTTAGGACTATTCAGCTACACAGCAGATGCAAGCGCTCCTGGAATTTATGTAAAAGGTAAATTAATAAAAAATAAGCTTTCTTATGGCCTTTATTATTCTAAATTCGAAGACAAGAGTACTTCTATTTCTGAAACTTATAATGATGCTAAAAAGAATCATGTAGGCCGATGGGCTAACCCATGGATGGGAGAAGCTCAGGATGATGAGCTTTGGGCAGCAAGATTAAAAATTAAACCTTTTGATAATCACAAAGCTGGCAAATTAAAAATAGAACCATACGTTTTTTATAATGCAGCTTCTGCACAAAAAGTTGAAGTTAAAAACGATACAAGAACACAACTTGGTGCATATGGTCTTGCAACAGAATATTATAATGGTAACTTTGAAATCGGCGGTGAAGTTGCTTTCAACTTTGGTAATGAAAAGCTTTTTGCTATTGATAGAAACAAAATTGGCATG
>CAYVQB010000081.1:0-3253 GCA_964453985.1 uncultured Pseudomonadota bacterium
CAGGAAATAGAGTATGCTAGTGAAGAAAAACGAATTAATCTTGATAAAGAGAATGTTATAATTGCTGCAAGTCCTCATGGGCCTGCAGGTGTTATAGGTCTTGTTGCGGGCAAGTTAATGCAAAATTATGGTAAACCTGCTTTCTTATTTCATATTGATAAAAGGGGTTTATTAAAAGGTTCGTGCAGGTCTATTCCTGAGTTTAATATCTTTGATGCGCTGGAAGAAAATAAAAAGCTTTTGATTAGTTTTGGTGGACACTCTTTTGCTGCAGGTTTATCGTTGCGTAAAAGTGATTTGCCTGAACTCAAAGAAAACTTAGAGAATAAGATTGCAAAAGAGTTAACTCCCGAGGATTTACGTCCTAAAATTGAGATTGATGCAACTTTAGAATTGCCGGAACTTACAAAACAAATGCTTTGTGATTTACAAAGGCTTGAACCGTTTGGTAATCAAAATCGTCAGCCTGTATTTCTTGTTAAAAATGTGACATTACAAAGTGCACCCATGTTATTAAAGGACCAGCATTTAAAGTGTTTTGTTTTTGCCGACGGTGTTTTAAAACCTATAATTTTCTTTAATAGACCAGATTTATACTCTGTTTTAAACAATATTGGTGATAAGTCTTTTCATATTGCCTGTTATGTTACCAAAAATGAATGGAATGATAGGGTTTCTATCGAGCTCCAGGGTCTTGATATTTGTTTGGAAATTTAATTCAAAGGGTTACTATGATCATAACGATAGATGGACCGGCCGGTAGTGGTAAAAGTACAGTTGCAAAGCTATTAACTAAAAAATTAGATGCTTATTATCTTTATACGGGATTATTTTATAGAGCTGTAGCCTATGTTTTAATTAATGAATTTGGTAAATCTATTGATGACTTACAAAAAGTTTCTGAAAAAGATCTAGATTTTATAAAAGATATTTCGTATGAATATGATCTAGGTGAACCCCAAATTTTTTATGGTGACAAAAATTTAACAAAGAATTTGTATCATGGCTCCCTGGACCAACCAGCTTCAGTTGTAAGCGCGGTCAAGGTTGTCAGAAAACAATTATTGCCTATACAACAAAATGTGGCTAAAAAATATAATATCGTTGCCGATGGGCGTGATTGTGGTTCTGTTGTGTTCCCCAATGCTGATTATAAATTTTATTTGACTGCCGGTCTTGAGACTAGAGCAAAGAGAATTTGGGGGGATGTTTTACGCAATAACTCTGATATTAATCTTGATAAAGTTAAAGCAGAACTTGAACAACGGGATAAAAGAGATATGGAGCGCAGTTGCGCTCCATTAACTATCCCTAATAATGCTATAACTATAGATAATTCGAATTTATCTATACCTGAAACCGTTGAAGAATTTCTGCGGTTTATTAAAAAAGTTTAGTAATTAAAGCATTTTCTAAAGCTTGCTGCATCAATGAAGCCGTTCAAGCTTGAGTTGTCAGTTGCTTCTTTTATGCAGTTAACTGTTCTAAGGTTTTTTCTTGCATTCCATAAAGCTTTAAGTGTTGATACTTGTGCCGGTTTTGCCATTGTTTTAATGCTGTCTAGTTTGGTTGTTACTGGATCAACAAATATCCCTTTTACTGAAGCCCAAAAACCTTGAGGGTTTTCTAATGGCTTGTTGAGCTCATTTATTATGCTGTCACTTGTTGCATTTAGTCTTGCGCCTTTTAAAATATCAAAAGGTAACTTAATTCCTTTAAACCCAAGGGCAAACCCTTTGTTTATTAAGGGGTATATGTTACCAGAAAGTTTGTTGACTTCTGGTGGCAAAAAGTTCAGTAATCCCATATTTCCAGCAAAATTTAAAGTAACGTCTGTTCCATATATTATTGCCAATGGTATTAAGACTTTCTTGAGGTTTTTAGGCAAGTGATAAAGACTTCTTAGTCCTCTAATTGTTTTGGCTGTAAGTTTAAATGGTAACTTAGCTGAAAAAAGGGCAGCACCACCAAGTGCATTCATTATAGTTTGTAACTTGGAGTATCTGGTTGCAGGTGTATATGTGTATGTGTGTAAGTGATAACTTGGTGTTGATGCGGATGCTGCTGGTGGATTAAATCTATAGTTGTTCTGGTAGTCGTACATTTGTTGTTCGGGTGCAGGTGGTGCTGAAGGTTCTGCGTAGTAAGTGACTACTGGTTCTGTATAGCCTGTTCCATAGTCATTTATATCACTAAATATTGGAGTTGAGCTCAAAGTTATAAGAGCCAACGTTAATAAAGTTGATTTTTTCATAAATATTAACCTCCATTTATTTTTATATAAAAGGGCTACAAAATTGCAGCCCTTTAGTGTGTGTTTATTGTGTTTTGTTTGTTTATTTATTTAAGTCTTTTATTTCCAGCATTTAGTATATGGTGAAAATTCTGCGTTGTAGTCATTTACAGGATTGTAAACGTTTTTAACTATTTGTTTTTTACTGATAAGATCTTTAATAGCTTGTAAGTAATTGTTTGCTTTGTTTTTAGCTATATTAGAAGCTTGTGCAAGTTTTTCTGTGCCTGTTTTGTAGATTTGAACAGCTTTAGCTTTTGCCAATGCAGCTTTATCTTTTGAATATTGAATAACTTTTGGTTTGTTTACTGTGTAATATTCAACTGTTTTATCTTTTGCATTTGTTAATAAATCTTGAGCTTGGTTATATGTAGTTTTAGAAAAGTCTACAATTGGATTAACGATTTTTGTGTTTGTGAAATTTAAAAGTGTACCGGCTTCGTAGCGATCTGTGATGAACTTAGGAAGTTGGATTTTTCCTTCTTTTGCAAGATAATCTAATCCGTTTGCAGCGGCGTATGCTGCTGCTGCTACAGCTGTTGTTATAGCTACAACCTTGAAAGCCTTTTTAGCCAAAGAAGCGTCTGCTTTTTTTGGTAAAGCTGTTGTTGCATTCAGACCTAAACAAATAGCTGTAACTAATATAATATTCTTTTTCATAATTTTGTTCCTTATTTTTACAGTGATAATAAAATAAAAACTGTGACCTACATACATTAACAATACAAATTACTTCTCTCTATTCTTCTTCTCTTCATCACACGCTCTCTGTCACTTTTTTTCTTTTTTTGATTTATTTGGTTGGTTGTAGATAGGAAAGCTTTCCTGTCTTGTGTAAATACTGACTTACTTTGTTATACGTGCATCCTGCGTAATTTTTTTCCTGTTTACAATTCCCTGTTAAAATCGAGGCTATAAATTTTAGATTGGATTCGTTTTCTTCTAGAAGATCAGTTATTT
>CAYVQB010000082.1:0-3098 GCA_964453985.1 uncultured Pseudomonadota bacterium
CTATTTTATTTTCTTTAATAATATCGCTTGCACCATTATAATTAGCAAAATATAAAAAGAAAGCTAGGCTTAAAGACACGAGCAACAAGCCTATAGCAATATTTAAAAATAAACTTTTTATTTTCTTCATAACACAAATTATGATTCAAGAGACTCTGTTATTAAATCTTGAACAAGATGCTTTTTTTGTACATATAAAACAAGATCAAGCAAAAGCCTAAAAGCGTTCTCTTCTGATGTTTTAGGAATAACTAGGCCAGCAGAGTGTTGAATATAAAATGGAGCATTTTGTAGTGATACGAACAGCCCTACTAAATCTTTTACGTTATAATCTACAATATCATCACCGAACATTATAGTTTCTTGGAGGCTAACGCCTGCTCTTTCCTGCAACAGTTTTACCTTGTCTGCTTTATGATTAAAACCAATCAAACACATATCTTCAGGAATCTCTAAGATATCAGCTCTTAACTTTGTAACGTGATCGTTTCTACCACTTAAAAAAGCAATCTTTAACAAACCATTTTTTATTGATCTGTTTATTAGAAAACCATCTTGAATTGAAAATTTTTTGGTAATAGGATCTTTTCTATCTGGAGTTAGGTACATGTGCCCATCGGTTAATGCACCATCAATATCTGTGATTACTAATTTGATCTTCTCTAACTTAGAGACAAGCTCTTTATTAGTTAAGCATTCTTTAAACCAATTTTTATCTTGCATGATACCGCCCTATTTTGAAAATTACAAAATTTAATATATGGACAGTATAGTACAAAAAGGAAAAGGCCCAAAGTCATGCAGACTTTGGGCCTTTAAATATTCTAGTAATTATTATTTTGTATTATTTTTTTCAAAGCTCTTTATTTATCCGATTTTTTTTTCTGCAACTTCAAAAAGCCTATTATCTTTAAACAAAAGCTCTAATAATTTATAAATTTTAAATACAAACTTCTTAAGAAACACAGGCTTATCTTCTACTGCTTCTTCATTCTCTATAGTAGAACCGTAATCAAAGGCATCCAGCTTAAAGCCATCAATTAATTGTTTTATTGGCCCTTCTAACTTAGAACCATATTTTACTGTTTGACTAAATCTACAGTTAATAAATCCAAAAAATAATCTTTCTGAGAACGAATGCTCTATCTTATCAAGTCCCAATCTATGAAATTTATCATACAAAACCGTCTTCAAAATTTGTTTAAATCCAGAATCAAATAAAACCTCCTGAGGCTTATATTTTATAACAAAATTCAAAAACTTAGACTTTTCTGAACCATCTACTATAGAATCAAGATTAATATCTTTAAAAAACTCAGTAAAAACTGAATTCCCTAAAGGTGATTCCATTAAATCAATCAATTCCTGAGACATTTTTTCACATACCTCACCTAGCAACCTTGTATTATTAGATAAACCAAGAGGTGAACCAATAGGACTAAAATTAACTACCATATCGGGAGAACAAGAAGGACTTCTCAAGGGAGATGATTGAATTGATCGCTGTCTTACCTGATCAAGATATGTCATAGGAGAGTCTAATCTCTTATTATGATGCATTCCAAAAACATTACCTGACAACATCAACAAACTAGCTAAAATAGCTAAAGAGTACTTTTTAAAATTCTTCATAGATAACCTCTATTTTTTTAATACAACTTCTTTTATAACCTCTAACGCCTGACTATAATCATCAATTGAACCATGAACAAGATCCAAAAGATCCTTATTACCATCATTCTTAATCGCAATACATTTCATACCAGCCTTTTGTGCCGCCTGAAAACCATACTTAGAATCTTCAAAAACTAAACATTCTTCAGGTTTAACATTAAGCTTTGTTGCTGTATGCAAAAAAACTGCAGGATCAGGCTTTGGCCTACTCCCAACATGTTCCATACAATAAATATTATTTCCAAAAAAGTTTTCAAACTTCATACTTTTGGTCAAAACACTTAATGTTTCAAGATCAGCGTTTGTTGCAATTCCAGTTAAAATAGAATTGCGTTTTAAGTGATCATGAAAATCTTTAAAACCTCCAATAAAATTAACACCTTTTTCCATATATGGCCTTGCAAGAAGTACATGATCTTGAATCATATCTTCAAGTGAATCTGTAATATTAAATTCTTGTTTTAAGATTTTACAAGCACCAGGAAGACTTACTCCAGCCAAAGATTCTAATAAAGAAGCTTGTTTTGCCAAGTTTCCAGTAAAACCCTTTGCTTGCAAAAAATCTACCGTAATTTTTTGCCAAATATCTTCGGTATTTATTATTGTGCCATCCATATCAAATATAACGGCTTTAATTTTATTTTTTATGATTTCCATCGAGTTTTTTACCCCCTTAAAGGTGTTCTATTTACATTTTCACATGCTTTTGCATGAAGTATTATAAACCTTTTTATAAAATTTAATACCTATTTTATATCTTAACAAAACGACCAAATATGTCAAATAGTAAATAATATGGTCATTTTTGATAAAAAACATCATATTTGCTTTGTTTTTAAGTTTAGGTTAGCCTAAATCACATCTATAAAATATATGTAAATCAGTTACTAGGAGATCAAAACCATGCAACATCTTGCCATAATTCCAGATGGAAATAGGCGGTGGGCAATAAAGCATAAATTACAAACCTTTATGGGACACAAAAAAGGCTTATCTGCATTTAAAGTAGCAATAGAATTTTGCCTAAAAAACAACATAAACTATCTATCTTTTTATGCATTCTCTTTAGAAAATTTTAATAGATCTGAAACCGAAAAAAATTATCTTTTTAATCTTTTAATTGAAGAATTCTCAGCTCAACTTCCAGAATTAATAAAACAAAGAGTTCGAATACGTTTTCTTGGCAACAAAGAATATTTTCCAAAAACAGTTCTTCCTTTTATCAAAGATGCTGAAAATCAAACAAAAGAGTTAAAAAAATTAAACCTAAATATATTATTTTGTTATGGCTCTCAAAATGAGATTACAAATGCTGTAAAAGAAATGGCGCAAAAGGTTCAAGCTGGAGTTTTAGCCATAGACGATATAGATGAAAAACAAATAAGTAATCATTTATTAACTTCTGGCATGCCTGACCCTGATCT
>CAYVQB010000083.1:0-3034 GCA_964453985.1 uncultured Pseudomonadota bacterium
CTTCTGCATTTTATAACTATTGCCAGACCAAATAGCTTTCCCATTTCTTCTAACCATGATTATAGAGTTTGGAACAGAGACACAATATATTTTACCCTTATAGTTAATTATTTTTGGTTTAGAATTAATAGTTGGTAAAACCTGTTCTTTTGTTATACTTATAGAATCTTTATATGTAGTTACTGCATATCCTAATTTTAAGCTAATCTCTGACATGTCATCTAAAAGTCTTTTACTTATTGATTTATATCCAAATCCTTTTCCATTTATCCAACCATCTCCTTTAATCATTGTATCAAATAATGTTTGTAATATTTCTTTAGGTTGATTTTTTAACCATTTAGGTAAATATTTATTCTTGCTTCCGCTTCCACAATTACTTACTAACCATTCTGCCAATTCAATTGAATATACGTTAATATGTTGTTGGATTTTCTGTTCCTTTGGAAACATCCCTATTCTTTTAAACATATCTAATATCTCTTCGTAATTAGATGGATTGACACTTTTATATTGTGCTATAGATATAAGAGCTTCTCTAATATATCCCTCTGTTACATACCATCCTATAAATTCAGCCATATCATCAATATTTATTGATTCTATTCTAGGAGATTGTTTCTTTCCAAACTTCTTAACTTTTCTTTCAGGTATAAAAATCTTCTCAGTAATTGTTCCAGTCCAATTAGATACATTTCTTTTCATTTGCCATTCTTGTCTTTTTGCATCTTTTAATTCTTCTGCCTGTTTAATAACCCAATCAAAAGAGATTCTTCTATGTGATTTTTGAGGGAACAAAAGATTTTTCTTCCAACCATTTTTTAAATTTTCAGCATATCTTCTAACTAACATTCTATGGTTTGGAGTTACTAATAAATCAAAACTTCTAGCAGAAAAGTGTAATAAATCTCCATTATAATCTTCGGTGGTATATTCTGTTGGTGTTTGCCATTCAAATTCATCTTTTTTTAAATTCAAAGTTGCAACTTTTTCTTTTTTTAAATCTTTAAATAATTTCCACCCATCTTCAGTAAGTATCTCAGTTTTATCATCAAAACAAAGAGCATACGCTGTTCCTCCGCCAGGATGTCTTAATCTAACTACTAATCCATTATCTAACCTTAAGTCTTGTTCATCATATCCTATAAATTTGTAGTCCTTTGACCTTGCATCTAACTCGGGCCCTATGTCTAATCCCATGTTACCTTTAGACTTGAACCAACCACCATGAGAACCATCTGCTTCAATAGAATAAACTGGCTTACCTCTAAACTTCTTGAACTCTTCAGCAAAATAATCCATCTGTGCTGTTGCACCTACATAATCTAACTCATAAATATGTCCATCTCTTCCTGACATACCTTCAATAGTATCACCTGCATTACAATAAAATTCTACTCCTTGACGTCTACCATCTTTAACCATCTTATCTAGAATGTCTGGTCTATAGTTCTTATGTCCCATATGTGGGTCACCAAACACTGCAAATTTAACATGATTATCTGGAAAGTCAACAGTAACAGGAGCATATTTATGTTTGTCAACTGTTTTTAATTTATCTACTAATTTAGAAACCTCTTCTGGTCTAAGCTTTTTCTTTCTGAGTTCTGATATGAACTCGCTCTCTACCTTTGACGGTTCGTCTGCCATGCTTTGTATAACAACTTAGACCTTTTAAGTATATCCCCAATTTTTTAACGTAAAAAAATAAAAAAATAAAAAGATTGTTTACTTCATGTAGCAAACGTATGCCCACTTTCCATCACGGAAATGAGTCTGAGTTGCTATAACATTATTTTCGGAAGATATTCTATCTAAGGTAGCATTCAAATCCTCACTGCTTAACCCATCACCTACAACATGTTTAGTATTGTTCTCTGGTTTAAAGTTACTAGCCTGTTGAAATGTACCACCTTGTGGTGCTTGTGTATGAGGTGCTTGTGCTGACTTCTCTCTCTTCAAAAAAGTAACAACATCTCCTTCAATGGTAACAGAAACCTGTGCTTCTGATTTAGGTATGTACTTAGCTTCTATGTACTCAGCTAATTGAAACCACTCTCCATCTAATTGTACCTTATGTTTTTCTTCCCAAAATTTATTTAGTGTTTTAATCATCTAATATATTACCTCCTTTCATATTATTAATTTTCATTTCCACGTGTTCCCTTGATTTAAATCTCTATTACATTCCTCACAGTGGATTGTATTACTGACTCTACCCTTCTTACCTGTAGTTTTCTTCTTATATATTCCTCTGTGTGCACAGAAACCACAATATAATTTGATTTCTCTTACTGTTCTTGCTCCGTTCATTTTTCTTCCTCTCCATTTAGTATGTCTTTAGTCTCTTCTAAGTTTATTAGAATGCTCTTTAGTTTGGCTATCTCTAAATCAATGAAATCTTTCTTGCATTTCTTGTGTACCTCATAAAAAGTACCTCCAACCCACATACCACATAAACTTGTATGCATTGCTTTGCCACAGTATTCACAATATCTCATATTAATTTATCTCCTGCTAATTCATAAATATTAAACCTTCTTCCTTTTTTCATTATTTCTTCTTTACATTCTTTAATAAAATCTTTGACATCTTCAACATCTAAAACTCCAGATTTACAACCCCAAGTAGGCTCACCTTCTTTGTAAATTTGTTTGTCTAATTCTGCTCCTCGATTGAATTTCATTTTAAATCTTTCTCTTTTACTGTCATAGATTCTTTAGTTCTATTTTCTATTCTTTTAGCTTCTTTTACTTCTTCCATAAATTCATTGTGTGATTTCATTTTTTAATCTCCCATTTATTGTTACAATCTTTACAAATCATATTTCCTTTTATCAAGTCTGCTGATAAATTTATACTACTACAAGATGGACATCCATTTTTACATCTCTTTCCTTTTTTATGAATCGTTAATAGAAAAGCAACTTGTCCTTCAGTAGAACCTATAATTCTTTTTCCACAATTAGAACATACTACGATATATTCCGTTACTTCTTTTGTTGTTATTCTTTTAGTTATTGTTTCCTTGTTAT
>CAYVQB010000084.1:0-3016 GCA_964453985.1 uncultured Pseudomonadota bacterium
AAAGAAATGCTTGCTGAACAGGCTGAGCACCTACAACAAGCACAAGATGCTATTGACACTGTTCTTGAACAGAACAAGACAACAAAGTCCCTTGATTGGAATACCTTAATAACATTAATTGGGAGATATCGCATGACACAAGAACTAAAAAAAACTTGGGTTGGCAAACTCACCAAAAACCAACAAGCAAGCTATATAGAACTTAAACAAGAATATCCCAAAGAGTTTGAAGCCTGGGAAAAAGCGATTGAAACAATTAATAGTATGACATTGGGTGATCCAGAAGGTCCTGAGGGCGAACGCATAATCAACCTTTTTATCGACATTACAAAGAAAACAAAAGAATCAATGGATCGTCAGCGCAAATTAAATTCTGATATTCTACGTAGCATTAAGGAAGGCAGCGTTACAGAATTACCACTTAGCCCAGAAGGTAACATGTGGCTTGCTAAAGCATCACTTGCATATTACCTAAAACGCTGGGAACAAATTTATCAGGACATTACAAAAAACCTGAACACTGATCCCAAAAGCTCTATGGGTAAAAAAATTGCTCAAAGATGGCGTGAGCTTGTTAATGAGCAATTCATAGGAACCCCGCCAGAGCTTGCCATAGGAGCAATGATCTGGCAAGAAACAGCTCAACAAATGGATGAACTACAGAAACACCCTGCACCTCTTTCAGTTCAAGAACAGGTTAAACAAGTACATGTAGAATTGTTTTTTAACCCAGAAGCGCTTAGTTGGATTGAAGAAGCATTGAGCATTAAATCAAATCTAATTCCTAATTCAAGGAGTCTTTCATGAATTCTATTCAAAAATTTTTAAAATATTTAATGTTTACTTTTATTTTTGTCATAGTACCAGCCGGTTGTTTTTTTACGAAAGGATCAGCGATGATTCCACGAGAAATTCTTTTTGGAAACCCTACAAATACATTACCTATGATTTCGCCTGATGGGAAAAAACTTGCCTATCTTGCACCAGTCAATAATGTTTTAAATGTGTGGTTAAAAACCGTAGGAAAAGATGATGATAAACCTGTAACAAAAGATACTCGTCAAGGCATTCAGTTTTTTTGTTGGGCTCAAAATGGCCTGCAAATACTTTTTGCTCAG
Source organism: uncultured Pseudomonadota bacterium (assembly GCA_964453985.1). Lineage (GTDB taxonomy): Bacteria > Babelota > Babeliae > Babelales > UASB340 > CAYVQB01. The sequence goes on from CAYVQB010000084.1 coordinate 1,119, forward strand.
GGTAAGGATGGCAATGAAAACTATCATCTATACAGTGTAAATATTAATAGTTTAGAACAAACCGATTTGACTCCTTTCGATAATATCAAGGTTGGCGTATACGGAATTAATAAACATTTTCCTAATGAACTGCTAATTATGATGAATAAAGAAAATCCAGCGCTGTTTGATGCTTATCATCTAGATCTTGTTTCTGGAAAACTTTCACTTGTAGCTAAAAATCCAGGAAATATACAAGGTTGGTTGGCCGATTCTAATTTTAAAACTAGAGGGGCCGTTGCATTTAATTCAGATGGTAGTTCAACATTGTTGGTTCGTCAAAACGATGAGGCTAAGTGGGAAGAGCTTATTACTTGGAATTTTGAAGAAGCATTATCAAACAGTCCTGTTGGCTTTTCTAAAGATGGAAAATATATTTATCTTAAAGATTCATCAAATTCCAACTCCTTATGTTTAGTAAAAATGGAAATTTCTACAAGAAAAAAAGAAGTTATAGCGCAAGATGAAAAATATGATCTAAATCATATATCAATAAATCCAGATACATACGAACCTGAAGCCGTTTGTTTTCTAAAAGCACGCTTTGAATGGCAAATTTTGGATGAACAATTAAAAGAAGATTTTAGAGTACTTTCACAGGTTAACAAAGGGGATTTACTTTTTTTAAATCGAACTATTGATAATAATCGCTGGATCGTTGGCTTTATTAATGATAATGAGCCAATTTCTTTTTATTGTTACGACCGAGAAAATAAAAAAGCAACTTTTATTTTTTACGATTACCCTGAGCTTACAAAATATAAGCTTGGAACAATGGAGCCAATTTCTTTTGTTTCTCGTGATGGTTTAACTATTCATGGCTATATTACTTATCCACCAGGAAAATCAAAAAAAAATCTTCCTTTAGTTTTGAATGTACACGGAGGACCTTGGGCGCGTGATATTTGGTTTTGCAATCCTGAGGCACAATGGCTCGCAAATCGTGGTTATGCATGTTTACAAATTAATTTCCGTGGTTCCACAGGATATGGAAAAGAGTTTTTAAATGCCGGCAATAAAGAATGGGGCGGCAAAATGCATAATGACTTAGTTGATGCCGTAAATTGGGCAACAGGGCAAGGAATAGCAGATCCAAAAAAAGTTGCCATTTTCGGTTGGTCATATGGTGGATATGCAGCTCTTGTTGGCGCAACGTTTACACCAGATCTTTTTTGCTGTGCTGTTGATGGTGTTGGGATAAGTAATCTTATCACATGGTTTAATACAATTCCGCCATACTGGGAACCTCTTAAAGCTCAGTTTAAAATGCGCGTAGGTGACATGGAAACAGAAGAAGAATTTCTTAAATCTCGTTCACCGCTTTTCAAGGCTAATCAAATCAAGATTCCTGTTCTTATTGGTCAAGGGGCAAATGATCCAAGAGTTAACCAAGCGGAATCAGATCAAATTGTTGCTGCAATGCAAGAACGAGGCCTTGAGTATGAATATCTTCTTTTCCCTGATGAAGGGCATGGTTTTGCTAAACCCGAAAATCGCTTAAAATTTTATGCAGCAGCAGAAAAGTTTTTGGCCAAAAACTTGGGTGGACAATGTGAGAGCGTTGAATAAGCGTTAAGAACAAACATAGAGCTGTCTTTAACCGGGCAGCTCTTGTTTAAATATAGGAGCTTTTATGGGACTTTTTAAAAAATTTAAAATGAGATGTGCTGTCACAAGAGCATCAATTCTTTATTTATTGTTCCCCTTTAAGCCAGAAGCCAGGCATGTGGATACAGAAGAAATCCGAAAATTTGAACAAGCAAGGTTCAAATTTAAAGAAAATGCTAAAGATAAAAAAGATTAATTTTTTAATCCAAAGGCAATTGACTGGATTCAGAGAGCATTAAGTAAACATTAAA
>CAYVQB010000085.1:0-2919 GCA_964453985.1 uncultured Pseudomonadota bacterium
CCAAACTCATATTCTCTTTTGTTTTTGCTGACCAGATTTCTCCGCCAACTTTAACCTGCCCAAAACTATTAGATTTAATTGGACTTACCACAATACCATTTTTACCGATAAGTGCCTCAAAGTTTGTTTCGATTTTGTCTTTGCTTTTTGTTACAAAAAAATACCTCAAAACAAAAAATGATAACATAGAAACAACAAGACCCGACACACACTGGGCCATAAATGAGTATCCCAAAAATGCAAGCAAACCGGCGAAGCATGAACCTACTGCAAAGGCTATAAAGAAAAATAGACCGGGAGTTCCTATTTCTGTAAATAAAAATATTACGGCTATTACAAGCCAAAGATATCCAAGATAATCAGGATTAAGATAAATTAAGTTATTTGGCATAGCGCGCCCCTGTTTTTAAGTTTATATATACGAATAATGCTAATCACCATTATTATGTAAAAAACCTAAACTTTCAACCAGGGGATCAACAAAGATTTGCCACTTATCTTCCTGACAAATCCCAACTTCTATTGCAATAGCAGGGGCAGCAATTCCGGCCAACGGTTTAAATGGGACTCCATAAAGACCATAAAAATCGAACCAGCGCTGATAATGGGGCTGAATCATAGACTTTTTTGTGTACTCTGCATAGCTTCTTGTTGTATGGATATTTGCAAAATGGGCCTGATTAATTGGCATAAAGGCGTATGGCTCAAATGTCCTACGGGCCAAATCAACCATAGAATTATAAACCAAATGGTACATAAAGATTTTGGGTTTTACAGAATCTTGCCTATATATATTAAGATTTATATAAAAATCGACGTTGAGCCTGTTGGCAAAAGAGGCGTTTTGAAGATCTACTATTTCTTCGCCAGGATATCTTGTAATAATTACACGAAACCCGTATTTATCTTGTAAACCTTTTTGAAGGCCTTGTGCAAACTTAAAAGTCTGTGCACGCTCATAACCTTCAACCAGTTTTCTGCCTACATTTTTTGCATGACCTGCAGGATCTATCATTATTAGAAACTGTTTTTTTTCAGATGAACCAAAGGCTATGTTTATAAATAAAAGTAATAAAAAAATAAGTCTTAATTTTTTCATACCTAAAATTTATACAAATTTTAGCTAAAACTCTATTTATACTTGTTTAAAAACAAAACAGGGTAGGATTATAATTTAGTCCTACCCCACATCTATAGGTTCTTTATTATATTTTATCTTGATGATCCATATAAAAATGTCTTCAGCTTATCTAAAAAAAACGTAAGCCTAACAACCTTTGTTGCAGATCGAACTTTTAGATCTGAAACCGTGCGTAATATGGCATCATAATCTTTATTAAATTTATCCTTTAAGTTATCATGCATCGTCATTAAAAAATTTATATTAGCAATCAGCGTTCTAACCGTTTCATCATTCTAGAAGGCATTTGCTCTTCCCATTCCTCATCTTCTCGGAATAAATAATCTTCGTATAAATCATTTCTAGACTTCAAGCCCGTCAAAGCAAGACAGGAAAAAACTATCACGGCCAAAACTGTTCTAAAAACCTTCATAAGCACACTCCTTATACTACGAAATTTAAATTAAACCTATTCATACTACCTAATACGATTATAATTACTATATGAAATAAAAAGCAATAGTTTCAGATAATAAAAAACAGCCAAACCAGGCTCTTTATTAACCCAATATTAAAAACATAGACAAATTAGAATTAAATATCTTATGCTAAAATTAGAAAACAAAACCGCTTAAAACATATAAAAAGGGGGATAGGCATGAAAAAAGGGATCATTTTGGTAATATTTTTGATAAATTGCGCAAATCTAAAATCTTTTGAATTTCCAAAAGAGATAAATGCGTTTCCTGAGAATATAAAGAAATCTAAGCAAAGACTAAACTCTGCCTTTTATGAGGATGCGTTAGGGACTTTTGGCATGCAAATTACGGTAAAAGATAAGTACATTAAAAGCGAGATCCGTCCAGCATTAGGGAATAAAAAGATATCTATTAAGTTTGATAAACCAACTAAAGATGAAGATATTAGCTTATCTATTTATCATGCATTAGAGGCTACTTTACAAAAGGCCAAAGAGGATCATATCTTTGATAATATAAGAAATACAGCTAAGAGATTGATAGGCATGTTGAGAAGTGTGCCAAAAGGACAGTCAGGTCTTGTGACCATAACATACGGCAAAAACCCTATAGCATTCAGGCTTACATTCAAAAAAGAGTCTTAAATTATTTTCTAGTGAGAATATTCATCTTTTTTTTTATAATAAGGCTAAACAGATAAAACTATAAAATTTTGTCTATTTAGCCTTATTATAAAAAGCGCGTTTTTGATAGATTTTTAAGCAAAAACACTAAATAAGCTCATCACTAATGAGGCGTTTTAAACTTAATATAATACTTTCTAGAATTTGTTTTTTACATTCAAGCTTAGTTTCACGTAAAATCTTTACATAACTTATTAAAAAATCATAATCTTGAATATTTCTTATTGCTATTATATTATTTATTTGAATAATCAATCTTTTATTGCTCACAGTTTCAAAGCGACTTTTTATCAACCCATTCCAATCTCCAGGGGTCAGCTCCATATAAAGCTTAATTTCAGACGCGGCCTCTTCAATACTAATATCATTAACACCAGCATCATCAGCACCAGCATTAGTCATAGATTTTAGATTCATTAACAAACCGAAAGATAAAAACATTCCTATTAAGATTTTTTTCATAATTCATCCTTTTTAATTTTTGAGCTAAATTAACCATATATACACAATTTTAATTACATATTGAAATAAATCAAATAGTGAAAAATAAGCCAGGAAAAAGGCTTTTTTTAGCCTATTCTTAAAGTATCCTTTGATGACAAATTAATTATTTTGAATAAACTATTAATAGTATAAT
>CAYVQB010000086.1:0-2918 GCA_964453985.1 uncultured Pseudomonadota bacterium
CAAAAATTTATTTCCATGAATTTACTATCTTCACATATGCAGATTGTTGCCAAAAAGTGTTAGAGATTGTGCAAAAAATGAATAAAGAAAACATAATTATAGCAACTATAAAAGAGTGGAATTTACTTAATGCACAAAAATTTAAGCAAATTAATGCAGACAAGATTGATATTTTTATTATAGATAAAAAAGAAGATCTTAATTTTGAAAGCTTAAAAAATATTAATCCCAGTTATATTTTTTTCCCTCATTGGTCATATATAATTCCCAAAGACATTTATCAAAATTTTGAATGTATTGTTTTTCATATGACAGATTTGCCATATGGTCGTGGAGGTAGTCCCCTACAGAATTTAATTGTAAATAAAGTTTATAATACGAAGATTTCTGCTATTCGAGTTGATGAAGGCATTGATACGGGCAAAATTTATTTAAAAGAAGATTTTTATATAGGTCTTGGTAGTGCTCAAGAGATCTATCAAAAAATGTCTGAAATTATATTTTTAAAAATGATACCCTATATTCTAAAAAATAAGCTTGAACCTAACGATCAATTTGGTAATCCTGTAGAATTTAAAAGAAGAAAACCTGAACAAAGTGATATCTTACAAAATAAGCTTGAAGACTTAGATTGTTTTTATGATTTTATAAGAATGTTGGATGCTGATACCTATCCAAGGGCTTTTTTGAAGGAAAATGGTTTTAAAATAGAATTTTTTGGGGTTTGTAAAAAAACGGGTAAACTAGAAGGTAGATTTGAAATAACAAAAGAAGATTAATTATGAAAGGTTACAATATGGTAAAAATAAATAAAAACATTTTAGGATTATGCTTTTTGGGTTTGATTGCTTATTTTGCTACTTTTTTGAAGATAAGTTTTGTTTGTGGATCATATAAAGTTTTCTTCTCAGGTATTAACTTGATTCAACCATTGTTAAGTATGCCGTTAATAGGCAGTGTATTTGCCGTCGTATTGTTTTTTAAATATTTTATTTTTTCAAAACTTATCACACTTGGCTTGCCAACTTTAATTTCTTCTTTATGTTGGGCTGTTTCTTTAAAACAGCAAGAACAAAATACAAAAACTATAGAGTTTTTAAATTTTTTATTAAAAGCTATCGTGCCCGCTGTCTGTATGATTTTGTTTGTTTGTCACCCTGAAGGTTCTAGAGCTTATTTATATTCTTTTTATTGGTTCATACCTATGGGTGTTTACTTCTTAAATAGATTAAAAAATTATAACTCTTATTTTTTAACTGCACTTACGACAACATTTGTTGCTCATGCTGTTGGTAGCGTTATTTGGCTTTACGTTGTTCCTATGACAAGTGTGCAATGGTTAGCTTTGATTCCTCTTGTTGCGATAGAAAGATTAGTTTTTGCTTGTGGTATAAGTTTAACTTATATTTTATCAAAAAATATTTTAGGAATGAGATTACAGGTGAGAAAGATTAAATCGCTTTAAGTTTAATCTTTTCATTAACGTTACTGTTTTGTAGCTTGTGTGCTTTCATAATATTTTCCATTAACATTGCGATGGTCATTGGACCTACCCCTCCTATAGCAGGAGTGATTTTGGATGCTTTTTTTATAACATTTTCAAAATCCACGTCTCCGACGATTTTGTTATTAAGTTTTGATGTTCCTGCGTCTATTATGATTGAATTTTCTTTTATATGGTCTTTAGTTATTAGTTTCGCAACACCTGTTGCGCTGATTAAAATATCAGCATTAAGAGTTTCTTTTTTTAGATCTTTGGTTTGCCTATTGCATATTTTATATTTTAAATTTCTATTTTGTAACATCATAGATAGTGGTTTTCCAACAAGTTTTCCATAGCCAACTAAAGTTATGTTTTTATTTTGTAATTCAATATTATTTTTTTCTAGTATTTTTATAATGGCTTTAGGAGTACAGCATACAAGATTTTCTTTGCCTTTTTCTAATAGTTTTAGATTATGTGTAGTTAAGCCATCAACATCTTTTTCGGGATTAATTAAGTCGAGGGTTTCTTGTGGGTTTATATGTTTTGGCAATGGTAGCTGAACAAGTGTGCCTGTTATGTTTTTATCTTTATTTAATTTGAGTATTGCTGTTTTTAGTGTATCGAATGTGACTTTTTCGTTAAATCTAATTAATTCAAAATCAATGCTTATTTTATTGCAGGTTTCTTTTTTCTTTTTTACATATATTTCTGAAGCAGGGGCGTTTGCGACAAGTATTACTGCTAGTTTAGCTTTGATTTTTTCTTTGGATATTTTTTTTTGTAATTCTATGAAATATTGATTTGCAAGCTTTTTGCCGTTTAGCACTTTGTTTTCAGGATATATAATTCTTTTTTCTGTTATTACTAGGTCTACTTTTTTATCATGTTTTTCTGTTGGTATTTTTTCTATTAATTGTGCTTCATGGGCAAGGCATAGAGTTTTTATTTCTGGATGATTTTGCAGAAGTTTGTCATAAAAGCCGCCACCCCTTCCTAGCCTGTTGCCATTTGTATCTATAGCAATACATGGAATTATTAACAAATCTAGATTGTTGGGGTTTATTGTTTTACAGGTTAGTTTTGGTTCTAAGATTTTAAATTTACCTAATTCTAGATCGTTTAAGCTCTTTATTTCTTTGAATAATAATTGGTTATCTTGGATTTTGGGTAGGAAAATTTTTTTATTTTCTTTAAATAACTTATTGATTAAATTTTTTGTTTCAATTTCATGATCTTTTGATGAGTAAACCCCTATCAATTCAGAGCTTTTTAGTGTTTCTATTTTATCTAAATTTTGTATTATTTTTTGCGAATTATTAAAGATTTTTTTTTGAGTTAAACGGTTTAACTTTTTAGATATTTCTTTTCTTAATAAATTTTTCATTATTACTCTCCTTAAATAAATTTAATTTTTTGTTTTAATTATATTTAT
>CAYVQB010000087.1:0-2887 GCA_964453985.1 uncultured Pseudomonadota bacterium
AAAAGAAAAGGCTAATGGAAAAAAATAAAATATCTATTTGGGCTGCAATAGCCATCAACATAAATGTTATTGTTGGTAGCGCGTTCTTTCTTGGTGCACCCGAAATTTGCAATAAGGGCGGAATGCTTGCCCCACTCACCTGGGTAATGTGGGGATTTATTATATGTCCTATAGTTCTCGTTTTGGCTAAGCTTTCAAAATTTTATACAAACGCTGGAGGTATTTATACCTACGCACAAAAAGAGCTTGGTTCATTCTGGAGTTTCCTTTCTGGATGGGGTTATTTCATTGGCACAATTGCGGGAAATGCAATTATTATTCATAAGTTCGGAGAAGGGGTAGGTTTTTTAGGCCTAACACCTATTCTAAATAAACTGGGCATTTCAGGCTTACCTTTTGATATAATTCTAATCGCACTTTTTACATCTTTAAATTTGCTTAATGTAAACTTTATTGAAAAAGCTAACCTGGCTTTTGCATTAGTTAAAATCATACCCTTGGCATTCGTAGTTATATCTAGCCTATTTCTCTTCAGGACTGGCAATGTAACAGCAGCACCAATAAACTTTACAGGTTTTTTTGAAACTATACCTCTTGTTATATTTGCTTATATTGGATTTGAAGTTTGTTGCTCTATTGCACATCAAATTAAAGATGGTAAAAAAAATGCTTCTCGAGCAATTCTGTTTTCTTTTGGTATTATTATGTTGATTTATACAATTGTGCAATTATGTTTCCTTGGCATACACGGCACAGTTACCATAAATCCATTTTTAGAAATATTGCCTAAATTAACATCTAATAATATTTTAATTGGTATTGGTAACAGAATAATTGAAGCTACTATTATGTCATCTTTTCTTGGTGGTTTCTATGGAGCTTTTTATACAAACAACTGGATTTTGTATGCTATTGCCAAAAACAAAGAATTACCTTTTCACCAAAAACTAATCAAGCTTAACAAACACAAAGTTCCCTCCATGTCTATTTTTTCACAAAGCATATTAACTATAATCTTCTTATTTATTACACAAAACGCATATAGTTTGATCTCTATGAGTGACTTTGCAATTATTATTTCTTATTTTTTAAGCGTAATAGCATTTTTGGCTATTTATCTTAAAAATCAAACTTCCCAAAATAAATTCCAAAATATAAGTATTGGAATTATCGCGAGTTTTAGTTGCTTTTATTTATTATTTTACTGTACAAAAGAACTAATTCGCTCGAATCACATATTATCTTTTTTAATTATTATTACCGTGGGAATATTGCTGAATCAAGTTAGCAATATAAAAAGAAAAAAGCTGAATACTCCGTTAACATAATTAAAGAGCATCCAGCTTTAGGTAAAATTATACTTACTTACTGATTCTGCTAATCACTTGAGTCGTACAATGAGGTCCACCATAGCTTTTAGTCACATTACCAAAATCTATAAACCTTGCATTGACTCCGAACTGGACCAATCTTTGTGCATAACTTTCTCCCACGCCCTTCACACCAACAATTTCACAGTCACCTATACACAAAAAATTACACCCATAATTTAACTGTTCTGAATCTTCTATATCAATTATTTCAAAACCTTTTTCTTGCTCTAAATATTCAAAGAAATCTTTATCTTTTTGTACACATTCGTATTTACCATCAGAACTTCTTTTGTATATATCAACCACAGGTCTTATAGGTCTAGTAATATCATCACGAGTAATAAGACCTCTTTCCCTTCTGATTTTATCAACCAGGGCTTTTTTAGGTCCAATAATATTAAAGTAAGTATCAAGATGCATTTGGTCTTGGTGCTGAAACGGATCTTTTACAATTACCACTTCAGGAAATCCAAAAACATCATTCTTTAATAACTGCCTTACTCCCTCAGCATTTGTCCTTAAACCTTGACCTAGTAATGCAAATTCACCCACAGGAATAAAATCTCCACCCTCAAGCCTACCTGTTCCAGTTACTCTATAAATAGGTTTTGCACCAAGCTTATTAAAAGCAAACTCCATAATATTGACTTCATTATTTCTTTGCACCGAATTCATTTTTCCAATAACAATGCCCTTATCTGTTGTTATTTGTTGATCTCTCGAAAAATGCATATTCATCAAAGGAGAAACTTGATATGACTCTGCTACAAATTTAGTATTTTTTTCTAAGCTATTTCTCAAATCTATTTTTGGATTTTCCAAAATTATCCAAACAAGATCTTTTGGATGAAGCTTGCGCAGAGTTTCATTTTTATACTCTTCTTGCTCTTTTATCATATCTAATGCCCAATAAGATGGCATATCATAAGTTATTAATTTACTAGTAAATTCTATAAGCTCATCTAATTTTTTGCCTTCTTTTTTTGTACCATCCTCATTAATAGTACCCTCCAGCAAAATATCCACTAAACATACAACGTCAATTCCCTTATCTCTTAATAAAGAAATATAATCTTTATGTTCTTTTTTCGCGGCATGCCTATCAAACGGCCCTTCATACAAAGCTGCGTCAGCATGAAGCACACCATGAAAAACCTCTTTACCAGGAGTATGCATTACGATTGTCTTAGGTTTATCCCACTCAGCCTTTACTCCAACCTCCAAACCAAGCAAAGAAGGCACTTGAAATAAAACACCTGCAACCACAGAAAGCAAGATTTTATTAATATCAGACATATTCTTCATAGAAACTCCTTAAATTAGAATAAAATTAAAAATATGATTTGAACTCTTTGTTTTTTCCTTTAAATTTTCTAAGAGTAAATACCCAATTATTTTAAATGTCAACTAAAAATATCGAATTTTATTAACACAAGCTCGACATTTTTTTTTAATCGGATAGTTTATTATTTATATTAAATATTTACTAGTTTCATAAAAAGGTGATTAGATAT
>CAYVQB010000088.1:0-2852 GCA_964453985.1 uncultured Pseudomonadota bacterium
ACGTCTATCTTATTCTTGCCTGTAGAGTGGGAATAGGCGCCGATTAACAGGCTGGGTAGATTGTTTTGTTTGAGGCGATCTGTTGAGATTTTATCAAACTAGTTTCTATAACATCCTGTTCGCTGGAGGTTACAAGAAACGATATTTAAAGAGCGGAATAAACATGTAGACGCTACTGTAACTGTACTTTTGGACGCGGGTTCGACTCCCGCCACCTCCACTAGAAAATTATGATTAAACCATACTACGAAAAACCAAGATTTAAACTTTATCGAGCTGATTCTCTGGAATTTTTAAAAGAAATTCCAGAAGAGCCAGTTGATATGATTTTTGCTGATCCTCCCTATTTTCTCTCAAGCGGTACCTTTACTTGTCAAAACGGTAAAATGGTGAGCGTTAAAAAGGGTAATTGGGATTTAAGCAATGGTTTGAAAAAGAACTTTGAGTTTCATGTTGAATGGATAAAAGCATGTCGAAAAATTTTGAGTCCGAATGGAACAATTTGGATTAGCGGAACCTACCATTCAATCTATCAATGTGGTTTCGCTCTGCAAATGGCTGATTACCATATTTTGAATGACGTTGCATGGTTTAAGCCAAACGCTTCTCCTAATTTAAGCTGCCGCTTTTTTACTGCCAGTCACGAAACTCTAATTTGGGCAAGAAAAGACAAAAAAGCAAAACACACTTTTAATTATAAGTTGATGAAAAATGGAGATTGGCCTGAAGATAAGCTAAAGAAGCCAGGATTGCAAATGAGATCAGTTTGGTCAATCAATACGCCAAAATCCATTGAAAAAAAATTCGGAAAACACCCAACACAGAAATCTTTCGACTTACTTAAGAGAATCGTTTTAGCAAGCACGAATAAAGGCGATACAATTCTCGATCCTTTTACAGGAAGCTCAACAACAGGATTGGCTGCTTATCTTTATGGAAGAAATTTTATTGGTATTGATACAGATAAGAGCTATCTTGATTTATCAATTAAACGATTTGAAGAATTGGATAAAAATTTAAAAAACAAATCTGCTAAAAATAATATTCCTGCGTTTGTGTCTGGATGGACTGATAAATATTTACATCAGTCAGCTTTTGATATTCCAGTAAAATTTCCTAGCGAAAAAGTAATTCGATTTTTATCGCAGTTTAGACCAAAAACAAAAATTACCTTGTACAGAGGTTTGCATAAATTTAATAAACAGAATTTTACAGGAATTGAAAGCTGGACACATGATAAAAGTGTTGCTGAAAGATATTCTAAGTCTGAAAATAATGGAAAAGTCGAGAAAAGGGAATTTTATCCAAATGATATTTTATTAGATACAACACAACCTGATGATGCAGAAAAAAGAATGTTAGGATATGATTATAAAATTGATGATAAGGAGGTTTTGGTATTTAAAAAATAAACGAATTATTAAGGGGCTAAAAATGAGTTCAGAAAAAGAAATATTGCCAGAAAGAAAGTCGGTTAGAGAATTACTAACAAATTATTATTTTCAGATTCCTCTTTTTCAAAGGGATTATTGTTGGGAAATAGAAAAATGGGAAGATTTTTGGGGAGATATTACAACTCAGATGGTAGAAAATTATAATTTTTTTCTTGGGTCAATTGTTGTGAAAGACTTAAAGGAAGATGCAAATTTTGAAATCATAGATGGACAACAGAGGATTACAACAATAATTATATTATTAGCTACAATAAGAGACTATCTTGAAAAAAATTCTAACCCCTTAGCAGACGAAATTCAAAAACCACTTATTGTTCAGAAAGAAGCATTAAGAAGTGAGCAACCAAGATTAAAATTAAATAGAAATGATAATAGGTTTTTTCAAAAACATATTGTTCGACGCGAAGAAGACATTAATTTAGTCAAAAACAGAGGATTAAAAAAAGGAGAACGACTTTTATGGAAAGCTTATAAATTTTTTAAAGAAAAAACTGATTCCTACTCTTCAAATATTGAAACCTTATTGTCCTCTATTTTGGACAGAACTTATGTTATTTTAATTCAAGTTGAAGATGATTTACAAGCATACACGGTTTTTGAAACTTTAAATGCGAGAGGTTCTGTATTAACAGCGGGAGACCTTATTAAGAATAGTGTTTTAGCTAGAGCTTACAAAATCGACAAATTAGATGAAGTAAATGAAAGCTGGGCTAGGATCCAAAATAATTTATCTCAATACGATATTACTACATTTTTAAAATATAATTTAACTTTAAAAACAGGCGATCCTATTCGTGAGAAAGCTTTATTTAAAAAATTAAAAAAAATAGGATTTATTCAAAATGATGTCTGTAAATTTGTTTCAGATTTGGAATTGGATTCTGTAATTTATCTAAATTTACTAGAACCAAAGGAAACTTACTGGCAGGATAAAGATATTGTTGAACATTTAGTTGGAATTAATACTATGCGATTAAAAACTTGTTATCCTTTACTTTTGTCGATAGTTAAATCAAAACTTAAATTAGGAGCAAAAAAGGAGTTAATTCGAGAAATTGAAGAATTAGGTTTTAGATATAATGTAGTATTAAAAAATAATCCTAACATATTGGAGACAAAATATGCTGAATGGAGTAGAAAATTATTAAATTCGGAAATTCAAGTTTCAGATTTAAAAAAAGAAATCAATAGCATAAAACCTAACGATTCTGATTTTTGTACTTCCTTTTTAGAATTAAGAATTAAAGAAACCAATCTTGTTAGTTATATTTTGAAGAAAATAGGCTATTTAATGCACGGTAAGGAACTACTTGCTATTAAAAATTCTGCAACCGTAGAACATATGTTATAGTTTAGTTATTAAAAGTTGATCTTTTCAACTTTTTTTGCGTTTTTACT
>CAYVQB010000089.1:0-2730 GCA_964453985.1 uncultured Pseudomonadota bacterium
TTAGTACTCAAACACCAGTTGAATCTTCTGATTATGATGTTGTGTCTCTTACCACAGCTACTAGCGTTTCAAGTGTTACATATAATTTTGTATCTGCAACTCCGACAGGTTGGGGAGTTACTCAACCAGGTGATCCTGTAGCAGATATAACAGCATATTTTACCCATCCAAACCATGTCTGGAAGTGTAAAGTGACCACTTCCACATGTCAAATTAGCCAAGGTTCGCGTCTGATTTCAGGAGTTAATGAAGCAACTGTAGCAGCATGTACTACCCAAGCTATCTATCAAAAAATGTATGACGATTTTTTGTCTCGAGGTGCCACTCCATGTAGTTGGTTTATGATAGCTGCTATTGATGCACATGAAAAAGTCCACTCTGATGATTGGAAAGAAATAAACAATCCATTATTTACTATTTTCAAGGCAACTGTTGAGTCATTGTCTCTAGAATATGATAGTAGTTCATACACACCTGGAGAGGCTAGAGATGACATAAAAGATTTGGCAAGTTATGGTAATGCATTTGATGCATATATTGAGGATGGCAATGATGATTGGGATCAAGATGAATATAAACATCCTGGTTGCGATGCAAGAACCAATATTGCAACCGACTCGGTACTAATCCCTAGGCTGACCGCGCTTGCTCTACATGCTGCTGCTCAAGATCCAGCGTGGATTTATACACCATAAAACAGGAGTTTTATCATGATTTATAATAACAAAAATATAGTATTATCAATTATCTTTACTTTTATTCTTTCACTTGGCTGTTGTTTTGCTGAACAAGTAAATCAAAAAGGAGAGAAAGCAGGAGTCGTTATATCTAAAAATAAAGATGCTGTTGTTCATGTAGAATGTGTCAAAACTGATACAGGCTTGGCTGTGGGATTTCGTATTAAAATTATTAATCCAAGTTCAGATAAAAATCTTGTACTTACAATGAAAGATAATTCCCAAAATCATTTTATCGTTTATCTATTAAATAAGCGAGGATTAAATATTTCTCCCAGACGAAAGAAAGCTCCGAGAGATGGTTCTAATAGTTCAAATTATTGTATGATACATCCAAGAGCTAGTCAAACTTGGTTTATTCCCATTCCAAATCAAGTTCGTATAGACACTCTCAAGCATAATGATAAAAACTTGCAAACAACACCTAGTGGCAAGTATATGGCAAGAATCAAGATTATCTTCGGATATTTCACACAAGATAAAGATAAAAAAGATATTGAGAAGTCTCCTAAATACAAACGGTATAAAGTAAAATTGGCAAATATCCCTGTTCAGATAGATTCTAAATCATTTAATCAGGATATTGAGAAAATATATAAAGAGACTAAAAAGAAGTAACAAGGAATGATTAAAAATGATTATTAAAAATAGTTTACTTATGTTTATTATAATATCATTATTTGTATTAAATGTTAATAGCTATGGGAAAGAGAAATCGGCAACGATAAACTTTAAAAAGCTCAATATAACAAAACAATATTTTCAGAATGCAGTTAATTATGATAGAACTGGTAAATATTTAATTGTAGAAGCTTGTTTGAAAAAGGTCATAGAAAAAAAAGGAACAGAGAAGTATTACACAAAAGCCTGTTTTATGCTGGCAAATTATTATTTTGAAAGTCGCAAAGGGATAGTGAAGGATAAAAGAAAGGCAAGAAAGTATTATAATCTGGTGTTAAAAGTAATCCAAACGAAAGCCGATGCTGGCGATGCTGAGGCACAATATATTGCTGGGGTATGCACTCAAAATGCAAAACATAAACGAGAAATAGCTTTTGAATGGTTATTAAAATCAGCAAATAACGGTTATGCTGACGCTCAAGCGGCAGTTGCCCTCAGTCTCTTTAAAGGGAAAGGAGTAAAACGGGATGCTAAAACCGCTATAACTTGGTTAAAAAAAGCAGTTGCCAACGGCAACATGAAAGCCAAAGCTTATCTTGCTTCATACTATTTAGGTAGCCGTAAAAATATTGCTAAAGGAATAGAATTGGCAAAGGAATCTTCAGAAGCAGGAAATGCTGCTGGGCAATTCACTTTAGGTATGGCATATCAAAAAGGTCGCGGGATGCCTAAAAATCTTAAAAAAGCTGTAGAACTCTTTCGACTAGCCGCGAATCAAGGACAGCAAGATGCTATACTTCGTTTGAAATGGACAGAGCCATTATTAAAGACAAAAAACAAACGTATTTCAACTAAAAAAAACGGTTGTAAAAAATGAGAAAAATACTAGTCCTTTTGAAAAACTTTTTTCTTGTAGCAACTTTTATACAGGAAACAAAGAATAAATTAACTCATCTAGCGCCTGTGCGCCGCTACATCGGCTTCGGGATTGTTTTAATTTTATTTTCTTTGAGTTCTGCTTTGCTTGCGGGGGATGATTCTGGGATTAACCTGAAGACTCTTACTAAACTTGCTAAAGATAAAGATAAGGCTGTGGCTTATACAGCTACAGCGCAACTGGCGGCGTATTATCGGCGTGAAGGGAATCTGAACAAAGCTGAAAAAGTTTTGAGTAAATTTTCATCTCCATCTGGATTTGACCGCCTGCCTGCGAAAGTCGCTATCCCATATTTACGCTGTCTGCTCGAAAACGCTCACATTAAAGCTCTCAAAAAAGATTTACCTGGTGCGTTACAACTCCTTAACTGGGCGGAAAGCCGTAAACGTGATTACGAACGTGCTTTTAGCTGTATGAAATACTCTGAGATCCTGC
>CAYVQB010000090.1:0-2643 GCA_964453985.1 uncultured Pseudomonadota bacterium
AGAGAAAGAACATACTCCAAACTCGTGGGATAAGGTTAGTGCGCTCTACCTTCCATCAATTATCGACACGACAAATAAACAAAAAATACTAACACAATTCAATACCCCACAAACCCAAACGCCTGACAAACAACAAGAAGCTTTAAAGCGAAAAGAATCTTATAAACTCGAACAAGCATTAACATCAGATACAACAGACCATACTGGACGCATACTTGCCTATCTTGCAAATCAAGAATCATCAACAATAAATCTTCATGAAGAATCTAAAGCTATTTTTGATGATACTACCTATCGAGACATCAATGCCCTTTGTGGAAAACAAGACTCCCCAGAAACAAGCCTTTTTAATCTCGTTAACCATACACAAACAATTTCTGGCCGAGCAGCTTTGCTTGATATCTTGTATAATCCTCTCATAGACATCCAATCACTTATGGCTCGCCAAGCAGGAATAAAAACTCTTGTTGAAGATGAGCAATTATACGAATCAATACAAGAAAAATTAACGACTATCAAAAACTCTGAACATACACTTTTCTTAATACTTAACGAAATGAGCTTTGAACTAATTTCAAACATTTCAGACCGATTTTATTTAGAAAGCGTTCTTGATTTACCTATAATCTCGCTTGTTAAAATGATACCACTTGTCAGCCATATTGATAAACTTCCTTTCATGAAAAAATTTAATGAATACGCCTGTGATAAACTAAACAAAAAACCGATACTTTTAGATATTGTCAGAGCCCAAAATTATCTAAGTTCAACAATTTTACCTCCCGCATTTTTCTTAGGATTATCCGCCTATCTTGGAAATATTGCTTATAAAGAATTCTTAAATAATAACTATTGGAAAACAACAAAATATAGTTCAAGTTGCATTATGCCGCTAATTACAAGCTGGATTGTATCAAAAGAAATTTATAAAAATATTGTAGATAATTTAAAAACCGAAACAATGCTTCATGATGCTGTTGGCACACTTGCAAAAATGACCACAGCCTTAAAAGAACTACAAAAAATACTAGCAAAACCGGAACATTCAGAGTTAGCAACACTCAGCCAATTCCAAGGCTTTAAAACAGAAACATATAAGACTAATACAGAGCTCAAAAACTTACTTATTATTATGAAAGACGAGAGATTTAAAAAACCGACAACATGGAAGTCTCCAAAAGGCAAGATGATGTCAGCTATTAAATTTTTGTGCACACTTAAATACAAATTCGTTCAACCATACCTTGAAGTAGGCAAGCTCGACGCTCTTATGAGCATAGCAACATTGTACAAGAAACATGCTACACATCCGAATGCTCGTTACCACTTTGCTAGCTATGAACAACAACCAACGCCACACCTAGCACTTAACAATTTCTGGAACCCGTTTATCAATCCAGAAATCGTTGTCACTAACTCACTTGAGCTTGGCTCAAAAACAAAGCATCGCAACATACTCATCACCGGACCAAATGCTGGCGGAAAATCAACATCTCTTAAAGCAGCTGCATTTGCGGTATTACTTGCACAAACATTTACTATTTCCAATGCCGAAACAATAATTACTCCTTTTACCAAAGTATTTACCACTCTTAACATTACAGATACAGTGGGCAAGGAATCACTTTATCAAGCAGATAAAAACCGAATTAAACAGGTTACCTCAACTCTTTCAAGTCTTAATAGTAATGAAAAAGCGCTAGTCATCTCAGATGAAATGTTTAATTCAACCGGCGCATCGTATGGGGCAGCACTTTTTTATGGAACCCTAAATTATATTGATGAATCACTAAAAAATACACTTTTTGCTGCTGCAACACACTTTGAAACGCTCGTTGAACTTGAACAGGACAGCAAAGGATCAGTTGCAAATTTCCGCGTTGAAGAAGCAATCTTAGACAAAGATGGAAAGCTTAGCTGGACCTATAAAATCAAACCTGGAATTAACAAACAAAATATATCATTTGAATTAGCACAAGAAGATGGTTTTGATCCTAAAATTTTAGCCGCTGGCGCAAAACTTTTACAAAGACATTCTACAACACCTTCTGCATAGGTCATTCAGATTTTTATTATGGGCACTAGATTAACCTTGTGCCCATAATAATTGTTAGTCAATAGTTACTACTTACCACCCCCTCCACGCCTTTGTATTACAAACACCAATATGATAGCATTCTAGTATGAAAACGCTCTATAGGTATGAAATGCAATATGTAATAAAAAGACTTATTTTTAAGAATTTTAAAAGAATATTATAGGGTAAAAAAAACGCTTGACCCTAACGCAACGTCATACTTTATACTCGATTTAATAGGTAATAATAAAGGGACAAAACGATGGCACAATGGCGAATAAAAGAAATCAGCGATTTAACCAAGATATCGGTGCGAACACTCCACCACTACGATAAAATTGGTTTATTGAAATCTTCTATGCGTGAATCTAATGGCTACCGTTGGTACTCAGAAGGGGATCTGGCAAAACTGCAACAAATCATCGCACTCAAGTTTTTTGGTTTTAGCTTGGGGCAGATTAAAACCATGTTGCAGCAAGAGCTAAGCATCAACGAGCATTTAACGGCACAAAAAGAAATGCTTGCTGAACAGGCTGAGCACCTACAACAAGCACAAGATGCTATTG
>CAYVQB010000091.1:0-2628 GCA_964453985.1 uncultured Pseudomonadota bacterium
TCGGATTTTAATCTGATTCGATAAGCTTAGAGAATAGCCGAGGGGTATATACCCCGGGCTAACAGAGTGTCGCCCTACCAGCTTGGCAAACGCCTAGCCGGTAGGGCTTTTTGTTTTCTTAGAAGTATTAATGGTGTAGTCGGGGGCATCCGCCCTGGACTACATAAGATGGCCCGCTTCCGCGGGCATTTTTTTTGTCTATATTTCAGGTAAATTGACATAATCTCGTGATTTTATAAGATATTTTTAAATCGCCCGTGGACCTGTCGCGCCATAGCCTTGGCGACGGCGGAAACGGGCCGACCTATGTAGCGCAGCGCGGAAGCGCCTGGGCAGTTACTTTTTATTTATATTGAGGGGGAATTATGTCATCACCGGTGTATTCATGTGTATATTGTCATTTTGTATGGTCCACAAAAAATCGAGAATCTTTTATTACTTCTGAGATAAAACCTAGTTTATATAATTTTATTGGTAGCGTAATGACTAGACGAAAGTGGCAGTTGATTGCTATCGGTGGAGTTGAGGATCACATTCATATTTTAATGAAAAAAATTTCCAGGGACCATGAATCAGATATCGTTTGTAGAATAAAATCAAATTCATCAAGATTTATTCGTGAAAATTTTAATCCAAATTTTGCATGGCAAACTGGCTATGCTGTCTTTTCGGTTGATAAGCCTTCTTTGAAGAGAACTAAAAATTATATTAACAATCAAGAAGATCATCATAACAAGGTTGATTTTGAAAAAGAATTTATTTCTTTGTTAGATTATTATGAAGTTGAATATAATAAAGAAGATTTGTTTGAATAAGAAGTAGCCCGGAGGCATCTGTGAAAAACGAATCATTTGGGTTTTGTTGATATGTTTTTGAAAGATTGAATGCAAAATCGCCCGCTGTTGCGGGCCGACCTATGTAGCACAGTGCGGAAGCACCTGTGTTCTAAAAAAAACATTAACAAATGCATAATTAGACATGCTTTGTCCCCCCTGAATAAAAAATACTAGTTATTTTATTATTGAAACAGTTAATCTACTACAAGATTATTAAATGATAAAGTGTTGGACAAAGGAGATCCCAAATGAAAACGAATAAAACAAAAAATCTATTTTTTCTAATTTTAATTCTTTTATTTATTCCTAAAATTCAGGCAACCCCGAATCGCGGCCTTAAGCAATGTGGTAATACTTGTTTTATGAACGCTGCAATGCAATGCCTTTGTAGTATTACAGGTTTTAATGATACATTGATTGAAAACAAAACTAAATATGCTCCAAATTCTATTTCCCAGAAATATATCACAGCTATCGAGGAGATGAGGAAAACAGGCGTAGCATATAATCCACAAGACTTTGCAAAAGCTGTTAGAAATCAAATTTTTAAAGAAGGGCTAACGGCTTCGGGCAGGCACCAAGACGCAGCAGAATTTATACAGAATCTTTTTTCGAATCATCTTATCGGAGAAACTGATTTAGCCGGTCTCGTTCCTGGAAAAGAAGGAACTCAGGAGAAACTAGAGAAGGACTTGCTCGTGTATCGCAGATTCGTAAAAGGAGCGGCTAACAACGATAGGCAAGCTGTCTTGGATAAAATAAGTGCGAGTGATTATCTGAACTTTTTAATTAACGATCTTTCTAGTCCTTATTTCAATCTATGGGTATTTAATAAAAAAACAAAAGAAATTACGTGGGAACCTATTTTGAAGGTTTTTGTGGAAGCTGAAGATGTTACTTTTAAAACATTGAGTGAGTGTTTGAATAATTTTGACACGGAATTTGCTTTTGATGGTTTACCAAAAACCTTAATAATTTCTTTTAATAGGTTTATGTCTGAATTCAATTCAGTAACAAAAAACTTAAAAAGTTGGAAATTTGATGCCCCCGTCTCATTTCCTCTAGAAGGGCTTGACCTTAAAAAATTTTTAACAAAAGAAGCTCAAGAAGATCGTAAAGACAAAAGCTCAAAATATAATTTGATCGGGGTCGTTTGTCATAGCGGTAGTCTTGATGGTGGTCATTATATTGCTTATGCAAAGGATAGAGATAGCAATGATTGGCATTATTATAATGATTCTTCGGTGAACTCTAAGTCTTCGACAGATATTGCTAATATCGCAAATCAAACAACAGAAAAGGGAACTCCCTATATACTCTTTTATCAATTAGACGAGAGCGCTACTTCAAAAAAGCTAATAGAAGTTCCAGAAAATTCCAGTAAAGAAATCTGGGAATACACAGAGAGCGTAGAGCAAGATTTAAAAGATAAGCTTGGTAATATTGGAGAAGCTTTAAAGACTATTCCGGTTCAAGGTAAAGAAGAAGACCAAGAGTTTTATAAAAAAGCAGCTCTATTGACTATAGATGGTGCCGGTGCAGATCTGTGTTTGTTAGAAAAAAAAGATGAAACAAAATTTAAAGAAATTAAAAACAAAAATTCTGAACTAATTCGTAAGCTCTTTGGACCAATCGAAAAAGCCCCATATCTATATCGCTTAATGAAGACCTATCAAAGCAAATTAGTTGTGGATAAATTTTTGAATGATAACGGTGATGGATTGTCAGCAGATGGGCAAGCATGGAAAGAGTTTTATACTGAACAAAATAAAAAAGAAAAAAAGACTTTGTA
>CAYVQB010000092.1:0-2585 GCA_964453985.1 uncultured Pseudomonadota bacterium
ATACAGTTGTTGATCATAGACTTAGTTCAAATGATTTAGCAGTACTAAGCTCAGTATCAGAAGTATCTCAAGTTTTTTATTCAAATGAGAGTCCAACGGATTTTATTCAAATCCCAAAATTAGATATGTCAAATAGTTCGCTTAGAGATATTCCAAGTAGTACCCGAATAGATACTGGAGTAAGTTTGAATAATGTTGAGTTTATAAAGCTTCCAGAAGTTCCAAAAATAGATTTGCCAAAGTGTTCATTAGGTTCAAGGGGTAATAGTACAGTTATTGCTGATACTGGAATTACTTCAAACCCTAATTATCAAGATAAAAACTTAGGTCAATTGGTTCTAGTAAAAGATAAAGTTCAAAATAATTCTTCTTTACCAGAAGGACTTTTAGACAGGTTGGATTCTAGTAATAGAGAGCAATCATATTTATCAAAGTTTATGACTTCACCAAGAATGGTAAAAGAAGGTCAATTGGTTTTAGTAAAAGATCAAGATCAAGAAACTAGATTTAAATTGTTAGAAGAGACTCCTCAAGAAGTATGCTCTTGGTCTCATGCTACTCCTGCTTTAGCTTCTAAGCCCAACAAGTGTAATATGTGTAATGATTCTCGTTTAGCACGTATAAATAGTAATGAAAGTTACTTGCGAAATGTGCTTAAATGGTCTCAGAAACATTTCGATAGCAAGCAGTTGAAAGATTTTAAAAATAAACTTTATTGCGTAGAAAATTGTAGCAAATAAAGTTTGAATAAAGTTATTTAAAAGAGGGCGATGCTAAAAAGTATCGCCTTCTTTTTTTATTTACAAATGTTTTTGATACACAAATCTTTTAGTTGTTCATCACTAATTCTAGAAGGTGTCTCAAGCATAGGACAAGCTCCACTTTGTGTCTTAGGAAACGCAATAACATCCCTGATAGAATCAACGCCAGATAATATCATAATTAAGCGATCAATCCCAAAAGCGATTCCACCTAATGGAGGGAATCCCATCTGTAATGCTTCAAGTAAGAATCCAAATTGCTCGTTATAAACTTCTTTTGGAATACCCAAAAGGTCAAACATTTTCTTTTGTGTTTCAAGATCATGTATACGAATAGAACCACCACCTAATTCTTGTCCATTACAAACAAGATCATAGGCACGTGATAATATTTTTGCAGGATCTAGCTTTTGCCAGTCTTTTTGTGCAGGAGAAGTAAAAGGGTGATGCTTTGCATACCAACGGTTAGATTCATTATCCCATTCTAATAAAGGAAAATCGGTAACCCATAAAAAATTAAATTTACTTTTATCTATTAAGTCTAAACTTTGTGCTAACTTTAAACGAAGTTTACCTAGAACCGTCCATGCTTCTTCATACTTATCTGCAACTATAAAAATTGTATCTTGTGGCTCAAGATCAGGGATATCAGCTTTTAGTTTTTCATAAAAATCTGTTGGTAAAAACTTTGAAATAGTGGATTGAAGAGTTTTGTCTTCTTTAATTTTAATATAAATTAAGCCCTTGGCGCCTAAATCTGTTTTGGCTGTTTCTACCCACCTATCAAGTTCAGATCTTGAAAAGTTCTTATTTTTTACTACAATTGCACCAAGCTTTCCGCCGTTGTTAATTGTAGACTGCAAAAACTTGAGCTCAACTGACTCAAATGTTCTTGTGAGATCCTTTATTTCAAGGTCAAATCTTGTATCAGGTGCGTCAGTGCCAAATCGATCAAAAACTTCTTGATATGAGTGTCTCTCTATTGGGAACTTGAGTGGCTTGGTGAAGATTTTTTGCCATATGTTTTTTAAAAGGTTCTCGCATGTGTTGATTATATCGTCTTCATGGATAAATGACATCTCCATATCAAGCTGTGTGAACTCTGGTTGCCTGTTTGCTCTCAGGTCTTCATCTCTAAAGCATTTAACGATCTGAAAATACTTATCAAAGCCTGATGCCATAAGTAATTGCTTGTAAAGTTGAGGTGATTGAGGCAATGCATAAAACTTGCCAGGTTGTAGTCTGCATGGTACTAAGAAGTCGCGAGCGCCTTCTGGTGTGCTTTTTGAGAGTATAGGTGTTTCTATTTCATAAAAATCTTGCTCATGTAAAGCTTCTCGCATAGCAAAAACAACGTCACGTCGAAGTTTTATAATTTTTTGCATCTTAGGTCTGCGTAGATCTATATATCTATATTTCAAACGTAGTTCATCATCTACGTTATCTGCATCTTCTAATTGAAAGGGTAATGGTTTGCAACTATTTATTATTGATAGATCTTGTACTGTAACTTCAAGCTGACCAGTTTTAATTTCTTTGTTTACAGCCTCTGGCGCTCTATCTATAACAGTGCCTTTTATTGATATTACAAATTCTGCTCTAATTGATTTTGCTTTTTCACTAAGTTCGGGATTATTCTCTGGATTAATAACAAGCTGAACAAGACCTGTTCGATCTCTTAGATCTATAAATATTATGCCACCATGGTCTCTTCTTTTATTTACCCAGCCTGATAGGTATATTTCTTTGTCTAGAAGGCTTTTTTCTACTTGTCCGCAGTAGACGGATCTTTTAAATAATTGCATGCTTTTATCCCTTTATAAT
>CAYVQB010000093.1:0-2553 GCA_964453985.1 uncultured Pseudomonadota bacterium
TCATACTATCCCAAAGTTGGTTGCCAGAAATAGTAATAACTTTTTTTGCAAAGATTAGCTTTATTTTATGCACAATTCCTGCTTTATCTTTTTCTATAATTCTTATATTTCTAAAAGCCCCCAGGCTTCTGGGGGTACCAAATTCTTTTGATATTTTAGGATTAGCTTTAAGTTCAGAAATAAAATTATTAACTAAAAACTCTTTATGCCATTTAAATAGACTATAATTTTTACAAAAATTACATTTTTGTTTTCTAGCTAAATAGGGAGCCTTATTAAAGTCTAGGGATTTCATGTTAGCAGTGACAATTCCTCCACAACAGGCATCAAACATCGCGAGCACTGGTTTATTATCGTAAGTTAGTACTAGATTGTGTGTGTCTGTGATAGCTTGCCACAAATGCGTATATTCGTGTAACCCATTATAGGTTTGATTAAAGTTACTTCTTTTTATATCATACGGTTTTTTATCTTTTTTAGTTTCTGCTTGTTTCATATGATGAATCGCATAGGTTCTTGATACTATCGCTTGTACTTTTTGCATTTCAAGAGGCCACGTTTGATAGCTTTCAGAGATAAGTACGGAGTAGATATAATTATCTAAATTAAGACTATTAATTGCGTAAAGAGTGTTTTTTGATGGGTCTACGTCAAAGGTTAGATCGCCGTCATATGTTTTATTATTAAATAAGATAGGGCCAGAAGTGGGCGTTAACTTTATCTTGTTTGTTTTGATTTTTTTTATATGTTTGTCTGTGTATGGTAAATAAATTTCATTGTTTTTTATAAAGATATCTAGCTTGTTTTTTTTAAACAGAACTTTTTTATTATTTGTAAGGTCTTCTATTGTAATTCCAGAGTTTGATTTTATCTGGAAGTGAGACTTATTTACTGAACCTTTTTCTTCTAAAAGAACTTTGATATTTGTTGGCTTGATATAGTTTTGAGATAAAAATAAGAAAGAGAAAAAGAGAATAGTAATTGCTATGAAACTTCTATGTCGTGTTTTTCTAGCAAACATACAAAACCTGCAGGTATTTTATTTTTTTTATCGATTCCTTCGTTAGCTAGTCTATCTGCTATTTTATTTTTATCTCTTAATACATGTCTAACTTTAAAGTCGACATCTTCAAGAACAGATGTTATTAGCTCTTTGATTTGTTTTAATGCTGGATTTTTTACTCTATACTCACCATTCATTTGTTTGACTAATAATTCAGAGTCTGTAGTGATAATAACTTTTGAATCAAAAGTTGTATCATCTAATAATTTTTTAGTAAAAAATACGGCTAATGCTAAAGCAAGATATTCAGCTTGATTATTGGTTCTTTTGTCTAAGTAGAACCCTTTTTTTACCAACTCGATGTCATCTTGCTTAACATAAACACCCGCGCCTGCATGACCAGGATTACCCCGTGAGGCGCCGTCAACGAAAATTTCGATAGGAATATTACTAGAAAGTTTCTTTTTTAGCATCTTGTTCTACTTCTGCTTCGTAATATAAGAATCGATAACAATTTCTGCATAGTAAGACGCCAGATTTTTTTAATCTAGATAAATCTTGTCTAAGTATTGTATAAAAACATGCACTACAATTTTCGCCTAAAACAGGCACTATAGGGTCTTCGACGCGATGTCTCATGCTTTCATATTTTGCTATCCATTCAGTAGGTACAATTTTTTTTGCAGCATCTCTTTCTTCTAACATTTTAGCCTGGTTGGCCTCAAGATCTTTAAGGCTCTCTAATTGAGCTTGAACACCTTCTGTTAGTTGAACTATTTTTTCTTCTTTTTCCTTTTTTCCTAGTTCATTTTTTTCTTTGGTGTTTTCTAGTTGGTGCCATGTCTTCATTAAAAGATCTTCTTGTCCAGAAACTTTTTGTACAAGTTGTTTGATTTCTTTTTGTATGGCTGCGTATTCTTTTTGATTGGATGTTTTATCAAGTAGCTTTCTTTTTTCTTCTTCTTTGGATTTCAAATCATTTGCTATTAATTCTTGATGATCGACATCTTTTCTTGCTTGTAAATGCTTTCTTTTTTCTTCTTCTATTTCTGCTTCTATTTTAGGAATTTCCTGCTGATCTTTTTTTAAGATTTTTTCAGCTTGTTTGATTTCATTGTTGATATCCCCAAGCTTTTGGTCGATACTGACTAAGATTTTTAAATTTTTCCAAAGAGATTGTCCAACCATGCTTACCCTTTATACCTAAACCCGAAATAGATGTTATGACTTTCAAGAGCTTCAAAGGTGTCTTGCCCCAATCGTGGCGAGACTGCTCGGTGCCTTTAATTGTAAGTTGTATTTATGACTACAACTTGATAAGTTGGTGGGCCCACCAGGACTCGAACCTGGGACCTACCGGTTATGAGCCGGTTGCTCTAACCAACTGAGCTATGGGCCCCCAAACTTTAAAGCTTTAGATATATTGTAAACTAACTTTTTTTATATGTGAAGCAAAAAATCCTTTATTCTACAACAGTATCCAAATTCATTATCATACCAACCAAAAATTTGGCTTGTTTGGCCTATACTCTTGGTTATTAAGCTATCAA
>CAYVQB010000094.1:0-2527 GCA_964453985.1 uncultured Pseudomonadota bacterium
ATTTTTAGAAGGCGGTGGAAAGAGTTTTATAATTCCTGTGTATCAAAGAGATTATGCATGGACTAGAGTTAATTGCCAAAAATTATGGGACGATTTAGTTGATTTAAAAAATAATACTAGAGTTGATCATTTTTTAGGAACTCTTGTTACGATTGGAGGCGGTTTTCAAGAATATACGGTTATTGATGGACAACAAAGATTAACGACTACTTCCATTTTATTAGTTGCATTACACACTTTTTTAAAAAATAAAGAAACAAAAACTGAGGAAGAAAAAATATTGTCTGAACAAATTTTAGATTTTTTAATCAATAAATATTCTCCTGAAAAAGATAAAAGAATAAGATTAAAACCTAATAAGCAAGATAAAGAATATTTTGAGAATCTTTTTACAAATGGAAATGTTGAAAATGCTAATTCAAATATTGTAAGTAACTACAACCTTTTTTATAAAAAAATCACGTCTGAAATATTATCTCCAAGAGAAATATTTGATGCGTTCAGAAAATTAAAAATAGTTCTAATTAATTTAGTTAGGGGACAGGATAATCCTCAGTTAATTTTTGAAAGTTTAAATGCCACAGGAGTTAAACTAAAAGAAGACGATAAAATTCGTAATTATGTCTTAATGGATTTAGAACAAGTTGAACAAAAAAATTTATACGAAAATTATTGGATCAATATAGAAAAATCAACAGGAGATATTGCAGAATTTGTCAGAAATTATCTAATTTTCAAACTTAAAACATGGGTGAAAAAAGATGATGTATATGAAGTCTTCAAGAAATTTTCCTCGGATAATTTTAACAAAGATAAAGAGTCGATTTTAAAAGATATGTTGTATTTTTCTGAAATCTACAGTTGGTTAGCTCAAATCAATAAATACTCTAATAAATCCATAAATAAACAATTGAATAGGTTTAACAAACTTGAATTTACAGTATCACGGCCCTATTTTTTAGGTATTTTTGATGATTTGAAAAAGAATATTTTATCTGAACAAACAGTCAAAGAAATTTTAATAACTATTGAAAGTTATGCATTCAGAAAAATATTAGTGGATAACACCACACAAGGTTTAACCAAAATGTTTATTACTCTTTCTAAAGAAATCAAAAAAGAAGAGTCGTGGAAAGAAGAGTATTTAGAGATTTTGAATTTCATGCTTTTAGAAAAAAGAGTTTCTCAAAGATTTCCTAATAATGAAGAATTTGAAAATGCATTAATAACCAAGGAAGTTTATGGATTGCAAGCCAAAAATAGAAATTTTTTATTAGAATCTTTAGAGAATTACAAATCTGCCTATTCTGTAAGTGTTGATGAATTAACAGTTGAACATATTATGCCACAAACTCTTACAAAAGAATGGAAAGATAAATTAGGAGAAGATTGGCAAGAATTGCATAAAAAATATTTACACACTTTAGGCAATTTAAGCCTAACTGCAAAAAATACCGAATTATCAAATAATACCTTTGAAGATAAACAGCAAATTGATTTCCAAACAAGTAGATTAAAATTAAATTTTAAATTAGAAGGTCTTACTGTCTGGAATGAGGACAAAATAATAGAGAGAGCAAAAGACTTAATAAAAAATGCTAGGGATATTTGGCCATATCCAAAAACTAAATACACAAAACCAATTCCAGAAGAACAAAAGTTTGATTTAACTAGCGAAGATAGTTTTAGTGGAAGTAAGCCCTCTCGTTTATATTTTGAGGATGACGAAAAGGGAATTAAATTAAAAACTTGGCGCGATTTGCTTACAAGTGTTTGTAAATTCTTACACAATTTCTCCCCAACACAATTTTCTAAAATCCAAAATAGTCAAGAGTTTAAATGGTACTTTGATGTTGATAAACCACTAAGAAGTTCTCTAGAATTCTTGCCTACTAGGTTTGTTGAAGGTGGAATGAGTGCTAATTCAATAGTCAACTTCTTGAATAAAATATCTGAACGTATGAATTACCCATCAGAGAATATTTCTTTTTCTATAAAGAATACAAAAGAATAAAGAGTTTTGGGAAATGGGAAAATAAATCCATTATACAATTGGCTTCAAAGATAGAAGAAAAAATATTCTAATAATAAATTAGAAAACAATCTTATAGATAAATTGAAATCAATAGGTGCTCATTTTAAAAATTAAATTAATTCCCACTTTCCGGCATTCGCCTATCCCGCCTCACAATATGAGCAAGAGCAGAATACGGAACTATGACCTTACTGATTCCTGCGGCATACGCTGCGACCTGATATTCCCCAAATGTAAATATAAGACCGTCTTTGTCAATGTTCCAATCAGCAAAATTCTCAAACCTTGGCATAGTACCGTCTTTAATCCATTCTTCGTTGAGAACCTGAATGATATTTGGCTTTTTGCGAAGCTGTGTCAGGCAGTAATTGGAGATGGTCGTTAAATAGTCAGAACTAGGAATGAAGAGATCGGCTAATTCTATCTTTGCGCCATTTTTTAAGGAATAATTAATGACTTCCGTCTCACTCAAAGGATGCATTGCCGGCCAGC
>CAYVQB010000095.1:0-2318 GCA_964453985.1 uncultured Pseudomonadota bacterium
TACACAACAGTTATTGAGTGTCGTGAATGTTTTGTTGTTAAGTATGAGCCAGAGTGAGTTAAGTTTTATCTTTATAAGCCTTTGTTATAATTTTTTCAAGTAATTCATAAGATTCTGGTTTCCTTTTTAATAAAAAAAAGTCAACTGCTTCTTCATTTTTATATTTACTGGAAGGTTCCATAATAAGTAAATAGCCTATTTGAAATATTCTGCTAAAGTTTCGAATAATAGGTATTTTTGTTAGAATAAAATCTTTTAATTTAGACTCATTTTTATCTCTAAATCCTAAAAATGCTTCTCTTCCGAATCCTATTCCTCCCCAAACAAGATAATCTCTCCATTTAACTTTCGCTTTTTCATTAACTATTTCTCTAAAGTCTTCTTCAAGTCTTATTGTGTCTCCTTTGCCTGTTGCTCCAGATAAGGTTGTAAAATCAACTGATCTTTTATTTACATACGTCATAAAAAGATTATACTTCTTTAATTGTTCATTTGCTTTCTCTTTTATTTTATTTGATCTTTCGCTAAAAGAGTATTCGTATCTTTTTTGTTTGATTTCTTTTAACTCTTCATAGGTTTCTTCTAAAATTTTTTCTAATTCTTGTGCAAAATTTATTTTATTCATCTTCCTAGTACTTTTTACAAATATTTAACTTTTTGTTGTTAGGTATGAGCCTGAGTGATTAGTTAAGTTTTATTCTTAATTCTTTTTTCTGAGCTGTTCTGCAAGATTATAACCAAAACTTTTAAATTCATCATAACTAAGATAATTATCTTTATTTTGATCATATTTTTTAAACTCATAATTTATTGCTTTTTCAATTCCTATTTCCCATTTTCTCTCTCTTTCTTTTTTAATATCCCCCCATTTTGTAAAATTTAGTGATTTATGTTCTAGGCTGAATATAGTATACATCATTAATGTAAAAAGAATTGGGACATTAATAACCATATTAACAATTCTATTTAAGTTGTATGTTCCCCTTCCTTTTTTCTCCCATTCATTCATTAATTTATAATTTATGATTGAAAATGGGATAAATGCTTTATATGAAAGACTAACTTTTTTCTTTTCTTTTTCCATTTTTCCTAACCTCTTATTTAATTCTCAAACACTTGTTTAAATTTCATTCTTACCTAGAACTTCATAATTTTTAATTGTCTCCCAACTGCGAAGTTTAGGTGGTAAACTCAAATCATTATAATCATCATTGTAGAATATTTGTGCTGTATGTACTCCTCTTTTCAAGTGCATTATTACCTTATCACCTAAACAGGGCATAGGTTTATGGCCAAATTCTCCTGCTCCATATTTCTTATTATCTTGTGTAATAGCATATAGTGTGACCTCTTGATTACCTAATGCAAGATAAGTAAATTTTTTTTCAGTAATTTCTCCTACTACCTCTCTAATAAATAATTTTTGAAACCAATTTAGTTCTTTCATTCTTCTTAACCTCCTTTTTTAATTTTGATTATGGTTATCATCTTCTTCCTTCTTTTTCCTCAAACTCTTTTATTCTTTTGTAAATTTTATTAGTTATGTCAGCGAGAGTTGGATCAAATATTCTTTTCTCAGAATGTGATATATCTTTGCCTGTACTTATTCTTGCGCCATGGGTTAAATTTGGAAGAAACTCTTGAAGCTCTTTAGGAGAAAGATAATTTCTTTCAGATCTATAAAACTCCCAAAACTTTTTTTCTTTCTTAGATTTTAATAGAAGGGTCATGACTTTTCCGTAAACATCTTCTAATATTGAGATATAAGGATCATGTAAAACTATATTTGCATCTTTAATCTCTCCTTGTAAAAAATATGTAAAGGGAGTATAATTATATCTTTTTGATTTAAAATTAAATAATTGAAAATGATATGCGGCTGTAGGTTTAAAATCTAATTCTTCTAGTATTTTTTTGTATTCGTCTATGTTATGAATCTTTTTACATTTATCAAAGAATTCTGCAGTATCTACTCTATTAATTTTGTAGTATTCTTCTCCATTAAGTTCAGTTAGGCAACCTATGACTCCTTCATTTTTAATCATATAAAACCCTTCAGAAACATATTCCATTATTTTTGGTAATTCAAGAAGAGTTTTAATTTTCTTAGTTTCTAAAATTTTAGCTGATTTACCAAAGAACTTTAATACGTCTTTAAGATTTAAGTCATCTTTTTTTTTAATTCTTTCTAACATCTTTTTAATTTCCGCATCATTTTTAGTATAATTTCCCATTTTCCTAACCTCTTTTATCAACAAGTTCATCTTGTTGTTACTAATAGATAGTAATGCAAGTATATTAAAGTTTCTTTCAAAATC
>CAYVQB010000096.1:0-2260 GCA_964453985.1 uncultured Pseudomonadota bacterium
GAACAAATAATTTATGTCATCTTCCAGATATCATAAATTATTTATGTGCCTGCCTGCCGGCAGGAATTAAATCCGCCGAGAGTCCCAAAATTATTACCCTCTGGAATTTCTCTCTTGAGAAATTTCCAGGATTTAGCCCCGAGAATAATGGGAAATTCCAACAATCACATTTATACCAGAAATTACCCAAAAAAGCAACCGAATTACACTTATTACTCTTATTACACTTATTGCACTTATTGAATATGCCCTATACCAAGGTAGGCAAAATTTTAAACCTAAAGCCAAATAAGGAAGCCACCTCAGAATAACTAGGCATCCTGTTATTCTTAAGATAAAACATCCTTATCTTCTCTAATCTATTACTAATCTTATCCCTTAACATAGTAATTATATTATTGTGTACAAACGTCTACTTGTTAAGGGAGTTAAAAACTAAAAGATAAAATTATAAAATCTATGCCTTTATATTATGCTACTTATAGTCTCATAGACAATAAGTAACAAATAGTGCAATAATATACTTACTATGGAAAGTAAGATACTTGCAGATTTCGGGAGCAACGTAAAGCGTATAAGAAAAATCAGGGGCTGGTCTCAAGAAAAACTTGCTAAAAAAACTGGACTTCATAGAACTTATATTGGAAGTATTGAAAGAAATGAAAGAAATGTAAGTCTGATAAATGTT
Organism: uncultured Pseudomonadota bacterium; assembly: GCA_964453985.1. Classification (GTDB taxonomy): domain Bacteria; phylum Babelota; class Babeliae; order Babelales; family UASB340; genus CAYVQB01. Next base: position 689 of record CAYVQB010000096.1, read on the forward strand.
GAAAGGATAGCAAAAGCATTAAATGTTAATTTAAAAAAATTATTATAAGAAAGTTTTTTTATGTTCCCTCATAAAGACAATTTAAACACTAAAATTAAATTTAAATATAAATCGCAAGAAAAGTTTTTTAAAAAATTTTTCAAAAGGGATTATGAGCCCTGGCAGAAAAATAATTTATCAATAAAAGGTATTCAAAAATCAGACATTTCAAAAAAGATTGCTTTGTTGGAATTTTATTATAAAAAAATTGAAGATGCAAATAATTATGAACTGCCCGGATTGAAAAAAGGATGGATTACTTTTCAATCAAAATTCAGATCAAGTGTACTAGAAGAATTTAGTTATTATTTATTGAAAGATCTGCCAGAAATAAAAAAACTCAACTTAGAATTCAGAAGAAGAAAAGTGCATGCAGGATTTGAAATAAACTCTAATGGAAATATTCTAACAAGAGAAAAAGATGTTGATTGCTGCATAGTTAGAGCAACAAACGGTATAATTGACAATAAAAAAATATCTTTATTAATACCAATTATAGCTGTCGAATGTAAAACATATTTAGATAGTACTATGTGGAATGAAGCACAATATAGTGCACTTCTTCTTAAAAGAGTAAACTCATCAGCAAAAGTATATGTTTTGACCGAAGATAATCAAGTGAAACTAAATAAAATCACTAAAGAATCTCCAATCGATGACATATTTGTAATCAGGGATAAAAGTTCTTTAAAAGTTGATACTAATGTAATATTTGCTTTTTTAAATCAAATAAGAAAAGACTTGAAGAGAATCATAAATCCTAACGTAATCAAAATTCCTGGGCGCCTTATTAATTTTTAAAAAAGGTAAGATAATGAGAGTAATTAAGAGAGAAATTGATCAAAAATTGGATTACATTATTGAAACCTATACAAATGTAGTGCAAGGAATAAATCAAGAAGCCTTAAATGAAAAAGAGCGAGCATATGGAGGAATAATTAGATCTGGAAAAGGAAAACTTGTTGAACAAATTGCTCAAAACTTGATATCACTTACATGGGAAAGCATGGGTAAATCACTAGAGCGATTATCATTTGGGCATATACCTTTTAAACTCCCTATAAAAGAAGAATATATAGAAGAAATAGAAACTTCAGAAGTTAAAGACCATATTCATGAAAATATAGATAAATATTACTATAAATTCAATCAAGATGTGCAGGTTTATATAGACAAAAAACTTGTGGTGAGCGTGGAATGTAAATCATATACAGAAAACGCAATGTTTAAAAGGATATTAGTCGATTTTACACTTTTAAAACTTGCATATCCAGATCTTGATTGTGTGTTGCTGCAGCTAGAAAGTCAATTGGGAGGCGATTATTCTGAATTAAACCATATAACCTTTGGCAGCCCTTCGACACATACTTTATTATCATACTTTAATATCAACTTAACAATAATTACCCTATTAAAAGATGAGCGAAAAGTAGATAAACCAATCCATAATCCAAAATTCTATAAACAATTAACTAAAGACAATCTATACAATGCAATAAATCTTATTAAATTACTATTAAAAAAATACAAGTA
>CAYVQB010000097.1:0-2197 GCA_964453985.1 uncultured Pseudomonadota bacterium
GACGTAGCCATAGTTCCTATTTTTTTTGAATCAGGCACACGTTTTAAGATTCTTGAAGCCGCAGCATGTAGTGTTCCGATCGTATCAACTGCTTTAGGTGCAGAGGGTTTGCCTGTTGAGCATGAAAGAGATATTCTTATTGCGGATAAGCCACAAGATTTTGCAAATGCGGTAATAAAATTAGTTAAAGATAAAAAACTTGCTCGTAGAATTGCGCAAAATTGTAAACAAATAGTTTGTCAGAATTATGGGTTAGAAAAATTGAAAAAAGAAGGTAGGCAAGTTTTAAATTATTTCAAAGAACTTTAATGATTGAAACTATAAAAAATAATGATCAAATAATTGCTGTGATAATAAGAAGTAATTACAAGAAAAAGGGGATATCTTTTTTAACCCCCAATGATTTTTCTCAGCAATTAGCTTATATGCAACACCCGAAAGATAAAATTATTCAACCTCATATTCATAATCCTGTGGTCCGAGAAGTGCTTTATACGAAAGAGGTTTTGTTTATAAGAAATGGTAAGTTGCAAGTTGATTTTTATGATGATGATAAAACTTACCTTGAAACTAGAGTTTTAAAAACTGGGGATGTAATTTTGCTTGCTAGTGGAGGGCATGGGTTTAAATTTTTGCAAGATACTCAAATGATAGAGGTGAAACAAGGGCCTTATGCTGGTGAGCAAGATAAGATTCGTTTTGAGGGGAAAAAAGAGGTAAATATAAATCTGATAAAGGAATAAGGTTAATGGTATGAAGAACGTTTTAAAAAAAATAGTAAAAAAGACTTTTGATTTTGCTTTTTGTGACTATGAAAAAAGGATACAGAATACAAATAATAACGTGTTAAATGTTTTGAATAATCAGGTTTCCCAAATAGAGCAACGAAGATTATTTTTATTCTATAAAGATCTTTTGAATAATAATAAAAATTTTCCTGATATAAAGGATGTTGGCTTTAGGGTGTATTCTCAAAATGATGAAGATGGTATTTTGCTTTATTTATTTTCTTTAATAGGTTTTGAGAGTAAAAAATGTGTAGATATAGCTTATTCATCTCCAAACGGAGCTAATACTACTAACTTGTTAACGAATTGGGGTTTTACAGGATTGCTTGTTTGTGGGGCTGAAGGGGAACAAAAAAGTGCAGAAAAGTTTTTTAGTAATCATCCTGATACAGTAATTTATCCTCCAAAAATTGTTCATAAATGGGTTACGGCTGAAAATGTTAATGAAATTTTGCTTGAAAATGGGGTTAATGGGTCTATAGATTTTTTGTCTTTGGATATGGATGGTGTTGATTATTGGATTTGGAATAGTTTAAAGGTTGTTGAGCCCAGAGTTGTTGTTGTTGAGTTTCATAATATATGGGGAGATAAAAAGGCTGTTACTGTTCCTTACAAGCATGATTTTAACAGGTTTGATGTACATGAAGACTTTATGGGTGCACCTTTACCTGCTTATGTTAAATTGGCAGAAAAAAAGGGTTATCGTTTAGTGGCATGCAATAAGTATGGGTTTAATGCTTTCTTTTTAAAAAAAGGGATAGCAGAAGGTATAATTCCTACGATTTCTATGAAAGATTGTCTAGCTCATCCCCAGGCTTTAGATGGAATAAAAAATCGTTTACCTGCTGTTGAAAATTTAGATTGGTTAGAAGTTTAAGATGCAACTTTTAAATGTTAAAAATAAGAGCATTAAGAGTGAAAATAAAATGGATTTTATTGCTGTTAATGAGCCTTTACTAAATGGTAATGAAAAAAAATATTTGAACCAGTGTATAGACACTGGTTGGATTTCTTCAGAGGGTCCCTTTGTAAAAGAATTTGAAGATAAGTTTTCAAAAAAAGTTGGAAGAAAATATGGCGTTGCTGTTTGTAATGGTTCGGTGGCTTTAGATTTAGCCGTACTATCTCTTGATTTACCAAAGGGTTCAGAAATTATAATGCCGACATTTACAATAATTTCTTGTGCTGCTGCAATTATACGTGCTGGTTTGAAACCTGTTTTAGTTGATAGTGATTCATTGACATGGAATATGGATGTAACCCAAATAGAAAAAAAAATTACTAAAAAAACTAAAGCAATAATGGTTGTGCATATTTATGGCTTGCCTGTTGATATGGATCCGGTATTAGATATTGCTAAAAAATATAATTTAAAAATTATTGAAGATGCAGCTGAGGCTCATGGTCAA
>CAYVQB010000098.1:0-2075 GCA_964453985.1 uncultured Pseudomonadota bacterium
CATATACTGTCAATACGAACGGCTTATTGCCTATATAATCGAGAAAATAGGGATCATATTCTGTTGGATGAAAAACATCAAACTTTTTTCTTTTTAAACTTAGAACACTGTTCAGTCTATTAAGATTATGAAAAAATCTAAGCAACCTATCTTTACCTTTAAAATTTTTCCCACTTAAAAAGCTTAAACATTTACAAAAATCTAGGTCTTTTATATAAAAATTTTCAGAATATATTAAAGAAAACTTAACTTTTAAGTTTTTATCTAAATGCAAGCCCCCTATTAGCTCGGTAAAGTATCTAGAAATACCACCATAAACCTGTCCTGCAAAAATTTGGTGATCATAAAGAATTTTCATAATTTACTTAGATTTAATTATTTTATTCATATCCTGGACAGTTAAGCTATTCATTCTTTTTTGCACATATTTAAATAAATATTTTCTACTATATTTCATAAGATTATTAAAAACAAAATTAGAAATTTTCTTCTTAGTGAGCAAATGAATAGTACCAAAAGAATATAAATTAAGCTTATATTTTTTAGCAATATACTTTAGAGTTTCTTTGCTATAAAAAGAAATATGCTGGCCTCCCTCTAATGCATAATACCACCATTGCTCTGGCAAGGGCACAGGATTGGACAATAAATCTGTGGTAAAAAGTATATTAGAAGATAACTTGAGCATTTTCTCAATTTCACTTATAGGATCAACAAAATGTTCAAAACACTCAAAAGATGTAATTAATTCTACTTCACCGAATTTATCATGATACTCAAAACCTCTTGCTAACAAATTTTTAGTATAAGCATCATCCCAATAAAAATTAAACCCCACATCTCTCATAAGTCTGGTAAATATACCGTATCCTCCACCATAATCTAAATATTGCTTATCTTTTTTAAATAAAAAATATATAATTACCGACACTATTTTTAATAAATCGATATTTCTAGAAAGAATACCCGTATCTTGAATCAAGATAGAATCTGAGTAAGCTTCTTGCAACCAGAATGGTTCTTCTGTTTGCAGAAAAGCACAGTTATTACAGTGAAAATATTTTATGTCACTATACTTGCTTAAAATAGTTGTTCTAAATTTTTCTTTGACGCTTGAGCCACATATTTTACATTGCATGATTTAATTACATCTCCTAAAAAGCCAGACATAGACTTTGTAAAAGCCTCTCGAGAAAACTCTTTTAGAGCCATATTCTGACAAGAATAAATTTGTTTTTTAAGCTCATCTTTTTGCATATTATAAGCTCTGTAAACAGCCTTTTCTATTTCTTCGACCGTGCAGTCATCAAGATAAATACCGTTATCGTTCGGCAAATCGATACCGGTATTCTTACTTAGTATAGGAAAAAGCCCTAATTGTAAACAGGTTGCAACAGCGGGAGAAATTCCCTCGCTACATGATGGCGCAATAAATGCAAAACTCTTTTTTATAATATTCTTAAATTTAATATCATTAGAACGAAGCACACCGTAATACTTGATATTGGGCAAATTCAAAAGCTCATTTTTGAACTGATCATAAAAATCTTTTTCCCTATCAATTCCACCAACAACGTTTAAATCCATATTTTTGTTTCTGGCAAAAACCTCCAAAACCAAATCTAAACCCTTATGAACAGCCCCACTACCAAAAAACCATAAAAACTCTTTTTTTTCTGGAACAAAATCCTGCCCATCTTTTACATAGCTCAACTTAGAAGTTGAAACCGTAACCTTTTTAATTTTTTCTATATATTTTTCGGGAAAAGTTTTAAGCGTTAGTTCATTACCAATCAATGAACAAACATCCGCAAAATTTAATGACCTATCAAACGTATTAGAACAAGATAATCTTCTTGGTGCACAAATGATACCTTTTCTTTCTTCTAAGCCAACTAACCGTTCAATCTCTTTCTTATTAGAAAAGCCAGGATAACTTCCCGTAATATGCAAAATTTTTATGGTATTTTTGTCTAAAAAAGGAACCAGTCTTTGTAAGTTATGATGAATATCAAACACAATATCATATTTTGTAGTAGGATAAAATGTAAAATTATCATAATTTATTACATCTA
>CAYVQB010000099.1:0-2021 GCA_964453985.1 uncultured Pseudomonadota bacterium
TTTTCTTCTGGAAATCACCATAATAAAGTCTATAGCTTTTGTTGCTGCAGAACTTTCCATAATTTGTTGCTCTTTAGCTCCAAGCTTAACTAGTGCTTTTGATTGCTCGTCAAGATGACTTGCAATAGGTTGTTCGTGTTTTATATTATCAATAGAAATACTATCAAGTTGCTCAGGATTAGCTTCTTTTTCCCATTTTGCAACAGCTGTTTTAAAAGCTATTAATTCTGCTTGTATTTTTTCGTTTAGATCTTTCTTGAGTAAATCCATTGTAATACGTAGAGATACTAGACTTTTGGGTGTTGAGGAATTTATTGATTGTAAAGCTTTGGCTTTATCAGCTGGTGTTGTTTTTGTTGTAGTTGTACTTTTCGTTGAATATTTCTTACTAAACATAGAAAAACTATTTTTTGTGCTAAATGCTAAGATGGCTATTAATGATAATACTATTTTTGTTTTTTTTAACATGATTTATCCTTCTTAATTTTATTGGGTTTTCTTTTTGCCTTTAAAATATTTAAATACATTAAGTTTACTTAACAATGTTCCTAGGTTTACTTAACAATGTTCCTAAGCTTTTATATAACCATATAGGACTTCTTACGAGTAAATTTAAACTTGAGATTATCATGGAAGCTATTGCATTTGTTGCGGTAATATATATAAATGCCCCATCCATATCAATGGAACTTTCGGATGATTTTATTAAAAAATATCTTATTGTCGAAAAAATAGCGTATAGGGTAATTGGTATTACTATAGTAACGGTTTTGCTTGTTAGTCTTTTTACCCAAATTGATTTGCAATTATTATTGCTGGTTAATTCTGTTATTTCGTTTACTTTAGTATTTACTTGAGCTGTTCTTCGAGTTGCAGCTAGAGATTGAAGTTTAGTTATTCTTACAGTCGTTTGTATCTTGCTATTATTCACTACCAACAATAAATAATCTTTTATTTCTTCGTCTGAAAAATTGATCTGTTTACCTGAAATAATTATGTTTGTTGCGTTTAAAAATTCATTTCTATAAAAACTACATATTGGATCCGCTAGATTTAGGAAGTTTGTCCTTTGGTTTGCATTCAATAAACCCTTATTTGTTGTCAAATATCTGGTTATTACCTGTTGATATGACAAAAGATCTATGATCTCATTCGTTGTAATTTTTAATAAAGTAAGGGCTATTATCTTTTTATCTTCAATAGAGCTATATTTGTCATCCTGTGCTTCTTTTAAATATTCTGTTTTTACATTTTTCAAAGTCTTTTCAGTAAACAAGTTCTCATAATCTATAGTTATTGGGTTACCGTTTTTTAGTGCTTTTCTTATGTTTAATTTATAGCTACTATTTTGTACAATCTTTTCACAGGGAGTAATATCCATACAGTTGGCTGTTATTGATAATGTATTAAGTAAAATAAATGTTATGTATAATAATATTTTTTTCATCTTATTCTCCTTAGGGTTAAATATTTTCATCAAGGCACCTTCCAAAACAATTTCCTGTTTCTATTGGTTTTTGATAAAAACCTTTTAATCTATTCCACAGACTGCTGTGGGTTGTTGTTGAGGTTGGAGCCAAAGTTGGTTGTGAGGCATTTTGAATTGCATTGCTAAGTTGCTCTTGAAGTCCTGTGGATTCAGTTCTACATTTACCAAGGCTACTTTGTGCCGTATCAAGACTTTGTTGTAAGTCTTGATTTTGAGCTGTTAATTGTTGAACTTGGCTTTGTGATTTTTGTGCAACACATCCGAAGTTAGCTAATTTATCAGCAGTCCAAATACCTGTAGTATGTGCTGTAGAATTTACAAAATATGCAAAAGCTGGAATTGTAAAATAAGCAACTGTAACTCCAGCTACTACAACGCCAACTACTATTCCTGTAGTTAAAACAGGGTGTCTTTTAACCCATCCCAAAACACCAGAAGTTTGAACTGTAATTTCTTGATTTTGTTCGAACACTTCTGGTTTTGGAATTTGAATATTAATAGATATTTGTGTATCTTTATCTTCAATTTTTTG
>CAYVQB010000100.1:0-1990 GCA_964453985.1 uncultured Pseudomonadota bacterium
TTAACGCGGCAAACACCAAGCTACCGCTCAAAAAGACAATCCCTAAAGCAAAAAATCTTGCTTTTAACTTATTTTTAAAATTAAACATAAATTTATCCCTATATTAAAAAATAACTAAATTTCCCAGTACCCTAGTTTAAGGTAAGGTACCGGGAAATTTAATCATGAGTTTATGAGCTTTGCAAGCCTAGAAACAATATCCGCTGGCTACTTATCTTCTTTTTCTAGCTCTTTTTTAACAAGTTCAAGTTGTTGTTCAAGATCTTTTTTATATTCTTTTAGCTCTTGAGCTCTATCTACTAAGTTAAATCTATCACAACAACGACCACGTCCAAAGCCTTGGCCAAAACCTCGACCTTGCCCTAAGCGCTGTCTATCGGCTCTGTCTTCACAGTTTCCCATACCTCTTCCAGTCAAAGGTCCTCTACCACTTGGTCCTGTTCCATCAAAATTTGGCATATTATCCCTTTCTTTTAGATAATTTGTAGTTATGAATATATATTCATAATATACTATCGAATTTCACAAGTCAAGCACTGCTACCCGTTTGTGCTTTTAAAATCTTCTGATAAATTCTTGAATTACTGATTAATTAATTAATTTTAAAAAATATTAAATATGGGAGTTTTAATGTTACCTGAAAACGATTTACCTGATCTTGAAAAATTCTGGGGAATACAAGCAAAAAATATCCCTTGGTTCAAAAATTGGACAAAGGTTTTAGATTGGAAACCACCTCATGCAAAATGGTTTATTGATGGCACAACAAATGCCTCTTACGCCTGCCTTGACCAACATATAAAAACAGAAAATAAAAATAAAATAGCTATACACTGGCAAAATGAATTAGGTCAAACACAAAAATGGACTTACAATGATCTTTATATTCAAACAAATAAATTCGCTTACTCTTTAAAAGAACTTGGCCTACAAAAAAATGATCGTGTAATACTATATCTTCCTATGATCCCAGAATCCATTGTTGCCATGCTTGCCGTTGCAAGGTTAGGTGCAATACATTCGGTTGTATTCTCTGGCTTTAGTAGCAATGCGCTCAAAGAACGTATAATAGATACACAAGCAAAATTTGTAATTACCGCTGACTTTACAACAAGACGAGGCAAATTAATACCTCTAAAAGAAACAGTTGATCAAGCATTACAAAGCCAAACAGAAACTAATTTTGTAAAAAATGTAATAACCATAAAAAGATTTGATCAAGAAATTAAGATCAAAAAAAACTTTGACCTAATTTATTCTGAACTAATAAAAGATGCAAAAGATTATATAGAACCCGAAAAAGTTGAATCTAACCACCCTCTTTTCATTCTCTATACTTCAGGCACAACGGGAAAACCTAAAGGCATAATGCATTCCACCGGAGGCTACTTAACTTATGTGTACTCTACATTTAAATGGGCCTTTAATATAAAACAAGATTCTACTTATTGGTGTACAGCTGATATTGGTTGGGTTACTGGACACTCTTACATTGTTTATGCACCCCTTTGTCATGCAACAACCATGGTTATCTATGAAGGCTCTCCTGATTATCCAACCCATGAAATTTGGTGGCAAATAATTGAAAAATATAAGGTATCTATTTTTTACACATCACCAACCGCAATAAGAATGCTTATGAAACATGGGCAAGATTTTCATAATAAATATGACTTAAGTAGCCTAAAGAATTTGGGAACCGTGGGAGAACCAATAAACCCTGTAACGTGGCAATGGTATAACAAGTTTGTTGGCAATACAAAATGCCCTATTATCGATACATGGTGGCAAACAGAAACAGGCGGCTTCATGATTAGCCCTACAGCAGGATTAGATCTAATAAAATTAAAACCCGGATCTACAACGCTACCTCTTCCTGGCATAAACGCAGAGGTAGTAGATGAAAATGGTGACACGGCAAAGCCCGGAACCAAAGGTTACCTTGTAATAAAACAACCATGGCCAGGGTTAACATTAGGCCTATACAATG
>CAYVQB010000101.1:0-1957 GCA_964453985.1 uncultured Pseudomonadota bacterium
CGATTCACGTGATAATGTTATGCAAATAATTAATGATCTCGGCAAGAAATTTCCTGTTTATGGAGAAGGAATTAACGTGAATAGCGAGTCGATATTAATAAAAGCATTACTAAAAGATTCCATGGAATTTAACCGGCAAATAGATGATGACGGAAGGCTTAAAGCTTTTGGCGAATTATCGTTAATTGTTGTTATTTAAAAAATAATGTAATTGTATATTTCACGCTTTTTATTGAAATGGAGAAAATGGTAAATGGCTCAGTCTAACAAAATATCTAAATCAAAAACAACGCCTAAACATAGTATTACTCAGATGAGTTCATCAGATGAGATTAAACAAATAATGCTTGATGAGGGCTTTCGATCAACAATGTATCTGGATTCAGAGAATATACCAACAATAGGTTATGGATTTAATTTAAGCGAAAAGAGTGGCAACAGAACAATATTAGATAGATATTTAGGCGACAAATATAACTTTGACGATTTGAGAAACAGACGACAGAAAATTACTAGAAAACATGCAGAAATGCTGTTGAGGGTAGGCATTCAAAATAGCAGGAGGGAACTCAAGAGAAAATTTGGCGCGTTGTGGAATAAGTTTAATCATGAAACTAAAAATATTTTAATAAATATGGCTTATAATATGGGAATGACAAGATTTAATGATTTTACAGACATGGAAACAGCCCTTACAGAAGGAAATTATAAAAATGTTGTTAAAGAAATGCGTAAATCGTTATGGTATGGACAAACTGGTAATAGAGCAAAAAGATTAATAGAGAGAATGAAAAAAGCTAATAATGTTAAATAATTTTTTGTAAAAAGAAATAATTAGTGTAGATTTGATATTATGAGTTAGAGGAAGAATATATGATGAAAAAAATATTACTTTTGTGTTTTGCGTCCTTAAGCCTGTTTTGCCATGCAAAAACGAAAAATCAGCCTTTTCAGGATATTCACCCCTATGCTTTTTATTGTTTGACAGGAGGCAGATACAATGTATCGGATATTAGAAACGCTATTAACGGCGTAAATGCTTCAAAATTTCAAATAACTAAACACTCTCAAGAAATATTCGGGATGAAGCTTTATCGCAGCAGTCATAAACAACGAAAAATTGTGGGATATACAAAGCGATATAGTGATTGGTGTACGGAAGATTTTAGCTTCAGTATTTATAAGCAATTAACCAACTCGAGTGACTTTATCATAGAGTGCGCTAATAATGGAGGAGGAAGTTTTACTTTTGGTTATAACCTTTTTATTAAAAAACATCGCAAAAATTACTATAATTCTGGAGAAATAAAGGTAATAGATGTCTTAACTTGCGAAGGCGACTTAGGCAGAGATGACCCATCCAATGAAGAAATTAAAAAAGTTGAAGAATTCATCAAACAAAAACCACAACCTGAAGAAACAAAATCTTCAGATAAGGATATCTTCAAAGACACACATCCTTATGCTTTTTATTATTTAAGCGGAGGCGATTATCGTTTAAAGGATACAGAAAGAGGCATTATAAGTGTAAATGCTTCAAAATTTAAACTTGATTTTAAATCCGACGAAGTAAGTGCCAAGATCGTTTATAAAAAAGGCAATAAAATAGGCTTTACTTATAATACGAGTTGGCCTTATAGGAAGGATAAACTGCGAGAAAAAGATAATTTTTATATAGTTGTTTACAAAAAACTTGGCAATTTGAATTACTATATAGTAAAATGTGTATTCACTAGGGGAGATAATGTTCCACAAATAGATTATTTACTGATAAGAAAACATTATAAATATTATTATTACTGGGGTAAATTTGTAACAATGGAAGTCTTAACTTGCGATGGAGAGTTTGGAAGCCAAGCTCCTTCTGAAAAAGAAATTAAAAAAGTTGAGAAACTTATAGCACAAAAATTAATCGGAGACATTTCATTTCCGGCACATTGACATCTTTGACGTAATC
>CAYVQB010000102.1:0-1925 GCA_964453985.1 uncultured Pseudomonadota bacterium
CTTAGCTTCAAATCTTTGAATCAATAAAGAACGTTTTACAAGGTCTTTCATTTCATCAAAAGCTTTTTGGAATTCAGGATCCTTTTCAAAATTATTTTTATCGGCATAAGCAACAATAAGCTCTTGCTTTATTAATTGATCAAAGAACTGTCTTTGAATTGGTTTAGGCAAAGAATCAGGACTTGCACCCCTAAAATATGGATGCATTTGCACCATTTGAGTTAAATGTTTATTGAAATCTGATTCTTTAATGGCAACCTTACCATCAATACTTAACAATGTAGGTCCTGTACTACCTGACTTAACTTCTGTCTTTACAGCTTCTTTTTCTGTTTTTTTGCCAAAATCACAACCTGCAAAAAGCAAAACAACGGCTAAACCAAATCCAACCTTAGTAACAAATATAGAAGTCTTTTTCATAAAATTCCTTATCAAAGATTAAACATATAAAAACCAACAATACAATACACATTACAATGTACAATCGTATCACAGGATCTTAAATTTTCAAGCCTACTAGTAAGAACTAGATTTGTAATATTTCCCTCAAACCTTTATAATGAACATATTTGAATAATAAACAAAGCAAGGATAATACTATGCAAGAAAATAAAATCTCTTTGGTATCAGCAATCTTCATGAATATAAATATCATGATTGGAGCAGGGATATTCGTTATTCCATCAATTATGGCACAAAAAGCTTACAATTTAAGTTTTTTGGGCTGGCCTTTAATTGGCATAATTTTTACACCCGTTGTTTTAAGTATGGCCAAAATAACTGAATATTTCCCTGGTGGAGGTAGTTTTTATACCTATGGCAAAGACGGAATCAATAAAAGTGTCGGTTTTTTGTCTGGTTGGTTGTATTTCTTGGGATATGCAAGTATTTCGGCTCTACAGATAACAGGGCTAAGAGAGCTACTAAGTTTACAATTAAACTTCACCATAATTCATGAACAAAAGTTCTTGTTTAATCTAATCTTTGTAGTGCTTTTCTGTTTAATCAATTTCTTAAGCCTTAAGCTTATAAGTAAAATACAAAATGCTGCTACTATCATTAAGTTAATACCGATAGCATTTGTGATGTTGTTATTATTTTTCTATTGGAACCCAAATTTAAGATTTAATTTGGCAAATATTGCTAATCTAAAATACACCATACCATTAACTCTTTTTGGATTTTGGGGTTTTGAAGCTTCTTGTAATATTAGTCACCTAATAAAAGGAAGCAAAAAAAATGCTGCTCGAGCAGTTTTAATAAGTTTCTTTGTAGTTGTATTTGCTTACACAATATTTAATCTCAGCCTCCTACATATTATGAATGCACAAAACTTAATAAACTATCAGGCCCCGGCTTTTGTTGATTTTTTAAATATAAAATTTATGCCACTTTTTAATGCTTTAAACATAATTGTATCAAGCACAATCCTAATTTCTTTTATAGGCTCCATTTTAGGCATGTTTCTTTCGAACTCATTTAACTTACAATCACTTGTAAAAAACAATTTGTTACCATTTTCTAATCAAATTAAAAAAACAAGCAAAAAAGATAGTCCTATATTTTGCATCTTAGCCATGGGCACAACCTCATTTATATTCTTAAGTCTTATTAATAGCAAAGAAGTATTAAACTCTATGGGTAATTTTGGAATACTATCCTGCTTTATTATTACTTTTCTTGCGTTATTTCTAATTCAGTTAAAAAGAAAAGAATACCTTAAAATGATAATGCCTTGTCTTGCATTTGTATCTTGTTACATAGTACTTACGTACAGTTGGATTATTATTGGACAAAACAATATGGCTAGATTGATCGCTAGCATACCTTTATTGATTTTGACGATTCTGGGCATTGTTCTATTTAAAATAAAAGAAAAGGCTAATGGAAAAAAATAAAATATCTATTTGGGCTGCAATAGCCAT
>CAYVQB010000103.1:0-1923 GCA_964453985.1 uncultured Pseudomonadota bacterium
TTCCATTTGAGCGTCTACAAAAACTTTTACTCTATTTATTATTGTATCAATGTCCTTCTCGCTTGATGGATCTCCATAAGTACTTATATCTATCTTGATTAACTCATCAGCTAATTTTATGATTTCGCTAATATGTATGTTTCTATCTCCATCTTGGCGATACCAGAACCTAATGTGTTTTTTTCGCCAAATTCATCAACTTTTTTCCTTGTGTTTTTTTGTAAATCTGCTGTAGCCTGATCGTGTAATTCACCAAATTTTAGACTGATAAGTTTTTCTCGTTCTTGACTTATAGGTAGTCTTTGTTCCATTTCAATATTTTCCTAAAATAATCTTTTCAACTTCTAACTTTGCTTTTTCTAATTCTTCTTTTGCTTCTTTTTGTAACTGCTCTGCTTTCTGCATTCTTTGTTTTACTTCATCAGCAATTTTGTTTTGAATTGGAAGAGGAGGCAAGGGAATTTTAAGAGATAAAAAAACTTCTGAAGTTAAATGCTTAATAATTGACCCAATACTTTCTCTTTTTACTAATATTTTAAAAAAATTGCTAGATAAAATAGATTTAAGATAAAAATTATTAATTTCCTTTTTAACTTTTAATCTCAAAATTCCTCCACTAATAATAGAATCTTTATCTTCATTAACCACAACACAGAAACCAATACTTCCATCTTTTGAAAATAATAACTCGTCTCTTTTTGGTTGATAATCTTTAAGTTCTTTATATAATTCCAATTTAATTTTTTTATCTGTTTTATCATATTCTATTTTATAATTATCAATATCAGAAACACGAATAAAAGGAACTCCTTCATTAACATAAGCATCGGAACCAACTTCAACACCTTTTTTATAATACTCTAAGGTTTCTTTCAATTCTTTAACCTCAAACTTTCCTTTATTTATCGCTTCTTCAACTTCTTCAAATTTTTGCTGATAATAATAAGCATCTGCACGATTATTTTTGACTTCTTCACTGCTCACAACATAAATCATTTTATCTTTTAATTCAGGCAGTTTTATCCCCAATTCATTAAGAACATAGTTATTTATTGAATCAAGAAATTTCAAGCTTTCTGTTTCTTTTAATTTTTTAAAAGAATATGCTTTATCCATTATTTAAACTATTTGATTTTGAGATTCAAGAGACGGAAGCGGAATTTGTATTTCAGAGATTTCATCATTGTTTAAATTATTTTGCGCCGCACCTTTACCAATATAATCTATTTGTATTCTTGTAGAATTTAAGTCAAAAAAGTAACAAAAATACTTTTTATTTATTCTATTTTCATCAAGAACTAGTTTAACTATTGCAGAATTTAAATTTGCTTCTTTAATATTTTCTGGAATAATTGAAACTGTTCCAAGATTATCCTTAGTTCCACTTATGGCGAAAACTAAATCTCCTGAGGTAACTTTAGCCCGTTTAAGTGTTTTTTCATGAACAATCTTATTGATAAATTTTACATCCGTTAAATCAACAGAATGCTCTTTTAAATTATTTACCCTAAGAAAATAAACTCCATTAATTTTATCTTCAGTATAAAAACCAGCTCTAGGACCATCGCCGCGATTCCATTCATTTATTAAATCACCAATTCGAACAATATTTTTTATCTTTGATAACTTTGATCTAAATTGAGAAAAACTATGTCTATGATAATAGGGATCAATTCGGTGACTGACTTCATTTTTAGAAATTAAAAAACACTCCATTTTAACAACCCTCGTAAGATTTCGGATTTTTCTCAAACTTCCTGTATCCTTCTAAAATTTTATCCAAATCGTTTATTGGGTCTTTTCTTCCTGTTGCGTCATAACCAATATGCTTGGCAATCGCCATAAAAATTGGATAATTTCCTAATTTTTCGTCTTTCTTTTTCTTTCTAACAAAAACTAAAGATGATTTTACTCCTGCTCCAA
>CAYVQB010000104.1:0-1902 GCA_964453985.1 uncultured Pseudomonadota bacterium
GGTGATATGCTATTTATGAATTCAGGATCTTCTGATTTAAAGAGGGTTCACGGTGCATACGTTTCTGATAAGCAGGTAGAAAAACTAGCAAATCACTTAAAGCTTCAAGCGAAGCCTAAATACTTAAATTTAAATGAAATTTTACGCAAACAATCAACAAGGGATTTAGATGATTTTGAAGATGATATTTATCCTGAAATTTTAGAATTCTTAAGAAGTCAGGACGATATTTCTATCTCAATGTTACAAAGACAATACAGAATTGGTTTTAATCGATCTGCACGAATTATTGAAAAGTTAGAGCAAGATGGTATAATTGCACCAGCACAGGGCAGTAAACCAAGGAAAGTTTTAAAGTAAAATAATTATGAGTTTAAATATATATTTCTTAAGATATGCGTTACCAAATTCTGAAATAATTAATGATCATCTTTTTGTGAAGAAAGAAATTTCTGGCATTAATATTAATTCCAGAACAATTAAAAAAAATGAAATCTTTTTGGCTTTTAAAGGTCAAAACTTTGATGGACATGATTTTATAGAAAATGCACTGGATAAGGGTGCATTGGGGCTTATAATAGATAGAAACAAAGAAAAGCTTCTCGAAAAAATACCTCCGGAAAAATTACAGGATAAATTAATTATCAAAGTTAGCGATACGTTCAAGGCGCTAACTGGTCTTGCAAAAAATTATAGACAACGATTTGATTTTAATATAATTGGCATAACAGGTTCTGTTGGTAAAACTACCACTAAAGAAATTTTAGCTAATATTTTAAAGACGGCTAAAATTCCTGCTTACGTCTCTTATAAAAATCAAAATAATAGTATTGGCCTAAGTCTTAATATTTTGAAAATGGAAACCAAACATAAACTTGCCGTCTTTGAGTTAGGAATTAGCCATGTTGGTGACATGGATGAATTGGTTGATATTTTGCGACCAACAATGGCTGTTGTAACCCGCATTGGGATTGCGCATAGCCAGGGGCTCGGGAATGTTGCAAGCATAACGGAACAAAAATTAAAAATTTTTAAACATTTTGATTTTGCAAATATAGGCTTTGTTTGTGGCGATCAGGAAAAACTTTGTAGTTTTCAACATGATTATCCGATTATTAAATTTGGTTTAAAAACAAAGAATCATATTCAGGCCAGGAAGGTTGCCTTATTGCATGATTCATCAAAGTTTATTCTAAAAATTTATAAAAATAGACAAAAAATAGAACTTAAAGGGAATCATCCAGGTTTTGTTAATAATGTACTTGCAGCTACAAGTGTTGCGCAAATGTTAAATATTAGTTTTACAGATATTGTTGTCGGGTTACAGTCTTATGATGGTTTTGAAAATCGCTTTGAAATAAAAACTCTTAAAGAGAATAACGGCGTTATCATAAGTGACTGCTATAATGCAAGCCCTGACAGTATGAAGGCTGCTCTTCTGGCTTTTGGTAAGATGGAATGTCAGGGACCTAGGATTGCAGTATTGGGAGACATGTTGGAACTGGGAGAAAGACAAGTTTATTGGCATAGGCAGATAGGCCGAGTGTTTGGTAAAGTTTTAAATATTGATCGTGTTATCTTGGTTGGGAAACTTGCCAAAAATATTGCAAAAACTTTGCCGGTTACAATAAAATTTGAGTTTGCCCAAGATTGGCAACAAGCGCAGGAGAAGCTTTCTTGTTTATTACAAAACAATTCTGAAAAAAAGCCTTTAGTTTTGGTAAAAGCATCAAGAGGCGTTGGGCTTGACAATTTAATTAAA
Organism: uncultured Pseudomonadota bacterium; assembly: GCA_964453985.1. Lineage (GTDB taxonomy): Bacteria > Babelota > Babeliae > Babelales > UASB340 > CAYVQB01. The sequence goes on from CAYVQB010000104.1 coordinate 1,763, forward strand.
GAGTTATCTATATAAAAAAAACTGATTCCTTGTCTGGACCTTAAAAAAAGGCTAAATTCAATAGTAAGGGTTAAGGATTTTAGATACAGAGAAGGAGTTAGGATGAACGATAAAAACATCTTTGTAAGCGATGATCATAA
>CAYVQB010000105.1:0-1893 GCA_964453985.1 uncultured Pseudomonadota bacterium
AAGTTCTTACTATACCCAAAGTAATTGGTGGAACGATTATTTTTGGGGCATTGGTCCTCGGTAGCACGTCTAGATAAAATCCTCGTACATTCCTATTTCTTTAAAATTATTTAGGGAATTTGTAGTCAGTTAGTTTTTGAAATTCTCTTATCGCTTTTCTTGTGGGATATTTCTCTTCGCAAATTATCCAGTCATCTAAAATAGTCTGCTTGTTAACATCCCATTCAATCAGTTTTTTTGTTATCCAGATATTTACCAATTCCAACGGCTCATGATTTATACAGTCATATTGCTGTTCAATAAATTCTCCAAGATTTCTGTCTACTGTAGAAACAGAAAAGTTGTTATGTGCTACAATAGCGGCAATTTCACAATCAACCGGGCTTAATCCATATCTCCTTTTTGTTCTTGTGTTATTTGATGAACCATTTATCATACTTACAGTATCTAAAGTAAGATCAAAATCTTTATTTTTAACTTCTGCATTTGGTTTCGACTTTATATGTTTTTTGTAATTATTACGCCATGGATACTTGGTTTTGAATTTTTGCGTTCGAGTAAATTCTTTCCAAACCGCGTTAACTGTGATACATCCGTATTCTTCATTAATAAACATATCTGGAGCAATACGCAACAGCATTAGAATTACACATGTATCACATAGAACTAGCATTTAGTTATCAGTCTCTTTTGTTTATCCAGTACTTTTCTGATTTCTACCGCGTCTAAGCTATTATCCAAATCCAGAATTTCTGCTAGTTTCCTATTTGTCAGGTTGTCATAATTCTCCAGAAGCAGCATATAGAAAATGGGGCTTAAAGTCTTGTAAACATTTAAAAATTCTTCCGGTTCTTTGTTGTTACTTAGTATATCTTTTATCACAGGAAGTTCTTTTTTAAGGTTTGTATCAGCACCGCCAATTTTAATGTTTAACTTTCCGTATTTTTCTTCAATACATTTCATTATCCCAAACATAGCGTGATGGTTGGTTATCGAGTAGGTTTTCAAAGTGTTAACCTTATGAGAAATTGGGAGACCTTTTATATTTTCATAGATAAAACTAACATATTCTTCTGGGAATTGAGCAAGACTGGCTACTTTATGACAAAAATTTTCTTCCTCTACAGAACCATTATCCTTAATCACATTTCTATCTATTATCGCATGAACAAGCTCATGCAATATTGGAAAGATTAAATCTATCACATTTGTAGACGTATTAATAAAAATAGTTTTCTGCTTTTTAATTACTGTATAAAAACCATAGCTTTTTATATCTTCAGGGAAGCATCTAAACACAAGGCAAATCCCGAGTTCATATATTAATTTAAAAACATGATTATAATCAAGAGGTTTAGTATTTTCATTATCAAGTCCTGCAAGTTCTCTCAATCTTTGAGCAAGTTTAACAGCATCTTCATACACTATAGACTTTACAGAAAACTGAAGAACGGGTGCTTTTGAAGAATTAATAATACGTTCATATTCTTTACTTAACTTCAGTGAACGTTCCTGTCTTTCTTCTGTTAGTTTAGCTGTACCTCTTGTCATGTGTAGAGGGATAGCAATATTTGCCTGTTCCTCTACAAATAATTCAGTTGGATCTAGCTTTAAAAGCCTGCAAAGCTTTAATAGATGATTCCCTTTAGGAACCTGACCTTTTGTCCAATCAACATAAGTCTGTCTGCTAACTTCCAACTGTTCGCTGATTTGAGATTGTGTGAATTTTGAGCTACAAACAATCTCTTTTAATTTTTCTCCTAACCATTTCATAGCTTCACCTATAATTAATTGTAAAGATTAGCTTATACAATTTTACTCTCTTTTATTAAGTTTAACTACAAAACATATATTTGTAAAGATATCTTTACAAATAATAAATAAATATTTTTT
>CAYVQB010000106.1:0-1889 GCA_964453985.1 uncultured Pseudomonadota bacterium
ATTGATATTTTTCTATGGTAAATCGATACAAGTATCTAAATTATCAGGACGGCATTTTGATAAACGGTGATATGACTTTTTTATTCCTAAAAATAATCCATATTTTTTTATCGCGATAATCGCGTATTCCGAACATGTTGGATGAAAGCGACATTTTAACCGCCTGAATAATGTTGGAGATAGAAATTTTTGATATATAACTATCAAAAAAATAACTATTTTTGAAAATATAGAATTAGACTTCATGAGTTATGGTTTCTTTTTTTATTGCCTTTGATCCACATTTAGGACACTTGTTAAAGTCTACTACTTTTTTGTTAGGAATTAAGACTGCTGGCAAACAGCCTCCACAGCACATCATTGATTTTCCTAAATTCCCCATCGCGTTATTTGCATTTGTAAAAGCATCTAGTTTGCCATAAAACGAAGCGTGACCACAGGCTTTACAAGTCGCTTTTGTTTCTTTTATTTTTTTAACCATTTTTCTCTCCTATAAAACTTGATCAAGGATATCATAAAGTTGGATTATTCTAGACGATATTGTGTTTTTGAGACTAATTTTCCATTTCGAAACATTACATTCATACTTCCATTTCCATAGCCTTTAGGAGCCTCCCATTGGTAATATTCACTTCGACCACTATCAGAATGTGAGCGAGAAAGCTCTGTCCCAGACATCCCCATAACCTCAACAGCGTCATAATATGAAATGCCTATTCTTAGGGCATCAAATCTATATAGTGTTGCTCCCTTTGGGCTATTTTTCATTGTATCTGCGGTGGATAAAAAAGATTTTTTAGCAGATTCTCTTTTTTCATTTATATATCGGCTTCCATAAATAATTCTAGCCAACTGGTCCAACTCTGGCTTACGCTTTTCAAATTCTTTTTGTGCTCTAATAAGTTCTTTTTGTATCTCTTGTTTATATATTTCTCCCATATCTAATGAAATCTTCCTCCATTTTTTACCTTCTCTTTCTACAACGCATGTATAATTCATTCGCGAGGTTACATTGATGTTATTTTTTACATCAACATAAGACCCTACTTGAAATCTTTTCTTTCCAATGTATTTCACTTTATCTGTATTAGGCCAAGGGAATATTGCCGTTGATGTGATATTTAAACACCTTTTAACAAACACTTTACTTACATTCAAGGCATCGTTTTTAAAGAATTCAGTATCAAAAGTGTTTTTTTCTTCTTCTGCTAATCTTTTCTTTTCTGCGTCCTTTTCTTCTTTCAGGCGTTGATAGACAATTTTCTTTGCTAAAGACAAATGATTCTTGAGATTTTTATTTAATTTTTCTTTAAACATCTTGTCTAAAAAAGTATTTTCAAAATATGTCTCTTTTAATTTACCTTTTTTCTTCTGGAATTTATGTAGTTCTCTAGACGATAAAGAATTTAAATATTTTTCAATACAATCTGGTGATTTTATCAATTTGCAACCATTAAGTAGTTTATACCCTTCAGTTCGATCTACATATTTTAATGAATCTATTTTTTTCAATTCTTTTATTGCTTTGTCTATATTTCCTGTAGATATAAATCGCTTTGCATCTGCTAGAATTGCTTTACGTTTCCCTTTTTCAATTTTGGTTTGTTTTGCTAACTTTTCTTTTTCAATTTTGGTTTGTTTTGCTAATCTTTCTTTTTTGGCGTTTTCTTGGTATGTATTTATAGAATTTGATATTAAACCAACAAGCATAATAATAATCACAATGTAACCCGTCGCGATACCAATCAGAGCATCTTTCTTTTTCCCTTTGTATCCCTGCTTTAGCTTTGTTAAACCAAGATGCCCACAGATTACAGCAGGTATAGCAGTTATCCCATATGTAAAAATAGAAACAAAGCCAAAAATTTTTGCTCCTTTAGGTAATAAAG
>CAYVQB010000107.1:0-1884 GCA_964453985.1 uncultured Pseudomonadota bacterium
GTATAGGAACATTTGTTATATAATAAAAAGAATAAAAAAACAGACTTTTAATTTAGAGGTTAGCAAAAACATTATTAATATCGCAAACAATCGTACAATCTAATTTCCCTTCATTTACCATGTTTGTTAAAAATTTTATAGCTTTGTCATGACTCATACCTTTTCTATAAGGTCGTTTTTCCCTAAGAGCCTGATAAATATCTAAGCAAGCAATCAATCTTGAATTGAAATCAAGATCTTTAGCAGTTAAGCCTTTCGGATAACCTGATCCGTCAAGTTTTTCGTGATGATTTGAAGCCCATTCTGTGATTTCTTCAAATCCTTTAATATCTTGTAGGCAAATTCTAGTAATACTAGGATGTCTCTCTATTTCAATAAACTCTTTTTTGGATAATTTCCCTGGCTTATCCAATATATAATTACTAATAACAAGCTTGCCAAGATCATGCAAATTTGCTGCTATTATTAATTTTAAGGTCATTATATCGTCCATATTATAAAACTTTGCCATCTTTTCAAGTTTTTCTGAAAGCCCAAGTGAATGAGTTTGGGTGTATTCAGATTTTGCATCAATTATTTTCGATAAGACTGCCGTAATTATATGAATTTCATGATAATCAAGTTCATTACTAAAAATTGGTATTACTTTTTCCAAACTTTCGTCAATATTCCCATTTGAAAGTCCTTCCCAAAAACCATTATAACCAGCGATTTTAATAAACAAGTTTGATAATAATGAGGAAAAATATGTGTTCTTATGTTCTTGAACAAAAACTATTATTTTTTCTTTATCTGTATTTTTTAGATCAAAAGTTAGATCCAATGTGTCTGCGAAGGCTATAATCTGAGAAAAAAGAGGGATTTCGTCTCCAGATAAACCAAAAAAACCGGAGCCATCAAAGTTTTCATGATGATACTTTATTATGTTTTGAGGTTTTGTTAAAAAAGGAAAACCTAAAAGATTATTCTCCCCAATTACACAATGTTCTTTTCTGCTCTCCATTATATTCATTTTTTCTTTTAAATTTCCTCTCATACTATCCTGTAAAAGTTTCATGCTAGCCCCATTGTCATGCATAATTGCTAGTGAAGCAAGATCAAATAATTCTTCACTAGCTAGTCCTAGCTCACGAGCAATTTTCACGGATATATAGGCAATCCTTTTAGAATGATTTGTTGGAATTCCAAATATGTCAATTTCTACAGTGTCTAATGTATTTGCCACTGCCCTCAAGAACTCATTTAAATTAAAAACCATTTTCTCGCACTTTTCCTTATATTATCGAATTTAAAGTTACTAATTTCATCTTTATTTAATGCTTACAATGACTTTATTGGTAATTCTCTCAAGTTCCATAATGCATAATATGTATATCAGCAATTTCTTATTCAATTCATAAAAAGTTACTTTAATACTATAGCATGTATTAGAATAATTACACCAGAACTGAAACATGAGGATTCTTATTAGAGGATTAAAATTCAGAATTGTTTTTGGCTTATATGAATACTGGAAGTTACATTGGTAATATAAATATTGGAGATAATGTAAGTCTCTTTTTTCGTTTAATTGCATCTTTATTAGGAGCTGTTGTGACTTAGATATTTTGGCTCAATAATAACTGTGTTACTTCGTATAAAAAGTAGTTCTCTTCGCATAGAATTTCGCATTGGAAAATTTAACATATACAACAAGTCTTGAATGGGTTTTTTTTTAGTTCTTTACAGGACATGATTTTCAACACTATTCAACAAAATACGAATTGTTGAATGAGTATCTTTGATTTTAGGAAACATTGTAATAAACTTAAGAATTGGGGATGGATTTCGCATAATAATCACTTTTGGCTGGATAATCCTTATCACTTTTAACTAGATTCAACA
>CAYVQB010000108.1:0-1789 GCA_964453985.1 uncultured Pseudomonadota bacterium
TCTAGAGCTAAAAAAATAAGGAAAATTTAAAATGTCAACACATAATTGCGGTGAACTTAAAAGTTTAGAAAGTATTCTGAAAGAAAGCTTAGAAGATCATAAATTGAAGGTATATTATAAGCCTGAGTACGGAGATTTAGCTTAAAAGACGAATCAAAGGTACTGGCTCAATAATCAAAAGAGACAATGGCATTTATTATTTTTATTGGACGGATGCGAATGGAGAACAACAAAAAAATCATTACGAACTAAAAATCGTAAAGAGGCAGAGGAAAACTCACAAGAGCTTATTAAAGCTGTACATGTCAAAGATAAAGACGATTTACTTCATCAATCTGCACGAGCTAAGAAAATAATCAATACTAAAACTTTATTTCTTAATAATGTTTGGGAAAAATTTTTAAAAACAAAACCAACAGCTAGTGAAGGAACTCTCTCAAATTACCAGAGAATGCTAAAAGAATTCATAAAATGGCTTGCAGTAGAACGACCAAGTGTAGAGAGTTTTACTCAAATAACTTTAGAAACGGCTATGTCATATATGGAATACGTCTGGCAAAGTGGTATATCAGCGAATACTAGTAATTATAAACGAGGTGCATTGGCAACCATTACTAAAGCTTTGCAAAATAGTTATGGCATTGACAATAACTATTGGCTTAGGACTGCACGAAAAAAAGGAGTCCAGCAGAAACGCTTAGCTTTGACGGCTAGTCAGGTCGATAAACTTCAGAAGTTTATTGATGATGAAAAAAATATTTTACCATACCAATTTGAAACGGCATGCTTAATAAAATTATGCCTTTTTGCTGGGATGCGCTTGTTCGATGCTGTTAACCTGACTTGGGATAATGTGGACTTAGTCAATAATTATATCACATATAAACCCCAAAAAACACAATTAACTAGCGGGGTCTCAGCTCAAATTCCTATATTTAACCACCTGCTTTATGCTATAGATAGGCTTACAAAAGAAGGTCAATATGTGTTACCCAGTATCCAAGCTCATTATTCTCGTAACCCTGCTTATATAAAGAAAACTATTTTATCGATAATTCATACTGTTACTGGAAATAAATTAAATAACTCCAATGTTCAATGCATTCGTAACCGTTCTCTGTACGGAATTCATAGCTTAAGACATACTTTCGCAACTGAAATGGCAAAAGCTGGCGTACAAAGCATTCGTTTATCGCGCATGTTAGGCGATAGCATACGCACTATTGACAAGTTTTATGTTGGTGCTGACTTAACAAAAAAACCAGTTTCCGGCTTTGCTGAAACGTTGACTGAGCCTAAACAAAAACAGATTGCGGCATCGGAGCCAGAGCGACAACAGCTAAAAAACCTTATTGATACGTTATCTCTGCAAGACGTCAAGCATATTTTAGCAGTGGCTCAAAACCTTTGATTTTACAACTCTCTGAGTTTAAAACCATCTCAACTAAAGAAAATCCCTTCGGGGCTAGACAAAATGACAAATCCGATGTAATCTTAACTTACACTCTGAAGCTTCTATTTTGACAAAATTTGATGTTTATCAATTTATGATTCAGAAGTAACTTTAACAAAAATAAAATTGTGAAAAAGGAATATAAAATCATGAAGTCTAAAAACAATATAAGAGAAATTGAAAGGTTATTTGACTCCTTTGCTCCTGAGGAGGTTGAAAAAAATCCCGATAATTGGGTTTCTGAGATTCAAAATGAATTAGATGAATATACTAATTCTAAGAAATTCTTAAACCAACCAAATTCTGGAGATATAATTATATTTTTAAAATTGAATC
>CAYVQB010000109.1:0-1756 GCA_964453985.1 uncultured Pseudomonadota bacterium
TATAGAATCACCATATGATTCTCTTAATAATTTTTCACAAAAAACTCCAACGCAATCTTCTCCTTGCTTACTATGAATCTGGCTAACCCTAAGCATTGCATTGGCTTGGGTAGATATAAAAAGCAAAACTATGATTAAGTACTTGGAAACACAAAAAATTCTCACGGTAACCCTTAGTTTTTTATTTTTTACTGGCCGAAAAAGAATCCGCCATAATACAAAGCATTTAAAACATTAACGTTGCACCAACTAATGCAGTGTTGCCGATTTGATCAATATGAAGGTAATATCATTTGGCTATTAGATTAAATTAGTTTTAAGTTTTAATATAATATAGCCTTAATATACTGGTATTTATACAAAAAACAAAAAGGGTCATCATGATATTGAAAGATCAATTATTTAAATTTCTTGAGAATCTAGAAATAGAACATAAAACACAAAATCACAAGCCAGTTTTTACAGTAGAAGAAGCTTTATCAGTTTTTAAAGAATTCCCCGACTTTGGGCAATGTAAAAATCTTTTTTTAAAAGATAATAAAAAGAATCTTTGGCTAGTGGGCGCCCTTTTTGACACAAAAATAAAATTAAAAGAATTATCAAAGATTATTCATGCTCCGGGATTGCGTTTTGCTAACGAAGATCTATTGAAGGAACACTTGGGCGTTACCGCCGGTTCTGTATCACTATTTGGGCTTATTAATGATAAAGGTCATGTAGTTAATGTTATTCTTGATCAAAACTTGTTTAATCATAAAACTTTAGGATTTCATCCATTAACAAATGACGCTACTACTTTTATAACACCTGATGACTTACAAAAATTTATCAAAGCCTTGGGGAACAAAACTCAAATTTTGGATTTTTGCAGTTTTTAGGAATTTTTATTCCCCCTTATCTCTCTTCCCCATCTCCATCAAAAGCAATTTTCCAGGGGGTGCATCAAAAAAAGTAGGCGATTCAACTTCCTTAACTTTTTTGAATCCAACTTTTTCGTAACAATGGATAGCAGCAATATTTTCGGGATCAGGATCAATTATAATTTTTTTAGTATCAGTTTCTTCAAAAAGTTTTTCAACAAACTTTTTAACAATAGTTGTACCATAACCTTTGCCAATATACTCAGACTCACCTATAACTACATCCATACCCAAACTACCTGCAGGCTGCACGCCTTGTTTTGTCCACCAACCATCATCAGCCTTATCACACTCATAATATTGAATATAACCAATTGGCTGTTCATCAAAATAAATTATAAATGGATGTACAAAGTTTTCGGCCATCTTATCAGGATGATATTTTTCTAAAAACTTATCGTAATCAGCTGGCGCTTGCCACCACTTTGAAATATGCGGCTGCTGACACCAATCAAAAAGTATACGAGTATCGTTTTCTTGCATTGTTTTGAATGTAAAATTATTTTCTGAAACCATACCTAAACTTTCTTTTTCTAAATTATCTAAAATATATTTAACGGCGTCATCAACGTTAACATCAAGCTTATACCAATCTTTACCCCAAAAAAATTCACGCAATCTTAATTCCCCTTGGGTTAAGGAACTCCTAGATTCACTTTTATTTAAAAATTTATACCATAACGCAACAGTAGGAATATTACGGGATTTAAATTCTTGAGCAACACTATCAACATGTTTTTTTGTATCATCAACAAAAATAACTTTCTTTGGAACAAAAGAAATAGCATCCAAGAATTTACCTAATACAGAGCCCTTGTCCTTACCTTGTACATCTT
>CAYVQB010000110.1:0-1747 GCA_964453985.1 uncultured Pseudomonadota bacterium
GCTTATTAATCAAAATATGGGAGGTTATTATGAATAAATTATTTAAAAAATTACTTTTAACAGCATTCACAGTTGTTTTTTCAGGTGCAATTACCTTAATAGGTATGCAAAGAAGCTCTAAAGAAACAAATCAAGATTTTGTTCAAGTACAAACAAAAATAGATGACTATCTTAATGCTTTGGCTTCTCAAGGACTTTTTAGCGGTTCTGTTTTGGTCGCCCAAAATGGCAATATTTTTGCCAAAGGCTATGGGATGGCAAATTATGAACACGATGTTTCTAATACACCACAAACCAAATTTAGATTGGGATCAATAACAAAAACATTTACTGCAATGGCAATAATGCAACTACAAGAAAAGGGTTTACTGAGTATTAACGACACGTTATCAAAATATATTACTGACTATCCTAATGGTGATAAGATTACCATTCATCATTTACTAACACACTCATCAGGGATTCCTAATTTAACAGCATTTGCAGAATACAGAAAAAAGAAGTCAAAACCTCATACAACAGAACAACTTGTAGAACGATTCAAAAACAAACCTTTAGATTTTCAACCAGGAGAAGAATATAAATATAGCAATTCAGGATATATGTTGTTGACTTACATTATTGAAAAAGCTTCTGGGAAAAAATACGAAACTGTTTTACAAGAAAACATTTTTACTCCTCTGAATATGAATAATTCCGGATACGACAAATCTAGTCTTGTAATTAAAAATAGAGCATCTGGATATAGCACGCTTGATAATAAACTTGTTAATGCAGGATATATTGACATGTCTTTCCCTTCCGGAGCTGGTGGATTATATTCAACCGTTGAAGATTTGTATCTTTTGGATCAGGCACTATATTCAGAAAAATTATTATCAAAAGAGTCTCTAGATAAAATTTTCACACCTCACGTTGTAACAAAAAATAATGACCCAAATTCTCCTTGTTATGGGTATGGTTGGGGTATTGGCAAAGAATACAATCATAATTACATTGGGCATTCAGGAGGCATTGACGGATTTTCGACAAAGATTGCCAGATATCCTGATGATAAGCTTTGTATAATTATTTTAGGCAATCGCGATGATGTTAAAGCATCAATAATTTATGAAAAATTGGCAACAATCATTTTTGGAGAAGATCATGAATAAATTATTTAAAAAATTACTTTTAACAGTTTTAATCGCTGGTTCTTTTTTTACTCAAAACATCTTTGGGATGCAAGAAGAAAACTCGAATATAAGGCAAACAATAAACAAAGATAATCTAGTTCTTGTTGTAAATGATTTTTCTCTTTTAGAAAAGGCAACCGAAACCTATGTAGAAGCATTTGCTCCTGTTAAAAAATCACCAGAACATGTATTAATCGAAGAATGGAATAATAAATGTCGCTGTATTATTAACAATAAGCATTTAATACCGGTGCTTTGGATAGCAATAAAAAATGTTTTAACAAATAAAATTATCGCCTTTTCTTTATCTTATAATTTTAAAAATAAAATCTCTGGAGATTTTTTGGCCATACACCCTTTATACCAAGGGCTTGGGCTAGCAAGAAGATTAATTTTTTATCCTTTTGAAAAACTAGATTCAATCAAAAACATAGAATTCTCTACCTGGACATACAATATAAACGCCCAACAAGTTTATGCAAAACTTGGCTTTGATATAAAATCAACCACAAACACAGGGATTTTTTATAATTTCTCAAAAGAAAAATGGTTAAGCCTACAAAAAAAATAAG
>CAYVQB010000111.1:0-1698 GCA_964453985.1 uncultured Pseudomonadota bacterium
CTCAAACAGGTTTGGCTCAAAATATTTATTGGGTTTATGGGTTAGTTTTAAAAGAAAATATTAAGTTTGACGCTCAAGAAATTATGCAAAGGTTACAAGGAAAGGGTGTGGGCACAAGGCCGTTTTTCTGGTGCATGCATGAACAGCCTGTTTTTAAAAGAATGGGATTGTTTAATGATGAGCAATATCCCGTTGCCCAGAATCTGGCAAGACGTGGTTTTTATTTGCCTAGTGGTTTGAATTTAAATGAAAATAAGGTAATAAGAGTTTGCAAAATATTAAAAGAGGTTTTGAATGAGTGTTTTTAAGGATTATGCATATTATTATGATCTGTTATATCAAGATAAAGATTATCAAGCCGAAGCGGATTATATTACAGAGCTTATAAAAAAAAATAAACCTGACGCAAAAACGGTTTTAGAACTAGGTTGTGGCACAGGCAAGCATGCGGTGCTTTTGGCTGAAAAAGATTTTAATATTTATGGTGTAGATATAAGTCAAGATATGGTTGTTCAGGCTCAAGAGAGATTAAAAGAGCGTCAAGACTTAGCAAGCAAGTTGGCTTTTTGTGAGGGTGATGTTAGAAACGTAAAATTAGACAAAAAGTTTGATGTAATAATATCTCTTTTCCATGTAATAAGTTATCAAATTACAAATCAAGACTTACAAGCTATGTTTCAGGTTGCAAAAGAGCATTTGAATGAGGGTGGAATTTTTATTTTTGATTGTTGGTATGGGCCAGCTGTTTTAAGTTTTAAACCTGACGTTAGGGTTAAGCGTTTTGAAGATGGAAAAAGTTTAGTTATGCGTATCGCGGAGCCAAAAATTTATCCTAATGATAATTTGGTAGATGTGAATTATCAGATGCTTGTAATAGATAAGTTGAGTGAAGCTGTAAAAGAGTTTAAAGAAACTCATAAGATGAGATATTTGTTTAAGCCTGAATTAGAGCTCTTTTTTGAAAAAAATAATTTCAAACTTATTGACACGCAAGAATGGTTATCAGCAAAAGTTCCGGGTTTTGATACTTGGGGTGTTTGTTTTATTTGTAAAAAAGTTTAAATACGTTTAAATCAAGGTAATAACAGTTTGAATTTGAGAGGGTTAGAATGCTAGAAAGGAATAAGGCTAAGAGTAGTTGTAGTCAAATTTTTTCTTGGAATCCTAAAGAATTTAATTTATTATTAGATTCCTGTAATAGAGACGATGGGGTAATTTTAACTTCTAAGTATCTAAAAGATAAAAAACTAAAGATTTTAGAAGCTGGATGTGGACTGGGAAGGGTTGTAAAGTATTTCTATGATAAGGGATTTAATGATATTCAGGGTATAGAGTTAAACAAAGATGCCGTAAATTATTTGAATGAAAATTTTCCTGAGTTGAATATTATCCATGGTGATGTATTAAATATGTCATACCAAAAGGAATCTTTTGATATGGTTTTAAGTTATGGCGTTATTGAACATTTTACTAGTGGACCATCTGCTCCTATGGAATCTATGTATAACGCTTTAAAGCCTGGGGGAATAGCTATTATAACTGTACCAAGCTTTAATCTTATTCGTCAGTTTAAGTATTATTCGAGTTTTTTTGATCTAAGAAAAAAGAAATTTATAAGAACTGTTTTTGGCAAAAAAGATTTAAATTTAAATAAAAAAAGATTTTCTTATTATATTGAGCCGCAAATAGGTGATTTCT
>CAYVQB010000112.1:0-1626 GCA_964453985.1 uncultured Pseudomonadota bacterium
GTTCGTCGCATCTCTTAAAAATAGCTTCATGCCATTCCCAAGGAGTATAAGCTTTTTGGTATAACTTGTGTAAAGACTGCCCTTTCCATAAACTAGTTGAATCTGTTATACAAAAGTCACCTTCTTGAATATTCAGCGTCATAGTATCTGCAGTATAAGTTTGTAATTTTAAGGCATCTGCTCCAGATTTTGCTGCAGCTTCAACAATTTGCAAAGCTCTCTCTAAAGAATGATTATGATTCCCAGACATCTCAGCAATCACAAAAGGCTTTTGATTTTTACCTATTTTTCTACCAGCAATTTCTATTTCTTTCACCTTAACTCCCTGAACAGAATTTAAAAAAAACAATAAAACCAAAAGACATCTCATATTTCCCATTTACTAGCTCAACTTTCTACCTAAAATAAAACTTTCAGCAGCTTGCACACCAACAGTTGCACCTCTCCATCTAGCAAGATATTCTAATGCCTTAATCGACCGAGAATGAGGATACTCCCGCATTTCAGTATTGTAAACTTCCAATGCCTTCAATTTCAAAACCAAAAAATCTGAAATATCAACAAACCAATTTGGTGCAAAATATGGAGCCGATACTGCCGGCTGCCATTCAGTACTTGATGCCACTTCAAAAAACAAAAGTTGTTTCACCGAATGGTCAGGAATAGGCCTACAAGCCGTTATAACAGCCTCATGAATTATTCTATGATCAATATTAACATCGCCGGAATGATGCGTATAAATAACTGAAGGCTTAAATTTATCAATTAATTTTTCAACAAATTTAATTACCTCAAGACGATCAATAGAGTCCATTCTATTGTCCGCAAAATTGTGCAGAGTTAAAGAATTAACCCCCAAAATATCATTTGCTGCTTGAGCTATTTTTGTCAATTCAGATAACTCTTTTTTAGATCCTTCTCTACTTCTTATTTCACTTCGTGCAGTAATCCCTTCAGCAAGAATAACTACATCAACAGTAGCTCCCAATGCAACATGCTTTGCTATCGTTCCTCCACAGCCTAAAACTTCATCATCCGGATGCGCAGCAATCACTAAAACATTTTGCTTCAAAACAGTTAAATCTCCATAAATTAATTTTTGCAAACTAACTTAAAACACTCATATTCTTCTATTCGACATTCCTCTAGAACCTCATAACCATTTTTCAAAAAGCTCTTTAACGATGGCATGTTCTCTTTTTTAACGTATGCATAAATATTTTCCAAATTATTATAATCATTAAAAATAATTTTAGATGTTTCTTTTATTAAGTAACCTCCAATGCCCTTTCCCCGGAAACTTTCGATTAAATGAATAGTAATAATGCAACAATTATCTAATTTATCATTATTAGACTGTTTATCAAATCGAACATAACCAACAAACTCATTGCTTATCGTTCTTGCAACGTAAAAAATAGAATCTTCATTTCGAATCTTTTTCGAAAACCAATTTATATGGTCTTGCCAATCAATTAAATTTCTTTTAAAAGAATTATGTCGAACAATAGGATCATTGGACAACTCAAAAACATCCTTAGTATCAACATTATCCGCCAATTTTATTTTTAAATCTTCAATCATAAATATCTTCTCTTAAGAAATAAAAGCACTTTAAATTATTAT
>CAYVQB010000113.1:0-1616 GCA_964453985.1 uncultured Pseudomonadota bacterium
GCAGCAAAACTTCAGTCTTAGCAACTAAAGGGGAGAGTATATGGAATGCTGCGTAGCTTTAAAAAATATATTTCAAAAGCATAAAATATTAATTTCGACAGTAATTATTTTTGGGTTTATATTTTTGACTTTAGGTATTCCATATACCAAATGGGGGTTTGTAGCTGATGACTTTGGAGGTATCTTCCATGCTAAGGATTGTAAATTACAAGATACTTTCAAGTTGTTTTATGAAGGTTCGGAAGATGGGCCTAATATCACCGGACCATCTATGTTGGATGAATCTGTTTATTCTCCGACCTTTGAGCTCACCCTTTATAGGCCTTTATCTTATATATTAACAATAATACAGACTAAGTTTTTTGGGCTCTCTGCATATTATTATTTATTGTTTATGATTTTTTTGCATGCTTTAAATGCTGTAATATTGTTTAGGTTCTTTCTTTTATTTTTTTCTTTAGGTATTGCTCTTTGGGGTAGTCTTTTTTTTGCTTTTCATTCTAGCTTGTATCGATGGATGGGTATTATAGGATGTCAAAAATATCCTATTGGTCTGACTTTATTGTTGGTTTCTATTTGGGCTTTAAAAAAATATTTAATAGATTCGGGTGGTATAAAATATTATTTATTATCTTGTTTTACTATTTTTATATCACTTTTTTTTATGGAACATTTAATTGTTATGCCTATTTGGGTATTTATGGGTGCTTTGTTTTATAATAATAGCTTTTTAAAGGCTTTGAAAATATCATCGGGATTTATTTTAAGTAATATTTTTTATTTAGGATTAAGATTTTCTTTGTTTCCAATTGCTCAGGCTATTAAGCAAGCAGCTTTGAAGGATACTCTTTTTATTTTCTTAGAAAAGCAATCAGTACGTCTTTTTGATTATCTTACTTATTTAGTAAATCTAATTAACTTAAATTGGTTATCTGGAGGAAACAGATTACTAAAGGGTCTCTTAATAATCTTAGTATTACTTGTTTTAAGTTTCCCATACTTTTATCAGAAAAGATTAAGGCTTTTTATCTTTTTAATCTTTAGTATTGTTTTGTTTAGTTGGCCCGTTTTTTGGCTTACTCATATGCCAAGATACTTTTATATAGCTGTACCATTCTTTGTATTACTTGTTTTATTTAGTGTTAAGTTTTATTTAGTTAAGTTTTTTAAATTTAACTATTTAATTTATGGGTTTTTATATTTTGTCTTAATTTTTAATATATTTTTTATAGCCAAAGGTCAGAAAGAAAAAGAGTATAAGTTAAATACTATTGCGACTGCTTTTAAAACTTTGGTAGCTCATAAAAAAGATAATAGACCATTGTGTTTTGTTGGTTTACCTAATAATTATTTTGGCAGCTGTAATAGACGGGCCGTATATCTTTATGCTAAGAATTCATCTTTTCCTGTTTATTATGACAGGGGTAATTTTATTTGCTTAAATCCAGAAGAAGATAAAAAAACGGTAGATATTTTACTTGTGAGTAATGGTTTTAGATTCAGGTCTTTATATCCAGATAAAGGTTGGTTTTGTTGCAATGAGTCGGGAAAATCTTGCTTGGGTAACATTATAGTTAACAATTTTAATAAATCAGGTTTACCTACTGATATAACAT
>CAYVQB010000114.1:0-1616 GCA_964453985.1 uncultured Pseudomonadota bacterium
CATTTTCCCCAGCAGCAACTAAACATTAATAATGGAGCCTCATTTACAGCAACAATAGGGCGCCTTAAAGCCTGCGAAACACCCAGAGGACCACCATTGCCACAAATTAAAAAACGACATTTACCAAACAAATAAATATCAAGAAAATCAGTTCTGTCGCCATTTGTTGCGTAATCAATAATCATGGGATTGTTTGTTTCTAATGGAGCATTTACTTCGGCCCCCATTCTGAAGACATAATACCCCTTTTTAGTCATCTCTTCGGCCGCCGCGAGATAGTTCTTTATATCTGAATTTCTGTAATCATGCCCCGACCACTGCTCCTTTGTATTATAAGTATAGGTCTTATGTAGATAAGCATCATCTCGGGCATAAATACAAATGAATTTTTGCTTTTTTTTTAGTCCTTTATCCGCTAAATAATCCTTCCCCTTTTCCTCTTCATCTGGAGTAAAAACCAAATGAATAGGCGACTTTTCCACGATTCCGTGAATATCTCTATCGGAAGGTAGCTGTATTCTGTTCTTTTTACGGTTAGGCAACAAGCTGTTTGCTTTATATATATACTTCACAAAAGAAGAAATAATCAAAACTCTTTTCCACATTTTAAGCAATTGTTTGTTACATATAAATCTTTCACAACAAAATAAATCAATTGTTTTTCTAGCTGTTTTTTTCAAATCACGCTCACACAAATACATTTCTGTATTTCCGGCAAAATGACCTATTCTAGTAGACTTTAAAGCCGTAAAACGTACAAAAACAAACGGTGATATTAACCTAATAATCACGACAATGGGAATAGCACACAAGTAACAAAAACAATCTCCAATTAATTTAGTTGTAAAAATAACAAGTTTTTTAAAATAAGACATAAACTTCTCCTGTAGCTAATTTCATAAACATGATAACCTATAAAATTCATCATTAACAAAATAGTGAAATTTGATAATCACCTTAAAGCATAATATAGTAATATATAATTTACATTTAAATATTTTGCAAGTGTCACTTATGGAATTAAAAAATAAAAAAGTTCTCGTAACCGGTGCTGATGGGTTTATCGGAAGTCACCTTGTAGAAAAGTTAATTCAAGAAAAGTGTAAGGTAAAAGCTTTTGTATATTACAATTCTTTTAACAGCTGGGGATGGCTTGATTCTTTACCAAAAGAAACATTATCAAAAATTGAAGTTTTTGCCGGAGACATTAGAGATCCTAACGGTGTAAGAGAAGCCATGAAAGAAGTGGATGCGGTTTTCCATCTTGCCGCATTAATCGCAATTCCATTTAGCTATCACTCCCCCGATAGCTATGTAGATACGAATATCAAAGGAACCCTTAATATACTGCAAGCAGCAAGAGAATTGAATACAGAAAGAGTTTTAGTAACATCTACATCTGAAGTTTATGGAACAGCACAATATGTCCCAATTGATGAAATGCATCCATTTCAGGGACAGTCTCCATATTCAGCTACAAAAATTGGAGCTGACAGGTTGTCTGAATCCTTTTATAGAAGCTTTGATCTTCCTGTAACAATAGTTCGACCGTTCAACACATATGGCCCCAGACAATCAGCAAGAGCTATAATTCCTACAATAATAACTCAGTTGCT
>CAYVQB010000115.1:0-1608 GCA_964453985.1 uncultured Pseudomonadota bacterium
GCAAGCATTCCGGCTGTGTGTCCTGTTGTTTGATTTAGTCCAAGCTTTTTGCCGTGCTGGTTGCCCCTAAAGATGTTGCCTGCGCCAACAACAATACCTATATTATTATTTTTTCTTAATTCCTTTATTTGTTCTATTATTTTTTCTAAAAAAAACCCTTCTCCTGACTGAGAAGGGTTAAATGTTGTACCGCTAAGTTTTATAAGAATCGTATCCATTCTGTGGCCTTCGAAGCTTTAGCGTAGCAGGCTATTTACCTATGGAAAGTCTCTTGAACTTACTTAACGTAATTTTTAGTCCAGTTTTTTTGCTGCATTGATCAATATGTTGTTTGATAGTTACCTTATCATCTTTAATAAAGGCTTGATTCAATAAACAAACTTCTTGGTAAAATTTATTAATCCTACCTTGTGAGATTTTTTCTATAAGATTTGCAGGTTTGCCGCTTTCAGTAATCTGTTCTTTTATGAAGGCAAGCTCTTTTTCTACTGTTTGTTTATCCAGATTTTCTGGGCTTATAGCTATTGGATTTGTAACGGCTATTTGCATACAAATATCTCTTGATAATGATTTCAAATCTTCAAGATTTTTTTCATCAACAGATTTGTCAGTTTCAAGCATGGCCAAAGCGCCCAAATTTGCACCTGGATGAACGTAGGAATTTACAATGCCATTTTCAATTTGATACTTAACAAATTCTTCTATTTTGATGCTTTCACTTATTTTGGCTATAAGATCATTCAATGTGTCATATATGGTTATATCTTTGCCCAATAATTTTTCTTCTAGTAAGGCTTCGCCTACGCCTTCTAATGCTGGACTAGAGCTTTTAAGTACATGACTACCAATATCGTCAGCAAAAGCTTGCATATCATCGGTTCTAGCCGCGAAATCTGTTTCACAACTAATTTTTACTATGGATCCAGATTTGAAATCGGGTGCTATTTTGGCCTGTATTTGGCCTTGCAACGTTTCTTTACCTGCTCTTTTTGCAGCAACCGCAGCGCCTTTTTTTCTTAGGATTTCGACTGCTTTTTCAAAGTCACCATCAGCTTCTAATAAAGCTTTCTTGCAATCCATCATACCTACTTGTGTTTTCTCGCGTAGTTCTTTTATGAGTTGGGCTGTAATTTTTGCCATTAAAAGTACTCCTATAGGCTATTTTCGTTATTATTCGTAATTGTTTTATGATTGTTTTTATACTTATAGTTTGCCAAAACCTGTTGATTTTACAAGACAAACTAGTTGTTTTTGACAAAATTGTTCTAAAAAACTAATATATATACAGTTTAATTGGATAATCTTAGATTGATTCTGTTCAGTTGTAACAAAAATACAACGTTGTACCGTTGTCTTTATAATTGTGAAAATTGTTGATTGTTTTTAAAAGTAAAATTTGAAGTAGAAGTTTAAATAGTATTTATACCCAAGTAGGAGACCTTCCATGCCAGTACCAAAACGTAAAGTGTCTAAAGCAAGACGCGATTCTAGATCAGCCAATAAAGGCATTAAAGTTAAATCTATCGCTATCTGTCAAACCTGTCAGGCTGCAGTATTACCTCACCAAGTTTGCAAAGAATGTGGACATTATAAGGGTGTTAAGGTTTT
>CAYVQB010000116.1:0-1572 GCA_964453985.1 uncultured Pseudomonadota bacterium
AAAACTTTTTTCTGATAATAAAGTAGATGTTTTTTTCCAGCAGATTACAACAGCTGCTAGACATATTGTTTTTTGGGCGACAGTAGCTTTGGTTTTATTTATCGTTTTAAGAGCTCAGATAGTAAGAACTATTTTAGGATCAGGTAAATTTGATTGGCAAGATACTAGATTGACGGCTGCTTGTTTGGCGGCCTTTGCTTTGTCGGTGACTGCTCAAAGTTTGGTGTTGTTGTTTATTCGCGGATATTATGCAGCAGGAAAAACATTAAAGCCTGTTTTAATTAGCATATTTTCAGCTGCCTGTATTATTGCTTCAGCTTTCTTTCTGAAATGGTTATTTATTAATGTGGATATAGTAAAAGAAAGTATTGGTTTAATTCTTAGGATAGATGACATTGAGAACATAATGGTTCTTATTTTACCACTTAGTTATTCATTAGGGACGTTTATCAATGCTAGTTTATTATGGTTTTCATTTCAAAAAGATTTTAATCGTTTTTCACCAGCTTTGGAAAAGTCATTTCTACAAACTTTTGTTGCATCTTTGGTGATGGGCGTCTTTGCTTATTTTTCTTTAAACCTATGGAATAGTGTTTTTAATATTAATACTTTCTGGGGGATTTTCTTGCAAGGATTTTTATCAGGTATCACTGGCTTGATAGTATTAGTTCTAGTGCTCAAATTACTTGGTAATAGGGAAATAGACGAAATTCTTATAACATTAAAACAGAAGTTTAACAGGAGGAAAAATAGTTTTTAACCCGATATTTTTTTAGTTATATAATTTAGATAATTTTTTGTCTTAGGTTTGAATGTTTCAAAATATGTAATTTTAAAACCATTACTATTTAACAATTCATCGATTTCTTCTTTTGAATAAAAAGCGAACCATCTTGGTTCCCCAATACCTGAACTTTCTCGGTAAAGTTCATTCTCACCCTCGATCATACCTAAACCAAAAATTCCGTCTTTTTTCAAAACTCTCCTTATTTCTGACAGGGCTTTTTCTATTTCTTTTTTTCTAATACACAGAAGCGATGTATATGCCCACACACCATCAAATGTTTTGTCCTTAAAAGGAAGTTGTAATAAATTTCCTTTAACCGCTTTTAATCCTTTGACTTTACACAGTTGAATCATTGTATGTGATGCATCAATGCAAGTTATATTTAAACCTTTATTTTTTAAGAGAAGCCCATCTCTTCCGGGGCCACTTCCCACATCAAGGACTTTTTTATTTTTAGTTATATTTTTTGCAAATTCGGAGATAATTGTGTCGGGAAAACGTAACCAAAAATCAATTGTTTCTTTTTCATATTTTTTAGCAAGTTTGTTGTATGTATCTATAGTTTTTTTATCCATAAATGATTATTTTTTAGGTTAAATTTTAGATGAGTGCTTCGCATACTTATTCTATGTGGTCACAAATCACTAAATATTTTTTCAAACGTTTTGTGTCACGAGTCACTAAACAGATTTTTCTCTACCTAAGGTAGATCAAATCTGCTAAGTGCTCGCGACCCCGCCTCATTGTTGCTTCTTTCAGTCGCAACATATTCCGGCTTCACAAAA
>CAYVQB010000117.1:0-1559 GCA_964453985.1 uncultured Pseudomonadota bacterium
CTGTAATACCAAAATATGCCATCTCACCTTCTACTTTTACCCATTCATGATTTTCTGTGTATAAGAGATTTTTTAAAACCATTTCCCCCTCCAGCAATTTGTTATATTTTGTGTAAAAAATTAATGGCATTTTTTCATGTCAATAAGAATTTACCAATCAAAGTTATTATAGCTTATTATTTCGGAATGTCTTAGTTAGTGGTAGTTATGTTAAGTTATAGGTTGGAGTATTTTATCTGTTTTTCAAAAATAACTTTATGTCATCTTTGTCTAAATATTCTCCAAGTTCTTTTGCTAGTGATATAATTTGTGTTGCAACTTTTTCAGTATCTGCGGCATAACCAAGAGTACTTAATGAGAGCTTAAAAAGTGCAGTTGCTATTTTTCTTAATTCTTGATGTTGTTTTTCCAAATCTAACACACGTTTTCGTATTCCTATATTTGGTAGGTTTATGTCTAAGTTCAAGAATTGTGCAGCGAAATAACCAAAAAAAGCAATGAAGCTAAATGGAGTAAGAGCTATGAGAGCTGGATTTTGTTTTCCACCAAAAAGAACACTTATAAAACAGACCAGAAAAATAATACATAATATGAGAGCAAATAAAATTTTCATTCTAACTCCTTTATTTACTATAATATGGGAGAAAATAAGATAAACTCATTATTTAGTCAAATCAATGATCGTTTGAAGATTATGAAGAAGAAGATCTTTGCCTGTTCTAAATTTGCGATCTTCACCAAACCATTTCTTCATTTCAGCTTCACTGAAATTATAAATTTGCAAAGCATCATTTTCAATACTTACCAAAGAAAAACGTTTGACTGTGTTTTTGTATTTTTCATAAGCTTGTTTAATTTTTTTTACATTGATTGGTTTTTTGTATTTTTCATAAGCTTGTTTAATCTTTTTTTTTACTTTTCTCTTACTCACATTGAACATAATATTTTCAATCGCATTATCGGTAACAGGAAATTTTTTTCTAACGACTTGGTTTATGTAGCTGATTTTTTCATTCTTAAATTTAAAACGCAAATCGATAAAAAAGTTTCTGGATTTGGAAATAGCTTCCCTACGTTCTTGGTATCTGATGGATTTTCTATTATTGATTAACGTGAGGATTGCAACGATGACAGCAACACAAATACCACTGGCAGCAATAATTTCAACAGTAGTCATAATAAACTCCTTTCCAGTTGTTCTTTAAAACACATCTACGACAAAAATATAAATGAGGTTTTAAATGTTAAGTAAAATCTTTTCTACATATAAACGGTATATTCTGAATATTTCGATAAACTAAATAAATAGGAGATAAAATGAAAATAGTACATGGATGGGTATTCCACACACTGATTGGCAAGATAAAAAGATAACAATTCAGAACGATAATTCAAAGATAATAAAAATACTTGAGAAATTTCTCAGTTATTTTTAAAATATTTCTCAATTATTTTTGCAAGATATATTTTTATTAGATTATATCTAAATATAAGAAAAGTACATTTTTTGTATAAAACACTTGACTTATCTCTAGCATTTCTCAAATTAGACCCGATTA
>CAYVQB010000118.1:0-1529 GCA_964453985.1 uncultured Pseudomonadota bacterium
ATGTTTTTCAAGAATTTTTTTTGAAGTATACTCCACATTTTGAGAAGCCATTTTTTCAAATATTCTTGGAAAGATATGTATATACCCAACTTTCTCAGTTTTAACTTTGCTAAAATTATCTAAAAAGTAATCTATAAACTTTGCATTTTTTTTCACTAATTCTTGAATAGCCCAATCTAAGTTATTTATTTTAAATTCTAAATCCTTATTTATCCAGTAAATCAATAACTCTGATATAGGCTTAACATCTCTCGGATAATTTATGGTTGAGTACATCAAATCAGACAACACAAATTCATCATAATCTTTTGTTAGATTTGCTAATTCAATAAATTGAGATTTAGATAATTCTACCTTTTTATCCATGATGAATATTCTTCCAACTGAACGAAGTTTTTTCTTTATTATTATCTTTTTAATTAAATTATAAAAATATTCTTTATTTTTTGCATACAAGAATATACAAACATTAACTAATTCAGTTAGAATTAATTCTTCGTTAGAATCAGAAGCCAAATTTAAAAAATTATAAACCTCATTAGATAGCTCTTTCTCTTTTTCATATAGCACTAAAATTGTTTTTAGAATAGTATTTGTTAAGGGATATTCCATTTTTTTTATTTTTAGTAAATCATCTAAATATTCCTTTTCTTTAATTGAATAGCCCCCAAGAATTAACCCTGAAGCAATTTTTAATTCATCATTTTTACTCTCTCCTTGTATTTTATTATAGATAGAAATTCCAATTTCTTTTTTTTCTTCTCCAATTTTTATTAACATTTCAAAGAAAGAACCACTTGCCATATCCCCTTTCACTTTTAAAAAAGTATTCTCTAATATTCTCAAGTATTTATCACTATTAGAAGCCAAATCGAATAAGGTATCCACAGATAATTGGAAATAATCCCCAGTTGACTCTTTGTCTATTTCATCCAATAAAATATATTTTTCTTTTTCAGAGATGTTATCCTTTATTTTAGAATATTCCTCTTTTTGTTCATCAAATTTAAGTCTAAATTCTTTAAATTTCTCAATCATCTTCTTTTTCTCCTCATATATGTCCCCTCTTTTTTTTAGTTCTCGTTGGATTCTTCTTTATTTTTCTCTTTTGATCGTAGTCCATTTTCAATTTCTAATCTTTTTTTCTGAAAAAGATTTATTATTTTATTCGTGTTGTCCAAACATTTTTCTGCAACATTCTCCTCAACATTAGCCAACTTGTTATGAACAATATTGTTTCTAACTTTTTTAAAAGACAAAAACCTTGTCCACAAATCCGGGTTATTTTGCTTAAAAGAAAAATCAAAACATAATTCTGCGAATTGGTCATATAAATCATTTAAAGACAATCTATCTTTTTTTTCTTTGTAAAATTTCTTAAACAAG
The DNA here is from genome assembly GCA_964453985.1 of uncultured Pseudomonadota bacterium. Classification (GTDB taxonomy): domain Bacteria; phylum Babelota; class Babeliae; order Babelales; family UASB340; genus CAYVQB01. The sequence goes on from CAYVQB010000118.1 coordinate 1,387, forward strand.
TTTTCGTTGAATTTTTTAGGTAAGAAATTTTCTATTACTTCATGAATATAGGACTCAAGAGTAATATAGCATTCAATCATAACCATCCTAAAATCATTCTGAATAGAATATAAGTGAGCATTATTCATTAGGTCTACCCATAT
>CAYVQB010000119.1:0-1526 GCA_964453985.1 uncultured Pseudomonadota bacterium
GAAACATCTCAAAGAACATGAAGTATGCAGATACAATGAAGATTCCTTTTGTTCTTATTATAGGAGAGAATGAATTAAAAGAAAATAAGTTCAAGTTGAAGAACATGGAATCTGGTGATGAAGAAGTCTTGGGTGTTGAGGGTGTTATTGAGAAGTTGAAATAATTATTTTAATTGGCGCAATCCCATATTTTAACAAAATAATCCTTAAGAGCATTTACAATATTCTTATTTTCTATGATTATTACAAAAGGTTTGTCTTCTGCAGAATAAATTGCCAGTTTATTATTAGACATAGTAAAATTAACCCCACTTTTTAAACCATTAAAAGTTTTTATTTCTACTTGAGATTTTGCATATATTTTGTTCATTATTGTTTTATTTTCTGGTGAAGTAATAAGTTTCCCTTTTATCTTTTTTTTATTAAATTCTTTCAAATAATTAGGGTATTCATATTTTAAGATTTCAAGAATTTTGAGCTTTCCTCCCCCTCCAAAAGTTTCAAAAGAGCCTGTATTCAAAAAATCCCTAACATAAACTTTTAATCCTTGTTTTCCCTCATAAACACTTACTGATTTTTCAGATTTTACTTGTTTTTTAATTAGTTTTAATTTTTCCACAACTTTGTTTACCTTATCCCTCTTTTCTTCAATTTCTTTTAACAAGTTCTCTGGATCTGCAGGATAGTATAATCTTACATTTCCTTTTATAATATAACTTACTAAACCCTTATCTAGTAAAGAATTTATTATATTATACACAAAAGATCTATCAATAGAAAGAGCTTTAGCAATTTTCCCACCTGATTGGGATGGATGATTTAGAATTTCAAAATAAACTTCTGCTTGGTTCTTTGTCAGCCCAATATTTATTAGTTCTTTTACATCCATATAATGAACAAGTCCTTCTAAATATATAAATGTTGTGGTAAAACACAACAACAAGCACTTATATACTTAACATGATTTCTTTAATAAAGTCATTAAAAATGTTAGAAAATATAATTAAAAATCTTAAAAATGCATATCTTTACTTGGCAGATAGACCAGAATATTTTATTCAAAAAGCAGAAGAAGAAAAATGGCCAGGCATAAACCTGAAATTAACAACTGATTACCTTTTGTACAATGGAGAATTATGTGCTTTTTATTTAGAGTGTGAAAGTTTTGAGCCTGATTCTAAAAGCTACATATTAGAAAAATGGGGCATACCTAACAAAATGCAGGTTCAAAAACCTAATCGAGAGAAATTGACAATAACAAACAAAAAATATTTATTATTAATAACAAAATTAAGGATATTTTATTATATTAAGAATCAAGTGCTACCTAAAATAGAAAAGAGAGATATAAAAATAAACCCCCCTAAAGAATTTCTTAATTTAGAAATAAAAATAAAAAATCAATTAAATGAAAAATACTCCTTAAACCTAAAATAAAAATAAAAAAGAATTAAACCTACTTCTTTGCAGAAGCACCAGGAACTTCTTTCTCCTCAGGTGCAAACTCATTAATGATTTCTTCTGGA
>CAYVQB010000120.1:0-1506 GCA_964453985.1 uncultured Pseudomonadota bacterium
AAAGTAGCCACTGATTCTGATCTTTGCATATTTTGCTGTGCTTGTGTAAAGCAATGCCCAGTTTTTGCACGAAAAATAACTGATTCAACACTTCTGAATGCCCAGGAAAGACTGTTCAGTTCCTGTTCCGAAAGAAAAATTCCGGAAATATTTTTATAATGACACAGCCTTTCCAAAAAAAGAAAATACTCATAGTTTCAATTGCGCATTTTTTTCACGATATCTATCCAGCTTTTTTTGCCCCTATGTTACCGCTACTGATGGCTCGATTCGGACTCTCTCTTACTGCGGCTGGAGTTTTGGACATTGCAAGACGTGCTCCGTCACTTGCCACTCCTTTTGTTGGACTGCTGGCTGACAAAAAACCCATAAAGTATTTTATAATCTTGACGCCTGCAATTACCGCAGTTTCAATGAGTCTTACGGGGCTTGCCTCATCATACTGGATACTGTTTCTTCTTCTGTTTATTGCGGGCATAAGTTCAGTTTGTTTTCATGTTCCCTCACCTGTATTAATCAAATCTTTTTCTGGGAATAAGATAGGAAAGGGAATGAGTATGTATATGGCTGCTGGAGCCATTGCTGGTACTGTCGGTACATTTATAATTACCGTGGTTATTGTAAGCATGGGATTGGATAAATCTTATTTACTTATGCTATTTGGTATTGCCATATCTGTTTTGCTGTTTGTAAAACTAAAGAATATTTCTTCCGTTCATATGACAAAGCAGTATTCTAGAGGAATCAAATATAAACCAGTACGGAGTTTTATTCCTTTTTTCCTAGTTCTTGCTGGTTTTATGTTATTTAGAGCAGGGATGAGCCTTGCTCTTACCTTATATCTTCCTGTTTATCTAACTGAAAAAGGTTCTCCTTTATGGTTTGCCGGAATCTCTCTTTCCATATTACATCTTGCGGGAGCTGTTGGAATGATAGGTGTCGGTCATGTATCAGACAAGTTTTCAAAGAAAAAGATCCTTTTTATCCTAACTTTTTTATCCACCTTCGCAATGTGGGGATTAATATATTTCAGTAATAATAAAATATTTATCCTCCCATGCTTGATTGTCCTTGGGATGTTGCTCTTTTCTTCAGCACCAGTAATTCTTGCTCTGGTTCAGCACACAAACTCACGTAAACCTGCATTTATTAATAGCATCTATTTCACTCTTGGATTTTTTATCAACGCAACAGGCATTTTCCTAGTTGGATTTGCGGGTGATAATATTGGTCTGGAAACAACATTTAAAATATGTGCATCAATGCCAATATTATCTTTGCCGTTCTTATTCTTTTTGCATAAGAAATGAACAATAAAACTCATAGCCATCCCGTAAAAATATGAAATTACAGCGCCTATTTCACCAAACTACATGAAGCAGTTCAAAAAAGTTTACAACCGAACAACAGCAAAATAAAACCCAACCTTACTCATTAATCTATTTTTATTCTGATTGAGCTAATTTTAAAAGTGTTTAATTGAAATTGAGCTGGGGAAATTAGATA
>CAYVQB010000121.1:0-1505 GCA_964453985.1 uncultured Pseudomonadota bacterium
AGCAAAGGAGCTTACACATAGACAAATAACTGATGAGCTTGGCGGATTACCTAATGTTAAAGTTCATTGTAGCGTTCTGGCTGTTGATACACTTAAAGGAGCAGTTAGAGATTATGAAAGAAAGAAAGGAATTTTGAAAGAAGATGTTGATGTTTTAAATAGGGAAAACTTACGTCTTCGGTTGAAGAGCGTTATTAACCCACAAACTGGAGTAGATATTATCACATCAAATATTGTTAGTTCAAGTAAGATTTTGGAAGATGGAGTTATTGAAATTGGTTTGAAACTGTGTAAGGAACATGAGTACGCAGAGAATATTTGTGAAGAGATACTTGAGCATGTTGAAACACTTAAAGGCTTTAAGAAGGTTGATATTAAATATAGCTGTAATAGATGTTAAAATAAAAATTAAGTTTATTCTTTTATACAATAAAGTACATTTATATTTTTTGGCCTTGTCTCTGCTCCTCCTGTAGCACTAGTTGATCTTAAATGTGCAGTCAAATCACCAGAACCTGCAACAGCACCATTACCACCAGTTAAATAATATTCAGTATGTGCATGACTTTGTATTTGATAACTTTGTATTGTACCAATATTGTCACCAGTAGTACCATCGCCCCTATCAGTTCTTGAAGCAGCATCAGGATCATTGCCAGCAGTATTATCCCAACTTCTTAAAAAATATCCACGATAATCTGGAATTTCAAATGTGGTTGAGCCATCACCCACGCCATACATCGTATTAATTGCTGTAAATAAGTCCAAATAAGTTGCACGAGATATACTCGAACCATTTGCTTCTAACCATCCACTAGGACAAGTACTGGTTGAAAAAGTACCTACAAATCCTGAAGGAAATCCACCAACACTCAAACCAATAATATTGGCGTCTGTGAAATTAACGTCATTACTAAAAGTAACATTATTTTGAAATAAATAATTTCCTAAAAAAGTTCCACTTACGATATTATTTGCTCCATGGTATCCTGCATAACTTAAACTTGAAATTGCTAACAAAAATAAAACAAAACCAAAACTTATTTTTATTCCTTTTAAAATATCTTTATCCATAATTAATTTTCTAAATAAACATATTTATAGTGTTTGTGTCACCATAAAGTTAATATCAAAGAAATTCTTTATTGTTTTCGTTTTAGATTTTGCTCTTTTATTTCTTCAACCATTTCTATGAACTCTTTTCGGTGAGGTAAATTGCAGTTTGTACAGTCCCATATTTTTCCGCCGCTTTGAATTTCTAACCACTCGCCCAAGCCTTCAACCCGACAAGGATAGAAAGGACATACACAATATCTACAATCCAACCTTTTTGTTGCACGCTCCCTGCGAGTCGCTAAAAAAAGATTGAGCAAAAAAAGCAGGAATTTCGAAGAAATTCTTTATTATTTTCGTTTTAGATTTTGTTCTTTTATTTCTTCAACCATTTCTATAAATTCTTTTCTATGAGGGAGATTGCAGTTTGTACAGTCCCATATTTTTCCGCC
>CAYVQB010000122.1:0-1503 GCA_964453985.1 uncultured Pseudomonadota bacterium
CTGCAAAATCTATTGCTATTGGCGAAATCAGTCTAACGGGACAAATAAAGGCTACGAATCAAATTGGAATTAGAGTTAAAGAAGCTGAAAAGTTTGGTCTTGAAAAAATCTTTGTTTCAAAAAGCCAAAAGCTTAAAACCTCAAGTACGGCTTTAAGCTTTGGCAATGTCTACGAATTACTTAACTTGTTTCCTGAGTAAACTTCAACTAAAAAACATTATGCCTAATCTACATAGGGTATATGGCGCAATTTCATAAGAAGCTCACCTTCTTCAAGTGAAGTCAGTAAGTATAGTCCATCATTATCTCGATCGAAAAGCTCATTCTTCTTTTGAGACAATTCTTTTCTAGTAAAACGAGCTAATAAAGGATTATCTGCTACATATAAATACTTAAGATTTGGCAACTCTTCTAATTTATCCCAAGGAAAACTCTTAATTTTATTCTCACCAAGATCTATAGTTGTTAAACTTTTACAAGCAAGAATCTCTTCCGGAAAACTATCTAACTTATTGCCTCCACAGAAAAAATACTCTAAAAATTCTAGCCTTCTTATGTTCTCTGGGATTTTAGTCAAACCTGTTTCTGAAAGATCGATGGCTTTTAAATCTCTAAATTTAAAAACTTCTGCTGGAACCTCTTTCAGTTTATCACCACTTAAAGTAATATAATTTACTTGGGCAATTTCACCGCCTGCGCCAACCCTTCTCAAACCTAGTAAACTTACAATATCGTTTATAACGGTAGAATCTACAACAACCGGACACTTTTCTAGATTTAAATTTTGCCCTTCACTTCTGTCAAAGTATTTTTTTACTCTATTTTCCCATTGCTCATAGCTTAACTTTTGTACTTTAGCCATAGGCAGGTGAACGTTCTTAAATCGTCTGGCTAATCCACTTAGACGTGCTAAATCATCAGGGTGCATATCTTTACCTATTTCTTTAAGAAGATCAGGGGAAAGGTCTTTAAGCCCCGTTTTGTCTTCCATTCCCTGAGCCCCTGTTGCTAAAAAACTTAGCGTAAGGATCGAGACAATCAATAAATTCTTACTATTCTTCATATTCTTCCCTTCTAATATAAAAGTATTGTGTAATGAAAAACTATAGCATCTAAGCCAAGCATACCATGTTAAATTTTCTATTTGCAATAATTTATACCGATTGTGATGTTTTTTTTCACAAAAACCCTTTACTCATATTTTTTGTTGTTCTAAAATATTTATCATTTCAATAGTTAATAGAAGGATAGATATGGAAAGAAAACAAACTCTAAGAGAAGAAAAGGCAAACAGCATAACACATGGAATAGGTGCATTCTTAAGTCTTGTTGGCCTATGTGTTATTTTAACCCTATCGATCACACAAAAAGACCCCTATCGTATTATAAGTTCAAGCATATACGGAATAAGCTTGGTTTTATTATACTTGTCTTCAAGTCTTTATCACGGATCAAAAAAAGAAACTACCAAAAAGATACTAAGAATCTTTGATCACTCTTCAA